>NZ_JAFKPJ010000016.1:0-121643 GCF_019633765.1 Bacteroides sp. 11BF
AAATCCGGTCCATAATTACGATGTAAGAGAACTCTATATCCATCTTATTTCAGGAGGAATAGATGGAGACTCTCTTTCAAATATGCGAACAGTGATAAAAATAGAGGAAGATATGGTTGATTTGGGGAGTTTTGATTGGAGACGAGAGCAGCATATAACTTTTGAGATACACAATATTGGTAATAATAATTTGGTCGTTTATGATAATAAGACATCTTGCGGATGTACTTCTGTTGAATATTCCAAAGAACCCGTTCAGCCCGGAAAGTCTTTAGCAGTTAAAGTAACTTATAAAGCAGACCATCCGGAACACTTTAATAAAACTATTATACTATATTGCAATGCTTCCGCTTCTCCTTTGGAATTAAAGATAACTGGAAATGCTAAATAATTGGAGCATAATGAAATAAATTTCTATAGGGCGAGTGCTGCCAGTTGTCTTATTTGTCTTTGATAGTCGCTGTAGTCGTAACTTTTGCAGGCTACAATATATATCAGTCACAGAGAGTAGAAAGTATCATGTCGGATTTGACGATGGCCAATGTAGAGGCGTTAGCTGGTTCTGAGATTAATGATGAGGATTGTGTCAGTGCATCTAATCGTTATTGCTCTGTTTTGATAGTGACCCCAAATGGGAATTATCTAGAAACTTATTTTGACCAAAAAACAAAGTACTGATTCTTATAAAAAGTGGGGATAGGAATATTAGCTTTGACTAGTATATTTTATCCCCTAATTTATTATTATGAATAAAATTGTATCGTTTTTTATTTTAATTCTTGTTTGTTCTTGTTCAGATAAGAAAGAGCATATAGCAAATATTCTGTCAATGAATTCTATAGATATTAAAACTAATAGGATTAATAAAGACGAAGTAATTGCTAGAGGTGCATTTCCTTTTGAAATGATTGATTCATTATTCTTTCTTTTCAATGGAGATCCTTCGTCTGGAGCATTGGTTTTATGTGAATCGAATGCTTCCGAACTGGGACACTTCTTGCAAAAAGGAAATGGTTTTGGAGAATGTATCACTCCTGGATATATAGGACATTGCAATGATACTATTTATGTTTCTGAACGTTCTAGGACAAGGCGAATGACTTATTTACTATCAAATCATAATGATAGTTTGCAATATAAGTGTCTTGAAGATGTTAGTCCTAAAATGAATTCAGAATTTTATTATCAGATTTGTCGTCTACAAAGTGGTTTATTTGTAGGTGCCCGTTTATTTGGAAAAGAACATTTGTTTACATTGTTAGACGAAAGTTTGGATACACTTACCACTTTTGCACGGGTGCCGATAGACATTGAGGAAAATGCAAATAATAAGCTCGCTCCTTTTATTGGTCATTTATGTATAGATGATAATACGGTTTATTATGCTTCTAATGACTTTTCTTATATGGCTGCTTATGATATTTTATCTGAAAAAGAGATAAAACCAGTATTTGAGAGGATGTATATATCTCCAATAATCCAAAAATCAGCAAATGGGATTTCATTAGATAAATACAAACATCTTTTGGGCTTTGGTGATATCAGGGTTTATCAGAATTATATTTTTGCGACGTATATAGGGAAACCTGATATAACAATGGATCAAGAGAATGATACTTCAGCCTTAGTCCCCACCCATTTGCTGGTTTTTAATAAAGATGGAGTTCCTATTGTAAAATTTAAGTTCCCGTTTAAAATAAGATCATTTGTGTTTACCAAATCCAAGATGTATCTATTAGATGTGGATTGTAATATAGAATCTGTCGATTTGGTAGAGCTGTGGAAGCATTTGCCTGATTGAAGTGGGATAGTGACTTTATAGAATAAATGTGAATCATATGAGATTTAATTTAGTCGTTTTATTTGTAATTTTACTTTCTTTCTCTTCTTGTGGCAGGGAAGAAAAAACTGTGTATGATTTTCCTTTAGAACAATCGCTTAAGAGTGATAAGGAAGTTAGTTTAAACAAGGAACTATTAGCTCCCTATCTGATGTGTTCTTATGATTCCACTCTGTGCCTAATAGATTGGACTGCCAATCCGATGGTGCATGTTTATAACATGAATACAGGGAAAGAGATGGTTGCTTTTGGAAATAAAGGCATGGGGCCGGATGATTTTCTATCTATATCCCAAATGTATGTAGATATGGGTAAGCGTTCTTTGGTACTGTATGATCAGTCTTTGCAAACTATAAGTTCTTTTCGAATTGATAGTTTAGCTCAAGGCAGTCTTTCAAAGATAGATTGTGTTTCAGCTCCTAAGTTAGGAATGAATAGGGTATATGCATATTCGGATTCCATATTTTACGGGAGTGGGACTTTTGAAAGTGGCCTGATAGCGAAATGTAATCAGAAAGAGATTTTAAATCAATATCTTCCTTTTCCACACACAGAGCAAGCGGTAAATCGGGATGTAAACTATTTGTTGTTCCAGGGGGATCTTATTATGAAGCCGGATAAAAAACGTTTTGCTTACTTGGCGTATGAGTGCGATTTATTATCTATTCAGAAAGTGGTAAATGATACGTGCCTGGAAAGTGTAGTACATTTGAATACGTATACGCCGGTATTTGAGAATCAATCTACTAACGAAGTGTCTTCTGTTAATGTCTCTACCGATTCTCCTAAAGGATTTCTTCGTGGGGTAGCCACTGAAAACTATGTTTATGCACTTTACAGTGGGCAAATTGGGAAAAATAAGGCAATAGCAAATGAAGTTTATGTATTTGATTGGGAAGGACGTGCTGTAAAGAAAGTGATACTGGATAGATGGGGTATATGCATCTCGGTGGATAGTAATGATGAACGACTCTGCCTGATGACAAAGGAAACGGATGGTGGAGAAGAGCGCTATCATTATTATTGTTATCAGTTAAACTGACTTTTTGGTTAGGGTGTTACGGCTTTGCTTGATATATATATTTTTTATCTTTCAAATTTTTCTTCATGCAGGGGCCTTTTCTCGAATTGTGTAAATACAAATAATGAAGAAGCATGGCCGTAATGAATAAGAGCTAATTAGAATTTGACAGGACGAAAATGCTGAATGCAATCTATATTGGAATAATCTGAATTGTACAAGAGTTATTGTTTGTGCTGAAAATGAACAGAATGCTTATGAACAGTCTTGTTTGTTTTTTTTTATTATTTTCTTCGATGTCTTTGTTTTTGTAGTAAATAATCTTATTTTTGTCAGTAAAATAAATCGAAATGGTAAGAACAGTTTTTCACTTAAATATATTGATATGAAGTATATTCGGTTATTGCTATGCATTGTGGGGATAGTGTTATTAGCATTTCTGGTTAGTTTGTATTTCTTTCAAAGAAACAGAAAGTTGATGCACATAAAGGCGGAAAATCTGTTTACACAAGTATTGAAAGATGAAATGAAAAAGAAAGGGGAGGAATTGGATTTATTTTATTCTTTTTCCGGGATATCAAGTGACACGATACCTTTAACTATTTCGGTAATGACCGAAACCGGATCCAGACAGTATAAAGTGGATGCTGGGAAGAGCCGGAAAAATCTTTCTCAGATATCGAGAGAACGTTCATTACACTCTGTTATTTGTTCCGAGAAGCAGTTATCTCCCATGACTTTGAGTCAGACTTGGGCGGATAGCCTGCAAACACGACATATTTTGGCAAGAGCTGCGATACAAATAGTAACTACAGACTTGGAAAATAATACCTTATATAAAAAGAGTCGGACTGTCAATCTGTCTCCAGAGTTGAAGTTTGTTGTTTATTTGGGGGAGAGATGTGAAATAGAGGTTTCCGGTTTTTTATATTATACTTGGTGGTCGGTTTGTAGATACCATTTCTNATTATACTTGGTGGTCGGTTTGTAGATACCATTTCTTTCCATTCGGAATGATTGTTGGTATAGCTTTGTGTTTGATTGTTTATTTGATCTATTTGTTTAGGGTGAAAAACCGTTTGTTTAAAATACAATCTGAGCGTTGGCTGTTAGCGGAGAAGCTAAAAAGAAGGGAAGAAAAATTAGTAGAGTTAGCGAGTATACGGGATCAATATGCCCACCAGATTGAAGTGCAGCGATCTGACGCTCGGGAGAAGGACATATTGTTGAAGGATCTGGAGCAAAAGTTGAAAGAGTGCGAAGATCAGATAGCCGATTTAAATAAGTCAAAAGAAAAATTAGTAGAGTTAGCGGGTATACGGGATCAATATGCGCACCAGATTGAAATGCAGCGATCTGATGCTCGGGAAAAGGACATGCTGTTGAAGGATCTGGAGCAAAAGTCAAAGGCGTACGAAGGGCAAATAGCGGAACTAAAAAAGGCAAAAGAACTGTTGGGAACAAAATCCTTGATCTATAAATTGAGTCCTATACTGACCTTTGATGCATATAAAAAGATATTGGTGTGTAATGGGGAAATAATTCCACTTAATCTTCAGTCCTCTACTCTCTTGCTGGCTTTCTTAAACGCTACTGATTGTCAATTGACACGTGAGGAAATCGAGAAGTGTTTATCTGGAAGGAGCCGGGAGTGCCTCCGGACAGCTAAGCATCGTTTATCTAAGGTACTTCAAATCGATCCTTCTATTTCTATTGTTCAGCACAACAGAGATCTTTTTCAGCTGCAACTGCCGGAAATTGAGGCCTTGTAACGCTTTGTAACGCGGCAAATGATGATGATAAGAAAAATATAGCTTATGTTTGTATGCATTTTAAACGCATATAGACATGAAAAAAACTTTAAAAGTAGCTATTCTTCTTATTGCTATTATTTCTATGGGGCACTGGATGCCTGTGAAACAAGTTCGTGATTTAAATTCTTTATCACTTCAAAATGTAGAAGCTTTGGCTAGCGGAGAAACTCCTATTTATACTTCTTGCATTGGTACAGGTTCTGTGGACTGCCCAATTCAACATGATAAAGTGAAGTATGTGAGCCAAGGATTTAGTTTGGATTATTAGAAATATTAACTTGGTTAGAAAGGGAGTGGAACGATCTACGTCCTGGGAAAAGTCTTAGAATCGTCCACTCCCGGATAACCTTCAAAAAAGAAGTTTGCCCGGCACGAAGATAGCGAAAAATTAATTGGAATGAGTAAATGTAGCATTTACTTTTTCTACGGAGGAGGTGGCTTCCCGAAAGAGAGACACGACAAATAACAGAATTACTAACCTCATAAAAAATATATAAGTTATGAGTAAGAAGATTTTTGCGGCCTTGATAGTCGCTGTAGTCGCAACTTTTGCAGGCTACAATATATATCAGTCACAGAGAGCAGAAAGTTTCATGTCTGATTTGGCGATGGCTAATGTGGAAGCATTGGCTAGAGATGAGGCTAATAGTAATGGTAATACGGGGCCAAGTGAGAGATTCGATTGCCCATGGTTATTCACTGGTGATGGATTTCATTGTAAATGTGAAAATATGGCTCCATGTACAGCGGTCCTTTGTGATTAACATAAATATAGGCTGTAGCTAAGATGCTACAGCCTTATTATTAATTTTAGTAAGTTGAAATGATTCGTATGTTTTATAGAATATTAGTGGTCTGTGTCTTTACTATGACTTTATTGGGTTGTAGACATAAAGAAAAAGTAAGTGTGTTTGTGGCAAATGATATGAAAGACTCCTGTTTAGTCAGTTCTCTTTCTAATACTCTTGATATGAATTCCTATGTAGATTCTCTTTCTTTTATTTCATTAGATGACTCAGATGCGAACTCATTTATAAAAGATATAAATAAGTGTATAATAAAAAATGATCGTATCTATATTTTGGATTTTTTTGGAACAGAGTCTGTTAAAGTATTTGATTTGTCTGGAAAGTTTCTTTTTATGGTAGGAGCCAAGGGCGGAGGTCCTGGAGAGTTTTTTCGTACTTTCGATTTTGATGTCAATGATAATGGGATTTACCTTTTAGATGTCCGAAATAGAAAAATCATAGAATATGCTTTGGACAATTCATTTAGAGAAGAATATCGTTATGATGGTAAACTGTCTGGAATCAATAGCTTTTTCGTAACTAATCAATCTAATTTCGTACTTGGAATGGATAAGGAAATATATGATGATGCCAAAGTTCTATTAGTAAATCAGGAATTTGAAATTATCCAACATATACTTCCTTTTAATGAGAAAGATACTCAAGGGCAATTGAAGATTGGGAGTTTTAGAAGATGTGGCGATAATATTGTTTTTTACTACCCTGTTTCTGATGATATTTATTTATTTGAAAAATCGGGTGAGTTGGGTAAAAAATATTCTATTTCTTTAAATGCTCAACCTATACCAGATGAGATTAGAAGTGACTATAATAAAGTAGTATCAGAAAGGAAATTAGGTGGGTTTAATTATTTTCATGAATCTGTTTATTATAATGGTAACTTATTTCTGGCTACTATGTTTTATGGTTCTTCCAAAGCGTTGTTTTGTTTGGATATTGTGAATCAAAAGTATATTATAAAGAGTTATGAAGGAATAATGGAATTATTTAAGAAGTTATCGATTCGTGATTTTAATTTTCCTGTGTATGCAGATAATAACCAGATAGTGTGTGCCATGAATCAAATGATTTATGAGAAGATAGAAGAGAAAGAGATGATAGACCCTGCATATATAGAAATGTTAAAAGAAGGTGGGACTTTATTACTTGTTTATCATTTAAGAAATGATAAAACTCATGAATGACAAAATTTACATTCTAATATTAAGTTGTGTTCTATTTATTTCTTGTGGCAATAGTTCTTTACCTTCAAAGAATCAACAAGAATTATCAGAAATAGTCAATGAATTGATGGGGAAACATATTGTATTTCCTAAGGTGATGTATAATGATAGGGCTATTGATTCATTGTTGAAGATGGATTATAAATTGGTCGTTTATACCGATTCTGTCGGATGTACAGAGTGTCATTTATCATTAGGAGAGTGGTCAGTGAAGATCCGAGAAATGAAAGTAATAAATAAAAATCTATCTTTTGTATTTATTGTAAATAACTCAAGTGAACTTGTTATTAGAAGTTTATTGAATAAGAATCGATTTGATTATCCGGTGTTTATTGATCACAATAATTCTTTTTATAAGTTGAATTCTTTAAAAAAAGATCATCGATTTCAAGTCTTTTTATTGGATAGAGAAAATAATATATTGCTTATAGGAGATCCGATACGAAATGATGCAATATGGGAGTTATATAAGAAAACGTTGAATGATGAGGAGAGTGTTCCATTTAAGCGATATAGTAATAGAGAGATTGCTGTTAGTGCTACCACTATTAATTTGGGGGAGTTCTCTTCCGAGCAATCTCAATCTTGTATTTTTACTTTATATAATACGGGTGAAAATATGCTTGTCATTAATGATGTGGTTACCTCTTGTGGGTGTACTTCAGTGGAGTATTCAAAAGAACCGGTTTCGCCAGGGAAGTCTTTGGATATCATTGTAACTTATAAAGCGGATCATCCGGAGCACTTTAATAAAACTATTACGGTATACTGTAACTCTTCCGCGTCTCCATTGCGGTTAAAGATAATGGGGAATGCTAAATAGTTTGAAATGAAGAGTTAATTGAATATATTTGTTGAACTTTAAATTTGATTATTATGAGGAAAAAACTTGTTTTAAGTGTAATGGGTATTCTATTGATTTTAGGTACTGTTACAAATGTAATGTTTACAAGAGCGGAGAAGTCTTCTGATAGAACCTGGTTGGCTTCTATTGAAGCTTTAGAAGCTTTGGCTGAAGATGAAATAGGGGGCAGTCCGGGTGGATGTGGAACTGCGGTTTATTTTTATGATTGTTATGGAGCACAAATTGCAGAAAATGATTTTACGAGATCAATACCTTGTCAATAAAAAGATTGCTTGGTACCGTATAGTATCGGTTTTATTGTTTCTTAGTGCTTTTTCTTCTTGTTCTTTGGGGGAGAAACAGAATGCTTCTTCAAAGAACGAAATATATATAGCTGATCTGGATAGTGCCATTCAGAAAGATTGGTATTTGTATTCTGATGTGTTTAAATCTGTAAGAGTGATTCCTTTGGCCATGGATAAATCTGTGTTGCTGGGAGACGTTAATAAAATGCAGGTTTATAAAGGTCATTATATTGTACTTGATGAAGAGATAGCACGCGGAGTATATCTTTTCGATTCTAAAGGGCGGTTTATCCGTAAGATAGGTGATGTGGGCAGTGGACCGGGAGAATATTCTAAGCCGACAGATTTTACGATTGATACAAAAAAAGGGGAAATATATATATTCGATTATAATCAAAAAAAGATATTTAAGTATGATATTGCTTCGGGAAAGTATTTAGGAGTTTGCAATGTTGAACATCGATTGAATCGGATGTTTTTTTCAAAGGGGTACTTGTACGCAAATATTGATTATCAATTGGAAGATGAACCTGGACAAGAGCATTACCTATTACAAAGAATCGACTTTGATAATGAAGGTAATGTAGAAATGTTTTTTAAAGTAGCTGATTACAAAAAGGGTTGGGACGGGATAGCTCTTCAAGGGAATATGTTTTTTAATTTAGGAACTGAGTCTGCTCTTTTTGTTCAGGACTTTATGGATACGATTATCTATGTGAATGGGGATCAGGTTATTCCTTATATGGTAGTGAAGAGTCAGGATTGGGTGTGTAAAACAGATTTAGAAATACTTGGGACTACTGATAATCCTTCGGCCAAAGGATTGGCTATGATGAAGCTGATTCAGCATTTAGGGGCACAAAGAAGGGCCTATAATCTATCTGATGTGTTTGTGAACGACTCTGTTATTGGGTTTTCGTATATGCAAGGAATGATGGGGACGGATGCGTTGTATGATAAGAGTACGGGTGAAACTATGGTGTTTGATCGCTCTAAAGATGATGTGTTGTTCGGAGAGCAACCATCACACAGGCAGATACCTACTTTTTTGTATGCGAGTGATAGAGGTGTTTTCTATTCTCTTAAACCCAGTCATTTGCCTGAGATGAAGTATTTTATCTCTCAAGGCCTTGTGAAGGATGAAGTGATTGGGAAAAATGATTTGGATTCTTTGGATGGTGATGCAAATCCGGTGTTATTGTATTATGAATATAAAGATTAAGATAGTATTAATAGGACTGGTTATCAGTAACTTCTTTCTTGTATGGATTGTTGTAATACAAAGGATAAAAGTATATGACGGTTTAGATAGGATAAATGATCTAAAAGAAAAAGTTGATAGTTGTGGAGATTCATTATTTAATTATATAGATGTGAATAGTGACCTTACTTTTGATATTAAACCTATTGATACTTTAAAAAATGTGCAATTAGTATATTGTTTTTCCGAGTATATGTGTGAGGAATGTGTGCGACAGGATTTACGTGCGTTATCGGATATTCAGAAACGAATTGGTGCAGATAGGATATTAATACTTACGGCATATGCTGATAATCGGAATAATCATATTAGATTGAGTAATTTATTGCGAAAATTTCGATATAGGAATATAGATTATTCTTGTCTTGTTTTTCCTAAGCATAATAGGACTGGAATGGAACAACGTTACTTTTATTTTATAGATAAGGAAGGAAATTGTAAGTATCCTTTTTATCCTCTTAAGGACCACCTTGAGTTGACACAATGCTATTTAGAGTTTATTGCTAAAAAGATAGAATGAAAAGGAGTGGAATATTTATAGCGATCGGTTTGTTTTGCCTTGTTTCCTCATGTGGGGATCGGGACAGGCAAGTGGAGGAAGCCTTATCCCTTTCGGGCAATAATCGTAATGAACTTGAAGCGGTGCTGAAGCATTATGAAGGAGATGGCCGGAAGCTGGAGGCGGCACACTTCTTGATTGGCAATATGCCCGGAAGTTATGGAGCTAATCCGATAGTAGAGCAGGATTGTTCTGCTTTTTACGAGGCTTATGATTCATTGGGACAAAAGTATGGCTATCGGGTAGGAACGGAATGGGGGAAACAGGTAGATAGTCTTTGGAAAGATTTTAGTAATCGACATCGGGTGAGGCAGGAACTTAACTATGATATTACCCGCATGAAGGCGGAAGATTTAATCCGGGAAATTGATCTGGCATTTCGGGCATGGGTGGAGAATGTGCATTCAAGAAACTGTTCGTTTGAAGACTTTTGTGAGTATATACTGCCTTATAGGCGACAGAATGGCTTATCGATTGACAATGCACGCCGGGAGTTCAACAAACGGCATCAGGGAAAGTATTTTGTGGAAGAGGGAAAGGATTGGCAACAAGAGATCGATTCGTTGTTATACGAATATAAGTATCTGACTCATTCCGGTTTTTGGGGGACGAAGATTCCGATATGGAATGCGGCGACTTTTGAGAAGATGCGTCATGGGTTATGTGCACAGCGCTGTTGGTATAACTCTTTGTTATTATCATCGTTGGGGATTCCGGTTGCCATTGACTTTGTCCCGGCATGGGGAAACCGAAATAATTCGCATACCTGGAATGTGGTGCTAATAGACGGGGAATCGCATGCTTTTGAGGCGTTTTGGGATAATGATCGCTGGAAATATAAGCGGATTTATAATAACCGGGATGATGATGAGCTTTGGGGAAGATTTCGCCTTCCGAAGGTATACAGATATACCTACTCAAATCATATTGAAGGACCGTTGGCAGATGTAGAGGTGGATAAAGCTGATATTCCGGAGCTATTTCGTAGTGTGAAAAAGGTGGATGTTTCTTCGGAGTATTTTGAAACGGCCGACGTAACGGTGGAGTTGACAGGTGAGGCGCCTCAAGGGGTGAAATATGCGTATTTGGCTGTGTTCGGATATCAGGACTGGCACCCTGTGCAGTGGGCAAAGATAGAAAACGGGAGGGCTGTCTTTCGGGAAATGGGTAAGGACATGGTTTATTTACCCGTTTATTACAAGCGGGGGGGATTATTGCCCGCAGCAGAACCTTTCAGATTGCGGAATGACGGAACGATGGAGAAGCTGAGCGGAAATGAAGAAACAGAGGAGGTTGCCGTGAGGATGGTGACGGGAGCGCCGGCTTATGATCAGAATAGGGAATATCTGGGGTGTATGAAAGGAAGCCGGATAGTAGGATTACTTGATGGAAAATCAGAAGAGGAACTGTGCAGATGGACGGACTCGCTGGCTCTGGAGCCGGTTGTACGGAAGGTGTCCGCACGATTACCTTACCGCTTTGTAAGGTTATTATTACCGTCGGATAGCATTGCTTTGGGGGAGCTTTCTTTTTATACGGAAGAAGGACGGATCGGGAATGTGAGGATAATTACTCCGATGAGGGCTACCGGAAGGAATGAAGTGCCCGGGATGATAACCGATGGTTTGGGGGCGACGGGCTATCGAGGCAGGGTGGCAGAAAGGCTGGTAGATATAGATCTGGGAAAAGAGTATATGGTCAGTCATATTGGAATGACTTCTTACCTGAAAACACAATTGTTCTGTCCGGATGAATTTGAGTTAAGATATTGGAACAATGGTTGGAAGACTGTGGAGCGTAAGCAAGCCGATCATAAAGGGTATCTTGTATTTGAGAAAGTACCCCGGGGAGCATTGTTGATGTTGAAGAACTGCCGCTGGAAAGGAAAGACGGCGGAGCGTATATTTACTTATGAAAAAGGAGATGTGAAGTGGGAATGATTGCTATGAACGAACAGTTGCCTTGCCATTATTGTTAAACCTCCTTAAGGAAATGCCTATCCGTCACTTTTTATTTGTTATTTTGCACCAAATTCGGGTGGAGTGTGTCCTGACGTTTCGGGGTACGCTTAAATATGCAGATAAAACCAATGAATAAACTCACTATAAATGCCTGTCCGCTATGTGGGAGCACACATTTGAAATGTGCTATGACCTGTACTGATTTTTATGCCTCCGGTGAACAGTTTGACTTGTACACCTGCGAAGATTGCGGATTTACTTTTACACAAGGAGTCCCGGTAGAGGCGGAGATAGGCAGATATTACGAAACACCTGATTATATTTCCCATTCGGACACGAAGAAAGGTGCCATGAATGCCATTTACCATCATGTACGTCAGTATATGCTTGGTCGTAAGGCACGTTTGGTCATGAAAGAGTCGCATCGTAAAACCGGTAGAATATTGGATATTGGTACGGGAACAGGTTATTTTGCCCATACGATGCAGAATAGGGGATGGGAAGTGGAGTCCGTGGAAAAGAGTGTGCAGGCCCGTGGGTTTGCCCGCGAACATTTCGGATTGGATGTAAAGCCGGAGTCTGCATTGAAAGAGTTAGTTCCCGGTTCTTTTGATGTGATTACGCTGTGGCATGTTATGGAACATTTGGAGCATCTGGATGAAACGTGGGAGTTGTTGCGCGAATTATTGACCGAGAAAGGTGTCTTGATAGTGGCTGTGCCCAATTGTTCGTCATACGATGCAATAAAATATGGGAAATATTGGGCTGCTTATGATGTACCCCGTCATTTATGGCATTTTACGCCTGCCACGATTCAGCAGTTTGGGTCGAAACATGGATTTATCCTGGCAGCCCGTCATCCGATGCCATTCGATGCTTTTTATGTGTCGATGCTGACTGAGAAACATAAAGGGAGTGCTTACTCTTTTGCAAAAGGTATGTGGACCGGATCGGCGGCTTGGTTGAGTGCCCAGGCCAAAAAGGAACGAAGCAGTTCAATGATTTATGTATTCAGAAAGAAACGCTGATGAAGAGTAAAAGCAGAAATAACGCTGTGTCATATTTTGATATGCAGTTCATAACTTCCAGCATCAGTACCACGTTGGTATTGCTGTTACTGGGGCTTGTGGTGTTCTTCGTGTTGGCAGCCAATAACTTGTCTGTTTATGTACGCGAAAATATAAATTTCTCTGTATTGATCAGCGATGATATGAAAGAAACGGATATTCTGAAGCTTCAGAAACGGCTGAATAATGAACCTTTCGTGAAAGAGACGGAATATATTTCAAAGAAACAAGCATTGAAAGAGCAGACCGAGGCTATGGGCACCGATCCGCAAGAGTTTTTAGGGTATAATCCGTTTACGGCCTCAATAGAGATTAAATTGCATTCTGATTATGCGAACTCTGACAGTATCGCGAAAATTGAGAAATTGATTAAAAGGAATACCAACATACAAGATGTGTTATATCAGAAAGATCTGATTGACGCGGTCAATGAAAACATACGTAACATCAGCTTGGTGCTGCTGGGATTGGCCATTATGCTGACATTTATCTCTTTCGCGCTGATTAATAATACGATCCGGCTGGCTATTTATTCAAAACGCTTCCTGATTCATACTATGAAACTGGTGGGAGCAAGCTGGGGATTTATCCGTCGGCCATTTTTGAAAAGAAATATATGGAGTGGGGTTTTAGCTGCTTTTATTGCAGATACAATCCTGATGGGAGCCGCTTATTGGCTTGTGTCGTACGAGCCGGAATTAATTCGGGTGATTACACCTGAAGTCATGTTGTTGGTATCGGGTGCAGTACTGGTATTCGGAGTGGTCATCACTTTCTTGTGTGCTTATCTTTCTATTAATAAATATCTGAGAATGAAAGCAAGCACGCTGTACTACGTGTAGTTCTGGATTTATAGATGTAAATAAATTAATTGTAAATAACAATGGGTGATAAACAGAAATTTGCCTTCGATAAAACGAACTTCATTTTGCTTGCCATCGGCATGGCAGTGGTTATCTTGGGTTTTATCCTGATGACAGGACCTTCATCGTCGGAAGCGGTGTTTCAGGCGGATATTTTCAGTGTGAGAAGAATTAAAGTGGCTCCGGTGGTTTGCTTCCTGGGTTTTATCTTTATGATATATGGCGTAATGCGCAAACCTAAAACAAAAGAATAAAACAGGATGGAATGGTTTGAAGCACTGATCCTTGGATTGATTCAGGGACTGACTGAATATTTACCGGTGAGCAGTAGCGGGCATTTGGCTATTGGCTCGGCTTTGTTTGGTATAGAGGGAGAAGAGAATCTGGCATTTACCATTGTAGTACATGTTGCAACCGTGTTCAGTACATTGGTCATTCTCTGGAAAGAAATAGATTGGATATTCCGTGGCCTGTTTAAGTTTAAGATGAACAGCGAAACACGTTATGTGATCAATATTTTAATTTCGATGATTCCTATTGGTATCGTCGGTGTGTTTTTCAAGGATGAAGTTGAGGCTGTTTTCGGTTCGGGATTGCTGATTGTTGGCTGCATGCTGTTGCTTACGGCTGCTTTGCTGTCGTTCTCTTATTATGCAAAACCACGTCAGAAAGAGAACATCTCGATGAAAGATGCGTTTATCATTGGGCTGGCGCAGGCTTGTGCCGTATTGCCGGGACTGTCTCGTTCGGGCAGTACAATTGCTACAGGTTTATTATTAGGTGATAATAAAGCAAAACTGGCGCAATTCTCCTTCCTGATGGTGATACCGCCTATATTGGGAGAAGCTTTGCTGGATGCTATGAAGATGATAAAGGGTGAGGCTATTGCGGGAGATATTCCGGCTTTGTCACTGATAGTGGGTTTTATTGCCGCTTTTGTCTCAGGGTGCCTGGCTTGCAAGTGGATGATTAATATCGTCAAAAAAGGAAAACTGATTTATTTCGCTATTTATTGTGCAATAGCAGGAGTGGTCACCATCGTTGTTTCACAATTGCAATAAGTAACGGATGAATTTTAAAGAAGGAGAAGTACTTTATTTTGATAAACCGTTGGGGTGGACGTCTTTTAAGGTCGTAGGGCATGCCCGGTACCATATTTGCCGACGGATGAAAGTGAAGAAATTGAAGGTGGGACATGCAGGTACACTCGATCCGCTGGCAACAGGGGTAATGATTGTTTGTACAGGTAAAGCTACCAAGAGAATAGAGGAATTTCAGTATCATACAAAGGAATATATTGCTACCATTCAGTTGGGTGCCACTACTCCATCGTACGATCTGGAACATGAGATTGATGCTACCTATCCTACGGAGCATATTACCCGGGAGTTGGTGGAAGAGACGTTGAAAACATTTGTTGGTGAAATACAGCAAGTGCCTCCGGCATTCTCGGCTTGCAAAGTAGATGGTGCGCGTGCTTATGATTTGGCCCGTAAAGGTCAGGAAGTGGAGTTGAAGCCCAAATTGCTGGTGATTGACGAGATAGAACTGCTGGAATGTAACTTACCGGAAATTAAGATCAGGGTGGTATGCAGCAAGGGAACTTATATCCGTGCATTGGCACGCGACATCGGGGAAGCCTTGCAAAGCGGTGCACATCTGACCGGATTGATACGTACCCGTGTGGGGGAGATAAAGTTGGAGCAATGCCTGGATCCTGCAAAATTTGCAGAATGGATAGATCAGCAGGAAGTTGAGATATCTGATTGAAATAGAAAAGTAAGAAATAAAATAATTAATAAACGCACATTATTATCATGAAACTGTCGCAATTTAAATTTAAGTTACCCGAAGAAAAGATTGCTTTGCACCCTACAAAGTATAGGGATGAATCGCGCTTGATGGTACTCCACAAGCGTACGGGAGAGATTGAGCACAAGATGTTTAAGGACATCCTGAACTATTTTGATGATAAAGACGTGTTTGTATTCAACGATACCAAGGTATTCCCTGCCCGTTTGTACGGAAATAAGGAAAAAACCGGTGCACGTATCGAAGTGTTCTTACTGCGTGAGCTGAATGAAGAGCTGCGTTTGTGGGACGTATTGGTGGATCCGGCACGTAAAATCCGTATAGGCAATAAGCTTTATTTCGGTGATGACGATTCAATGGTGGCTGAGGTAATTGATAATACTACTTCACGCGGACGTACGCTCCGTTTTCTATATGACGGTCCTCATGACGAATTTAAAAAAGCATTGTATGCGTTAGGTGAAACTCCGCTGCCGCATACGATTCTTAACCGTCCGGTGGAAGAAGAAGATGCAGAACGTTTCCAGTCTATTTTCGCTAAAAACGAAGGAGCCGTGACAGCACCTACTGCGAGTCTGCACTTCAGCCGCGAATTGATGAAGCGTATGGAAATAAAAGGCATAGACTTTGCGTATATCACATTGCATGCAGGGCTCGGTAACTTCCGTGACATCGACGTAGAGGATCTGACAAAGCATAAGATGGACTCTGAGCAGATGTTCGTAACCGGAGAAGCTGTTAAGATTGTGAACCGTGCCAAGGATCTTGGTAGGAATGTATGTGCTGTGGGAACAACTGTGATGCGCGCCATTGAAAGCACGGTGAGCACAGACGGGCATTTGAAAGAATATGAAGGATGGACGAATAAGTTTATTTTCCCGCCGTATGATTTTACAGTGGCTAATGCTATGGTGTCCAACTTCCACATGCCACTTTCTACTCTGTTGATGATTGTGGCTGCCTTTGGTGGTTACGAGCAGGTAATGGATGCATATCACATAGCATTGAAAGAAGGCTACCGTTTTGGTACTTATGGAGATGCGATGCTGATTTTGGATAAGTGATGAGAATATATCTGGGATTAGGTACTAATTTGGGTGATAAGGAGTTGAATCTTCGTGTCGCTGTACAGAAAATAGAAGAGCGGATAGGGAAAGTGATTTCCCTGTCCGCTTTTTATGCTACTGCCCCCTGGGGATTTCAATCTGATAATAACTTTCTGAATGCTGCGGCGGGAGTGGAGACATCTCTGTCTCCTTTCGATATACTTGAAAGGACCCAACGGATAGAGCAGGAAATAGGGCGTTTACATAAATCACATGATGGGGTATATAGCGACCGTCTGATTGATATTGACCTCTTGCTTTATGGTGATAAGATATTACAGGACGAAAGGCTTTCATTGCCTCATCCATTGATGGCCGAACGAAAATTTGTTTTAGAGCCGCTTGCCGAAATCGCACCGGACGTTGTCCATCCGGTACTTCATAAAACAATCAGAGAGCTATTTCTGGTTCTTTCGTAATTTACGGATCATCAAATGCCGTGGAAGGTAAGCCACACAGCCGATCAATACGGCATACAATATGCGCAAGTCGTCAAACGGTTGATGGTTCAGATAACAAATAAAGGCATAAATACCCACTGTGACAGCAATATACACCAATAGTATAATAGCGGTTTTTAGTTTATTTTTCATAAGATAGTCTGTTAATACGAAGCAAAAGTAGCAATAAATCCAAAATATTATCTACCTTTGCCAATGAAATGAAGTGTGGAAAGATTTGAGTAGCTTGCAACCACAGAAAAAAATGCTAAAACAACATTCCCTTCTGTATGCGTTTTCTACTCTTTTTAATTTCTGTCCGCATTCATAATTTATAATTCATAATTCATAATTTTATTATGGGATATTTATTCACATCCGAATCGGTGTCTGAAGGACACCCCGATAAAGTGGCCGATCAAATATCGGACGCTGTGCTTGACAAACTGTTGGCTTACGATCCCAGTTCGAAAGTAGCTTGCGAAACCTTAGTGACTACCGGACAGGTGGTACTTGCGGGAGAAGTGAAAACAGGTGCTTATGTTGATTTACAACTGATAGCACGTGAAGTGATCCAAAAGATTGGTTACACGAAAGGCGAATACATGTTCGAAAGTAATTCGTGCGGTGTATTTTCTGCCATTCATGAACAGAGTGCCGACATCAACCGTGGTGTAGAACGTGAGGACCCTATGAATCAGGGGGCAGGCGACCAGGGAATGATGTTTGGTTATGCAACCAACGAAACTGAGAACTATATGCCGTTGTCGCTTGACTTGGCACATAGAATACTTCTTGTATTGGCCGATATCCGCCGGGAAGGTAAAGAAATGACTTATCTCCGTCCGGATGCAAAGAGCCAGGTAACTATTGAATATGACGATAACGGTACTCCCGTGCGTATTGATACAATTGTTGTTTCAACACAGCATGATGAATTTATATTGCCGGCTGATGGTTCTGCTGCTGCCCAACTGAAGGCGGATGAAGAGATGCTGGCGGTAATCCGGAAAGATGTGATTGAGGTATTGATGCCTCGTGTCATTGCGTCTATCAATCACCCGAAGGTGCTTGCCTTGTTCAATGATAATATTGTTTATCACGTAAATCCGACCGGTAAATTCGTTATTGGCGGTCCGCACGGAGATACAGGGTTAACCGGACGTAAGATTATTGTTGATACCTATGGTGGTAAAGGGGCTCACGGTGGTGGTGCTTTTTCTGGTAAAGATCCCAGTAAAGTAGACCGCAGTGCTGCTTATGCAGCTCGTCATATTGCTAAAAACCTTGTAGCTGCCGGTGTTGCCGACGAAATGCTGGTACAGGTTTCTTACGCTATCGGGGTGGCGCGTCCGATTAATATTTATGTAAATACATACGGCCGCAGTAATGTGAAAATGAGTGATGGTGAAATCGCCGAAAAGATTGATGAGTTGTTTGACCTCCGGCCAAAGGCTATTGAAGATCGCTTGAAACTCCGTTATCCGATTTATAGTGAAACGGCCGCTTACGGACACATGGGGCGTGAACCTCAGGTAGTGACTAAGCATTTCCACTCTCGTTATGAAGGTGACCGGACTATGGAGGTAGAGTTGTTTACATGGGAAAAACTTGACTATGTGGACAAAGTAAAAGAAGCTTTCGGTTTGTAATCAGCGTAGCTTTACAGCTATTTATTATAGGGGGCCGTACTTGTTTTTATCCCATATGGGGAGAAAACAAGGCGGCCTTCTTCTTTTCTCCTTGAAATTTGGTACTTTTGCATCGTGTTTAACCAAACCCATGCAAGAAATGAACCAAATAACTTCCGTATGTGTATATTGTGCTTCAAGTACGAAAATAGATCAGATTTATTTTGATGCAGCTGTGCGATTAGGACAGTTGTTGGCAACCCGGCACATCCGTTTGATAAATGGAGCGGGAAATATAGGGTTGATGCGGTCGGTGGCTGATGCCGTATTACAGAACGGGGGCGAAGTGACCGGAGTGATCCCTCACTTTATGGTAGAGCAAGGATGGCATCATACCGGCTTGACGGAGCTTATCGAGGTGGACAGTATGCACGAACGTAAACGACTGATGGCTGAAAAGAGTGATGCTGTGATTGCATTGCCCGGAGGATGCGGGACTCTGGAAGAGTTACTTGAAATTATCACCTGGAAACAGTTGGGGCTTTATCTTCAACCGATCGTGATATTGAATACCAATGGCTTTTTCGATCCTTTGTTGACAATGCTCGACAAAGCCATAGACGGTAATTTCATGAGGAAACAGCATGGAGATATCTGGCATGTAGCCCATACTCCGGAAGAGGCTGTGGATCTGGTTTATTCAATACCCGTATGGGACAGTTCCATCCGTAAGTTTGCTGCTATATGATTTCTCCTCAGGACTCTGTCGGTGTGCAGGTGGCAGATACTTTGCCGCAGACCTTCCATGAAGCTTGTGTTCCAAAAGATACATTGGCGGCGGTTGATTTACAGACGGTGAGCGAGACAGTTACGGGAGTGGATGGCATATCGATCCCTTACTCTCCAAGGACGGATGACGGGTTGGCAATGATACTGCTGGGATGTTTCTTTATTTCTTCGTATGTATTGGCGCGCAGTAAGAAATTCCTGTTGCAACAAGTTAAAGATTTTATGTTGCATCGTGAAAGAACAAGTATTTTCGCTTCCTCTACAGCAGCTGATATGCGTTATCTGTTATTGTTGACTGTGCAGACTTGTGTCCTTGGAGGTGTATGTATCTTTAACTATTTTAATGATGTTCAACCCTCACTGATGGAGCGCGTTTCGCCTCATTTGCTCTTGGGAGTTTATGTTGCTGTGTGCATATTCTATTTTTTATTCAAGTGGATTATATATTCGTTTTTGGGATGGGTGTTTTTTGACAAAAGTAAAACAGATATATGGCTGGAGTCTTATTCTACGCTGATTTACTACCTTGGATTTGCTTTATTTCCGTTTGTTTTGTTTCTGGTTTATTTTGATCTGAATGTTACCTTTTTAGTTTCAATTGGTTGTATTTTGGTAATTTTTACTAAAATATTGATGTTTTACAAGTGGCTAAAGCTTTTTTCCTGTAATATTTATGGGGTTTTCCTTTTAATTTTATACTTTTGTGCCCTTGAAATCATACCTTGTTTAATAGTCTATCAGGGTCTGATTCAGCTAAATAATGTTTTGATAATAAATTTTTAGGACGTTGAAAATTAAGAAAGTATTAGTGTCGCAGCCTAAGCCTGCTTCAGAGAAATCTCCTTATTACGACATTGCTGAAAAGTATGGTGTAAAAATAGATTTCCGCCCCTTCATCAAGGTTGAGAGCGTCTCTGCGAAAGAATTCAGACAACAGAAAGTATCGATTCTTGATCATACGGCTGTTATATTTACCTCACGCCATGCGATTGATCATTTCTTCCATTTATGTACGGAGTTACGTGTGACGATCCCTGAGACGATGAAGTATTTTTGTGTAACAGAAGCTGTTGCTCTTTACATTCAGAAATATGTGCAGTATCGTAAGCGTAAGATTTTCTTCGGAGCTACGGGTAAGATTGAAGATTTGATTCCTTCGATTGTGAAGCATAAAACAGAGAAATATCTCGTTCCGATGTCGGATGTACATAACGATGACGTGAAGAATCTGTTGGATAAGAATAATATTCAGCATACCGAATGCGTAATGTATCGTACTGTTAGTAACGACTTTATGGAAGGAGAGGAGTTTGATTATGACATGCTGGTATTCTTTAGCCCTGCGGGAGTTTCTTCATTAAAAAAGAACTTCCCTGATTTCGATCAGAAGGATATCAAGATCGGAACATTTGGATCGACAACAGCACAGGCTGTTCGTGATGCAGGACTCCGTCTGGATTTGGAAGCACCTAATGTGAAGTCTCCTTCAATGACGGCTGCTCTCGATTTGTTTATTAAGGAAAACAATAAAGGAAAATAAATGAAACGGTGAACAGCAAACGGTAAACAATGAACAGGCATATTTATCTGTAGCATTGTTTACTGTTTGTTGTTTGCCGTTTATAATTATTATGGCAAATACCCTGTGCAAGGCCGAAAGGCTGAATAGTAAGATTCTGATTGAGAAGATGTTTGCAGGCGGCTCTAAGTCGTTTTCCATCTTTCCGTTGCGTGTGGTGTATATGCCTGTGGAAAATCAGGATGCTCAGGCATCTGTTTTATTGAGCGTTTCGAAGAAGCGATTTAAACGCGCGGTAAAGCGGAATAGGGTGAAACGCCAATTGCGTGAGGCGTACCGGTTGCATAAGCATCTACTATTGCAGACTTTAACTGATAAACAGCAACAGTTGGCTATTGCTTTCATCTATCTTTCGGACGAATTAACGTCCTCGGCCGAAATAGAGGAGAAAATGAAGACTCTGCTGGCCCGTATCAGCGAGAGATTGGTATGAAACGTCTGCTTTCATATATATTATTGCTTCCCATATACTTTTACAGGGCTTGTATTTCGCCCATGACCCCTCCTTCATGTCGTTTTACGCCTACTTGTTCGCAGTACGCTATTGAAGCGATTAAGAAACATGGTCCTTTTAAGGGGCTTTATCTTGCCGTCAGGCGGATACTTCGTTGTCATCCGTGGGGTGGATCTGGGTATGATCCCGTTCCTTAGTGATTTATGAATATTCTGGATATACATACACATCGGCTGCCTGCAGAACCGGGGCAGGCAATACAAAATTGTCAGCCGGCAGAATTTATTCCGCTGGGCGGTGCTTACTATTCTGTGGGGATTCATCCCTGGTACCTGACCCGTGAGAATTTCGTCCGCCAGTGGGAACTGTTGTTGTCAGCTATCCATTCTCCTCAGGTTCTTGCAATTGGCGAAGCAGGTCTCGACAAGTTGGCACAGACGGACTATGTGTTGCAGCAAGAAGCATTTGAAAAGCAGGCTATACTTGCACACGAAATGGGATATCCGTTAGTAATTCATGCAGTGCGGTCAGCAGATGAAATTATCCGCTTTAAAAGGAAAATGCAGCCTTCTAACCCCTGGATTATACATGGTTTCCGCGGGAAAAAAGAATTGGCTCTGCAATATATCCGGGAGGGAATTTATCTTTCACTGGGAGAGAAGTATCAGGAGGAAGCGCTTCGACAGATACCTTCGGAATACTTGTTTCTGGAGACAGATGAAAGTCTGATAGATATCCATAGCCTTTATGAGCGAGCTGCTTTACTTCTGGAGGTGCCTGTTTGCAAACTCATGCAACAAGTACAGCAAAACATTAATAACGTCTTTTTTAGGCAATAAGAGTTGCTTGTTCCGATAAAGAGTCGTACTTTTGCCCTAATTAAACTTTAAAACTTATTATCATTCGATGAATTTTGTAGAAGAACTAAGATGGCGTGGAATGGTGCATGACATGATGCCCGGCACAGAAGAGTTATTGGCGAAAGAACAGGTTACTGCTTATTTGGGTATTGATCCGACAGCCGATTCGTTGCATATCGGACACTTATGCGGTGTGATGATCTTGCGACACTTCCAGCGTTGCGGCCATAAACCATTGGCTTTGATTGGTGGTGCAACAGGTATGATTGGCGATCCTTCGGGTAAGTCGGCAGAACGTAATCTGCTCGATGAAGAGACTTTACGCCACAATCAGGCTTGTATCAAGAAGCAGCTGGCTAAGTTTTTGGACTTCGAATCTGATGTTCCTAATAGAGCCGAATTAGTGAACAACTATGATTGGATGAAGGAGTTCAGTTTCTTGGATTTTGTTCGTGAAGTGGGCAAACACATCACTGTAAACTACATGATGGCTAAGGAATCAGTAAAGAAGCGCCTGAACGGTGAAGCCCGTGACGGATTGTCGTTTACAGAGTTTACTTATCAGTTGTTGCAGGGTTATGACTTCCTTCACCTCTATGAAACCAAAGGATGTAAATTGCAGATGGGTGGTTCCGATCAGTGGGGAAATATCACTACCGGTACTGAGTTGATTCGCCGTACCAATGGTGGTGAGGCTTATGCACTGACATGTCCGTTGATTACCAAAGCTGACGGTGGAAAGTTTGGTAAGACAGAATCCGGTAATATCTGGTTGGATCCTCGTTATACGTCTCCTTATAAATTCTATCAGTTCTGGCTCAATGTGAGTGACTCTGACGCAGAACGTTATATCAAGATATTTACTTCGCTTGATAAGGCAGAAATCGACGGGTTGGTTGCTGAACATAATGAAGCTCCGCATTTGAGAGCACTTCAGAAACGTTTGGCAAAGGAAGTAACTGTGATGGTTCATTCTGAAGAGGATTACAATGCTGCGGTAGATGCATCTAATATCTTGTTTGGCAATGCTACATCCGATGCGTTGAGAAAGCTGGACGAAGACACACTTCTGGCTGTGTTCGAAGGTGTTCCTCAATTTGAGATTTCACGTGATGCATTGACAGAGGGAGTGAAAGCAGTTGACCTGTTCGTTGATAATGCTGCTGTATTTGCTTCAAAAGGTGAAATGCGTAAACTGGTTCAGGGTGGCGGTGTTTCTTTGAATAAAGAGAAGTTGGCTGCTTTTGATCAGGTGATTACTACTGCTGATCTGCTTGATGAAAAGTATCTGTTGGTTCAGCGTGGTAAGAAAAACTATTATTTGATTATCGCTAAATAAGGAGTTTTCTTTTCCGCCTTTCATTCAGGGGGCGGGTTGAGTGAAACTTTAATATAAAAAAGAGGATGTCTCAAAAGGGGGTGCCATGTAATAGGCAAATTGACCCTGTGAGACATCCTTTTTCTTTGTGGAGTGGCAGATTAATGCTTTCCTGCTTTATCTGCCGGGAGTTCTTTCAGTAATTCTTCTACTGCCGTCTTCAATTGCGTATCTTCACCTTTGACGATTGTTTCCGGTGAGTTGGCAACTTTAATGTCCGGTTCCAGCTGTGTGTTTTCCAAATAACTTCCATCCGGGAGTCGATAGCCTATGACAGGAATACCGAATACCAGAGATGGGTCTTGCAGGCGTTCCCATGAAACACTGGTCATAGTTCCCGGTACGGGCATACCTACCAATTTACCCAATTTCTGGTGGCTGTATACCCATGGTGTACCGTGCGCATTCGAGTAATTGGCTTCACATGTCAGCATGATAGATGGTTTGTTCCATCGGCGGCTGGGCATATCGCATGCTTCGCGTCCGCGAACAACCTGAGTGAAATACTTCTTGCCGCTGAACAATACTTCGATATCTTCATGAAGGCGGCCACCACCATTGAAACGGGTGTCTATAACGATACCTTCGCGGTTATTGTATTTTCCTAAAATATCCGAGTAGACGGAACGGAAACTGCCATCACCCATCGACTGTATGTGTACATATCCCAGACGTCCGTTGGACCATTTGTCTACATCGGCCGCCCGTTGTTTCACCCAGCGTTTGTAAAGCAGATTGTTGAGGGTTCCGTTGCCGACCGGGATTACTACTTCTTCCCACCGTTCACCGTTTTGCGGATTGTATAGCGAAACAAGCGTCTTCTTATTGGCTTTGTCATTCAGTAACGTCAGATAATCTGTTTCGGGAGTTATTGCCTGCCCGTTGATCTTTTCAATGACAGTTCCGGCTTTCACCTTCGAGCGGGCGTGATCGAACGGCCCTTTTTCAATCACTTCCATGATCAATGCACCTTTTCCTTTGTGATTCCAGTCTGTAAGCACTCCCAAACTGGCTGTGGCATCTCCCGGAATGGATGGAGAGAAGCGACCGCCGGTATGCGATACATTCAGTTCACCCAGCCATTCGCTCAGCAATTCGGCAAAGTCGTAGTTGTTATTGATGTGCGGCAGGAATTTGCGGTAAGCAGCAGACATGGCATCCCAGTCTACTCCGTGCATGTCGGTGTTGTAGAAACGTTTCTGCTGCTGCTTATATACATGGTCGAACATATATTCTCGTTCTGCAGCTAAATCCATTTTCATCTCTGCTTTATAGCTGATCGGCTTCAGAGTCTCTCCGCTGAGGTCCATTTTCTGCATGGTGTTGCCTCCCAGGACAAACAGGGTTTTTCCTTCTTTGTCCATATTCATAGAAGCCCATCCGGCATTCATTTTATGAAGCAGCTTGGTCTCTTTTTTGCGGAGATCCATTTTCCATAGGTCAAATCCACCTTCGAATGCTGACAGATAGTAGAGGGTTTCACCGTCTTTTGAGATGATGGTACTGCCCAGATTCGAAGAATTGGGAGTGAGGCGGATGATACGGTCTTCGAGCCCATTCAGCTCCACTACGATGTTTTTTACCTCGTCTTTCTTTTCAGTCTCTGCTTTGGGATCTTTTTTTTTGTCTTTTTTCAGGTTAGCAGAAGCTTTTTCTTTATCCTTCTGTTGCTCCTTTTCCAGTTCTTTCTGCAATTCATAATCCTCTTTACTCAGACGGAACTTATCGAAAGCATCCTGATTGAGGAATACCAGCATGGCATCGTTTTGTGAACCCCAGGAAGCATGTGCACGCATCCCATATCGTTCGGTCGTGAACAAGATGGCATTGCCGTCCAGTGCCCAACGGGGAGATCCGCTCATGTAACCACTGTTAGTCAGGTTGATGATCGGGCTGCCACCCTGTGCACTCACTAATCCTATGTCTGAATATGGATCATGCCGGTTACCGATAAACTCGAGTGTGAACCATTTTCCGTCAGGTGACCATTGGTAGTCGAAATTTCCGTCGGTGCTGAACCAAGTGGATCCATCGGTGATCTGGCGAACCTTTTTCGTGTCTAAATTAACTACCATCAAGCGGTTGCGGTCCTCTATAAACGCCAGTTCTTTACCATCCGGTGAGAATTGCGGATAAGCCCGTTCCACGGTTGTGGAGGGCAGTAACACTTCTTCTTCGATGATAGTGGCATTCGGGAAGTTGGCCTCCTCTTTACGGGCTATTTTAGCCAGGAAAAGTTGCCAGTTGCCGTTACGTTCGCTTGCGTAGGCCAAGGTACGGTTGTCCGGGGCGAAAGTGAGTCCGGCTTCGCGTGCAGGTGTTTGGGTGATTTGTTTTGTGGTGGCATAATCTGTCGAGGTTACAAATACTTCTCCCCGTACGATAAACGCAATCTGTTTTCCATCCGGCGATACGGTTCCCGATGTCGCTCCGTTTGTAAAAGTCAGGTCTGCTATTTTATCCTGATCATCGCGGACAATGTCTATGTCCGTTTTTTGTGGAGTGGCATTACCTTTTTGAGTATATATTTCCCCGTCATACGCATAGCATAACGTTCCGTCATGACTCATTGACAAGAAACGCACAGGATGTGTTTTGAAAGATGTCACCGTTTTAAGAGACTGTGTGTTGTCCAATGGGAAGTTGTAGACATTGAACGAGCCTTCGCGTTCACTTAATATATATACACTCTTTCCGTCCGGTGAAAGGATGGGGTTGCGGTCTTCTCCGGCGTGATTGGTCAGGTTGGTATGTTTTCCTGTTTTGGTGTTGTACATCCAGATGTCACGGGTGATGGACGAAGTGTGATGTTTCCGCCATTCATCTTCAAAACCTTTACGGTCCTGATAAAGGAAGAATTCCCCCGATGTTGCATAACAAACTGCTTCGGCCGGGGTGCCCAGCACTTGTTCCGTACGTCCTCCGTTTGCAGGGACCTTGTAGAGCTCTGTCATGGCTGTTGTCGGGAACATGGCGCTTTGTGCGGGATCCTGGATGGATGCTGAAAATAGAATATATTTTCCGTCCGGTGTAAAAGTTGAAGGGAGTTCGGATGCAGAATTGGTAGTCAGTCTTTGTGCCGTACCTCCTGTCGCCGGCATTATAAAAATGTCAAAATTGCCATTACGGTCACTGGCAAAAGCGATTTGCTTACTGTCCGGCGACCAAATCGGTGTGCATTCATACGATGGTTGTGTTGTAAGCTGGGTGGCTACCCCTCCTCCGGCAGGTACTTTGTAAATATCTCCTTTGTAACAGAATGCTATTTCTGTTCCGTCCGGCGAAATCTGTACGTCGCGCATCCATAGCGGTGATGCGGCATTGCCGGTAAGCGTGGTGAGACCCAATGCAATGCATACAAAAAGTTTTCTCATACTTACTGAATTTATTCGTTTACTTTATTGATTTCTGTAAGTACAAAGGTAGCAATTAGCCGCGGCTAACGAGACTTATTATACAAAAAAGTCTAAAAAGATTTGGAAAATAACTTGCATGGCATTATCTTTGCATCGCTTTTTAACAGAAAGCGCATGAGCTTGTCCTATGGTGTAATGGTAGCACAACAGTTTTTGGTTCTGTTTGTCTAAGTTCGAATCTTGGTAGGACAACCCCCAAATGCCTTGAAAGTAAATTACTTCCAAGGCATTTTTCTTTTTGTATGACCGAATTTCTTTTAGGTCAGCTTGTATTACCCATCATCTCCTATTCATGTTATGCTATTTACCTTAATAATTAATTGAGATGGTACGTTCTTTATCTCGTCCTGTGTACGCAGGCTTATTAGCCCGTGTACCTGTGCCCATTAGCCTTGGTATGCGGGACGAGATAGAGCCTTGACCATTTATATAAAAGATAGCAAGGAAAATGAAATACTTTTCAAGGTATAAATAGATAAGGGATTAACTTTATATGTCTATATAACAGTAGTTTACTATATACTTTCTGCCAAAAATGGAGGGTGGAAGATGGAAGATAAGGGTGGAAGATTGATAGCCTAAAAAGACGATCTTCCACCATGATAAATTGCGGAATATCAGATGGTAAACTACAAAAAGGTGGAAGATGGAAGATGGAAATACTTTTTCCGTATGAGTGGGTAAATTGGGGAAAAATTTTTCTTCTTTCTCTTTCTTTTTGCCTATTTTTGCCTATTCGTTAATACTAAAATCTAATAATCAATGAAACGTCGCGATTTTCTGAAGTGTTCACTTGCTGTAGGAGCAGGCTTGGCAACCTCTCCGTTGACTTATGCATTTAATGGTGAAAACCAAGAGTCAAACAATGATTCGTCCGGCTCCTCTAAGGCTCCTGCCACAAAAGGAGGGAAACCACATATCATTTTTATTATGAGTGACCAGCATCGTGGAGATGCTTTACATTGCATGGGGAATAAAGCCGTCATTTCTCCTAACATAGATAAGTTGGCTCAGGAAGGCAGCTTGTTTGTATGTGGTTATAGTTCTGCCCCCAGTAGTACGCCCGCGCGTGCCGGCTTGCTTACGGGGATGTCTCCATGGCACCATGGGATGTTGGGGTATGGAAAGGTCGCTTCCAAATATAAATATGAAATGCCCCGGATGTTGCGCGATTTGGGCTACTATACTTTTGGAATAGGGAAGATGCACTGGTTTCCACAGAAAGCCTTGCATGGCTTTCATGCTACATTGGTAGACGAGAGCGGGCGTAGTGAAACCCGTGATTTTATTAGTGACTATCGGGAATGGTTTCAGTTGCAGGCGCCCGGGAAGAATCCGGATTTAACGGGAATCGGGTGGAACAATCATAATGCCGGAACTTATAAACTTGAGGAAAGATTACATCCTACGGCCTGGACGGGGCAAACAGCCTGTGAATTAATACGGAATTATGAAAGTGATCAGCCTCTGTTCCTGAAAGTCTCTTTTGCCCGCCCTCATAGTCCGTATGATCCTCCGAAGCGATATTTGGATATGTATGAAAAGGCAGATATCCCTGTACCGTTTGTTGGGGATTGGTGTGGAAAGTATGCTGAACGCAAAGATCCGGAAAAGGTTGCGAAAGACGCCCCTTTCGCGAATTTAGGAGAAGAATACGCTGTCAATTCCCGACGCCATTATTATGCGAATGTGACGTTTATTGATGATCAGATTGGGCAGATTATTCAGGCTCTGAAAGAGAAAGGAATGTACGAAAACTCAATCATTTGTTATACGGCCGACCACGGTGATATGTTGGGTGACCATTATCATTGGCGGAAAACCTATGCCTATGAAGGTTCGGCGAAGATTCCTTATATTATAAAATGGCCTTCTGCCATGACTACACAGGCTATTAAAGGAAAACGAATAGAACAGCCGGTAGAGTTACGTGATTTTTTGCCTACCTTCATCGAACTTGCAGGGGGAACGGTACCGGATGATATGGACGGCAAGTCTTTGGTTGCACTGGTTTCAGGAAATAATGATGGCTGGCGGAAATATATTGATCTGGAACATGCCACCTGCTATAGTGCCGATAATTATTGGTGTGCGCTTACTGACGGTAAAATGAAGTATATCTGGTTTATTCATACGGGCGAAGAGCAATTGTTCGATTTAAGTGCAGATCTCGGAGAACGGAGAAATCTTTTTGGAGACAGTCGTTATGCAGACCGGTTGGCTGAGATGCGTAAAGCAATGGTTTGTCACTTGCAAGAGAGGGGAACAGATTTTGTAAAAGATGGAAAGCTGGTAGTAAGAGATCAGACCTTACTTTATAGCCCTAATTATCCAAAAGATTGATGTTATTTATCTGTGCAGGATAATTGGGCGCAATTTATTCTCAAATCCCGTTTTCTTTTCTTATTTTTGTGTCGTGTACGCAAACGATGTTTGTCTGAGCGGCACCTAATGTAAACTTATAAATAAGAAATATGAAAACAAACTATGAGATTCGCTATGCTGCCCATCCGGAAGACGCAAGAAGCTATGACACCAAGAGAATCCGGAGAGATTTCCTGATAGAGAAGGTTTTTTCGGCCGACGAAGTGAATATGGTATACTCCATGTATGATCGTATGGTAGTGGGTGGAGCCATGCCGGTAAATGAAGTGTTGAAGTTGGAAGCTATCGATCCTTTGAAAGCTCCTTATTTCCTGACCCGTCGTGAAATGGGTATTTTCAATGTCGGAGGTCCCGGCGTTGTGAGAGCGGGGAATGCGATATTTCAGTTAGCTTATAAAGAGGCGCTTTATTTGGGTTCGGGCGATCGGGAAGTAACTTTTGAGAGTGTAGATGCCACACATCCTGCTAAATTTTATTTTAATTCGCTGACCGCTCACCGCAATTATCCTGATAAGAAAGTAACGAAAGCCGATGCGGTGGTTGCTGAAATGGGCACGTTGGAAGGCTCGAATCATCGCAATATTAATAAGATGCTTGTAAACCAGGTGCTACCTACCTGCCAGTTGCAGATGGGAATGACCGAACTGGCTCCGGGAAGTGTGTGGAATACGATGCCCGCACATGTTCACAGCCGCCGTATGGAGGCTTATTTCTATTTTGAGGTACCGGAGGAGCATGCCGTATGCCATTTCATGGGTGAGGTTGACGAAACCCGTCATGTATGGATGAAGGGCGATCAGGCAGTATTGTCACCGGAATGGTCCATTCATTCGGCAGCGGCAACTCACAGTTACACTTTTATCTGGGGCATGGGGGGTGAGAACCTTGATTATGGTGACCAGGATTTTTCGTTAATCACGGACTTGAAATAAGGTGTTTGATTTTTTAGAGAATGGAAGTGAGATGAGTTTTTTTAAAACATTATAAGTATGGTAAACTTTTCATTAAAGGGCAAAGTGGCATGGGTCACGGGTGCATCTTACGGTATCGGTTTTGCGTTGGCTACTGCTTTGTCAGAGGCAGGCGCGAAGATCGTTTTTAATGACATCAGTCAGGAGCTGGTCGACAAGGGGTTGGCTGCATATAAGGAACTGGGGATTGAGGCCAGTGGATATGTGTGCGACGTCACGAGTGAGGAGCAGGTAAATGCTTTGGTTGCACGGATCGAGAAAGAGGTCGGAGTGGTTGATATTCTGGTAAATAATGCCGGTATCATTAAGCGCATCCCGATGTGTGAGATGACAGCGGAGCAGTTCCGGCAGGTGATTGACGTGGACCTGAATGCCCCGTTTATTGTGTCGAAAGCCGTGATTCCTTCAATGATTAAGAAGGGGCATGGAAAAATCATCAATATCTGTTCGATGATGAGTGAGCTGGGGCGTGAGACAGTATCTGCTTATGCCGCTGCCAAGGGCGGGCTGAAGATGCTCACCCGCAACATTGCGTCCGAGTATGGTGAGTTCAATATCCAGTGTAATGGCATTGGCCCGGGGTATATCGCCACACCTCAGACGGCGCCTTTGCGTGAAGCGCAGCCGGACGGTTCGCGCCATCCGTTCGACTCATTCATTATAGCCAAGACTCCTGCTGCCCGTTGGGGAACACCGGAAGACCTGATGGGACCGGCCGTATTCCTGGCTTCGGATGCTTCGAATTTCGTGAACGGTCATGTGCTTTATGTAGATGGCGGTATTTTGGCTTATATCGGTAAACAACCTAAATGAATCTGATCAATACAATTGAATCAATGAAGAAAGTTTTTCTTTTTGCCGCACTCGCTTTGTTGTGTCTGGCTTGCAATGAAGCGGGTAAGTCGGTTTCTGTTACGGTATCCAATGCCACTTCGCTGGAACGTGACGGTGAGATGGTAGAAGTATCCATGAGCGAGGTTTCCTCTAAATTGCAGTTACCCGATACCGCGCAGATAGTCGTGGTGGATGCCGAAGGGCAGCAAGTATCCTATCAGATAACTTCCGACGAGAAAGTGATATTTCCGGTCAGTGTACAGGCGAATGGTTCGACTGTTTACACGATAAAGGCGGGCATTCCCCAGGAGTGTCCGGTGAAGGCTTGCGGAAGATATTATCCCGAACGGGTGGATGACGTGGCCTGGGAGAACGATTTGGTGGCTTTCCGTACCTACGGACCTGCTTTACAGGAAACCGGAGAGCGTGCTTTCGGATATGATATCTGGACGAAGTACAACACCACTGATCCGGTGGTGGAAGCTCGCTATGAAGGCGAACTGAACCCGGATACAAAAGCTAAAATAGCAGAACTCGGGAAGACGGATTCTAAAGCTGCGCAGGAGCTTTACCGGTCGGTTTCTTATCATGTGGACCATGGCAACGGACTGGACTGTTATAAGGTCGGTCCTACTTTGGGAGGGGGCACGGCTGCGTTAATGGCAGGTGATACAATTATTTATCCGTATTGTTACGCTACCCAGGAGATACTGGATAATGGTCCGCTGCGTTTCACTGTGAGACTGGTGTATCATCCGTTGGTGGTAAGGGGAGACTCCGGCGTGATCGAAACACGTGTGATTACGTTGGATGCGGGTTCGCATCTGAACAAAACGATTGTTTCTTATACCAATCTGAAAGAGACAATGCCTCTGGCCGTCGGCATCGTATTGCATGAACCCGATGGAGCTGTGGTGGCGAATGCAGCAGAGGGATACATCACTTATGTGGACCCGACGGATAATGCCGGTAATGACAACGGTAAAATCTTTGTGGGTGCTGCGTTCCCTACTTTGGTGAAGGAGGCGAAACCTGTTCTGTTCCCGGAGAAAGAGAAGAAAGAGCTGCGCGGAGGTGCCGACGGGCATGTGCTGGCTATCAGCGAGTATGAACCGGGAGCTGACTTTACTTATTACTGGGGAGCTGCCTGGGATAAAGCCGATATAAAAGACGCTGCTGCCTGGAATGCCTATATGGCCGATTTTGCCCGGAAGATACGTAATCCGCTGACGGTAACGGTGAAATAAAAGAGTTACCTGACAAATAATCGATCATTTTGCTGGCGTCAGCAAAATGATCGCTATGTCGGGAAGGGGTTGCAGGTAGATGATATAGCGAGAACATGCGGATAATAATTGGGCTACGTGAAGAAGGTGGGAAGAAGACTGACCAGTGAAGAGCGAAAGGCTTTGAAGAACCGGTCATAGCCCGACTCTTAGTCTTTCATCTGCTTTATATTCCTTATTAGTCCGCTATACTTAGCCCTCTTCACGGCACTGCCTTTGAAGAGGGTTCTGTATTTCTCCTCGCTTAGTTGTTGCCAGTCTTCTTTCTTCATATTCATAAACTCCGGCGAGGGTTGCAGCTCCGGTGTCCGACAAGGAGTGGCAAACCGGTTCCAGGGACAAGCTTTCTGGCATTCGTCACATCCATAAACACGGTTTCCCATCAGAGGGGAAATAGAGGCCGGAATTTCGCCTTTATTCTCTATAGTGAGGTATGAAAGGCAACGGCGTGCATCCAGGCCGTACGGGGCTTCTAAAGCCTGCGTGGGGCAGGCTTGCAGGCAGCGGTTACACGTCCCGCAGCGATTCGGCCGGGGGCGGTCGTATGTGTCGGCTTCCGTGTTCAGGAAGAGTTCTCCCAAGAAGAAGGCAGATCCGGCATGGGGGATGATCAGCTGGGTATTCTTCCCGATCCATCCGAGGCCGGCACGCCAGGCCCAATAGCGTTCGGGTACGGGGGCGGTGTCACAGAACACACGTCCGTCCAGTTCCGGTACGTCTGATTCCTGTATGAAGCGGAACAGGGCGGTCAGCTTCTCACGCATGAGGTCGTGATAATCCATCCCATAGGCATACCATGCGAATTGGTACTCGTCCTCGGGTAACCGGGTAGCGGGGTAGTAGTTCAGGGCTACGGAGACTACGCAACGGGTGCCTTCGACCAGCAGAGCCGGATCACAGCGCTTGTCGAAATGGTTGGCCATATAAGCCATTCCGGCGTGCCTGCCCGAGCCCAGCCATTCCTTCAGAAAGTCCCGGTGTACGGGATCGACCGGCCCGGCCGGTGCTATGCCGCAAGCAGAAAAGCCGAGGCGCAAGGCTTCGGCTTTCAGGGCTTTACTGTTTATCTTCGTTTCCATTATAGGATCTTAAATTCGTATCCTTCCTCTTTCAGGAAGTCGATGGCACGGGGAAGTGCGTATTGCAGGTTTCCGTTGTTCCAGGACTTCAGCGAATCGTGGAAGGTAATGATAGACCCGTTGCGGGCATATCTCATCACATTGGCCAGCACTTGCGGCGGGCGGAGCTTCTTACTGTAGTCTCGGGTGACGAGGTCCCACATGACGATCTTATAGTGGCGCTTCAGCGTCATGTACTGCATCCAGCGCATGTGTCCGTGAGGCGGACGGAACAGGTCCGTTTTCATCAGCTCGTTGGCCTTGTCTGTATTGGCCAGATAATTTACCGACAGATATTCGAAGCCGCGGATGTGGTTGAACGTATGGTTGCCGATGCGGTGTCCGCGTTCCACTACCATACGGAACACATCCGGATGCTTGCGGATGTTGTCGCCTACCATGAAAAAAGTAGCCTTGATGTTGTGTTTGTCCAGCAACTCCAGTACCCAGGGCGTCACTTCCGGAATGGGGCCGTCGTCGAAGGTCAGGTAAACTGCCTTCTCGTCAGGGTCCATCCGGAAGATAGCGTCGGGATAGATTGCACGGAAAAACCAAGGCGGTTGCTCTATAAACATCTTCTTCGGTTACAGATTACTGATGGACTTTCATGCGTCCTACGTAAATGTTATATAGTTCGTTCACTTTCGGAGTATAGTTGCCGGCCAGTTTCGACTTGTATTTCTCCATCATCTTGGCTTCCATATCCAGTGCGCTGAGGTGCATGATGAATTCACGCTGCGACATCAACAGATGATTGTCGTCCAGGCTGAGATACCAGGTGAGGTATTCCACAGACTTGTTCGCCAGTTCGTCGATGATCTGATCGGCTTTCGCGGTATCTCCCAACTGGTAGTAGGCTTCTGCCATCTCGAGTGCCCCGTTCTGGAAGTCGTAGGGTACGTTGAAGGCGGGAATCATCTTTTCGGCATATTCCAATGCGGCCAGCGCCTTGTCTTTCTTGCCTTCTTTCATCAGCTGTGTGATGAGTTGGGCGAAGATGCGGCGATGGGTGTAGCACATGCGCATTGTGTTCTCGTCGATGTAGATGCCCGGCTTGTCGATGCCTCCGAACTTGAATTTGTTCATCAGGTTGTCGTACATCTTCTCGCTGTCGATGGTTGCTTCGAGTGCTTCCGTATCGAACGGGGTGAAGCGGTACGTGAGACCTTCCTGGATGAAATGCCCGCGCATATTCAGTTGGTTGTCCGTGCCTACGGTGATGGCCATGTAGATGGGGCGTTCCCAGTTGGCGTTGGCCAGCATCTCGAGCATCATCAGCTCGCTCTTGTAGAGGGCGCGTTTGGGGTTGCCCTTTTCGTCTTTGAGCGAGATGTGCATATAGTCGGGGATGGAGTCGCCCAACGCTGCCGGGATCATCATACCCGAGCGGCGTACGGCTTCTTTGTCGATCTTGACGACGATGCTGTCGGTCGGTATCACCGCTTGTCCGTCTTTGGTGCGTACCCAGTATTTCAGGATATTCTTCAGTTCGTAAGGATTGTCTCCGAATTGTGCCCGGATGTTGTTCAGGGCTTCCGGGTTCTTGCCGTTCAGGACTTCTTCTTCGGCGGCTTTGTAGGCTTTGTCTATCTGCTTCTTGAAGTCCGGACGGATGGGTACGTATTCGTTCTGTCCCTCCACGTATTCGGTTCTGTCCCAGGTGATGGGCAGTGCGGGGGAGTCATAAGCCGGGCGTTTCATCTGGTCGATGTACCAGTCGGTCTGCAGGTAGCTCAGGTTACAGGTGCGTGCGTCGGTGCGGAAACCTTCTGTCTCTTGGTTGTACCACAGCGGGAAGGTGTCGTTGTCGCCGTTGGTATAGATGATGGGGTTGCCGCTTTCCTGAAGTGACATCAGGTAGTTCTGTCCGAAGTCGCGTGCCACGTAGCGTCCGCTGCGGTCGTGGTCGTCCCATGTCTGGCTGGCCATCTGTATGGGTACGAGCAGGCAGACTGCCGACGTAAGGGCTGCTGCGGGAACTTCTTTCATGTATCTGCGCAGGAGGTGGACGATGCCCGCTACACCCATGCCGATCCAGATGGCGAAGGCGTAGAAGGAGCCTGCGTAAGCGTAGTCACGTTCGCGGGGTTGTCCCGGTGTCTGGTTGAGGTAGAGCACGATGGCTATACCGGTCATGAAGAACAGGAAGAATACCACCCAGAATTGCTGGATGCCTTTCTGTCCGCGCCATGCCTGCCAGAAGAGTCCGATGATTCCCAGCAGAAGCGGGAGGCAGTAGAAGACGTTGTGTCCCTTGTTGTCCTTCAGTTCCTGTGGCAGAAGGCTTTGGTCGCCGTACATGAGGTTGTCGATGAACGGGATGCCGGTGATCCAGTTGCCGTGCTCTATTTCGCCGCTGCTCTGGATGTCGTTTTGTCTTCCGGCAAAGTTCCACATGAAGTAGCGCCAGTACATGAAGTTGAGCTGGTAGGAGAAGAAGAACCTGATGTTGTCCCACTGTGTGGGCATGTTCACCATCAGCATCTCTCCGCATTGGTCGTAGGGGACGTCATATCCGGTGATGTTTTGCCAGGACTTGTAATAAGCGGCGTGTGCCGAACTGTACATGCGGGGGAAGAGCATGTTCTGCGCGTATTCATATTCCACGCGTCCCGGAAGTTCGACGTACGAGTCCTTTTCGTCCGGTGAGGTTTTCTCTTTGCGGACGTATTTGGTGTCCGCACTTTTCTGGCGGGGAACACAATAGCCGTCTTCCACGTCGAGTGCTACTTTCGAGGAGTAGGCCGGGCCGTAGAACAACGGGCGTGTGCCGTATTGCTCGCGTCCTAAGTATTCGCCCAGCGTGAAGATGTCTTCCGGTGAGTTTTGGTCCATCGGCGTGTTGGCTACCGAGCGGATCACGATGAGGGCATACGAGGAGTATCCCACCATGATCATCATGGTGCAGAGCAGCGCCGTGTTCATGGTGCGGGCGGACATGCGTATCTTGGCGTTGAGCTTCGATGCGTAGAAGAGGTAGAGGGCCAGTGCGCCCAGTACGAGGATGCCGATGATGACGGCGCCTGCTCCGTGTCCGTAGAACGGGATGCCGAGCATGGCGATGGTCAGCAGGAAGGAGAGGTTCATGCGGGTGCGGCTCTTCTCGTTGTAGCTTTCGTAGATGCCCCAGATGATGGCGGCTGCCAGCAGGGCGATGTAGACGATCACGCCGGTGTTGAACGGCATTCCGAGGGAGTTGACGAACAGCAGTTCGAACCAGCCGCCCACTTTTACGACGCCGGGTACGATGCCGTAGAGCACCGCTGCCACCAGTACCATCGATCCGGCGAGTGCCAGCAGGGAGCCTTTAGCGTTGGCGCCCGGCACTTTCTTGTAGTAGTATACCAGTACGATGGCCGGCAGGCAGAGCAGGTTGAGCAGGTGCACACCGATGCTGAGGCCTGTGAGATAAGCGATGAGGATGATCCAGCGGTCGCTGTGCGGTTGGTCGGCAACGTCTTCCCACTTCAGTATCAGCCAGAATACGATGGCGGTGAACATCGAGGAGTAGGCGTATACTTCTCCTTCTACGGCCGAGAACCAGAATGTGTCGCTGAATGTATAGGCCAGTGCGCCTACCAGTCCGGAACCCATGACGGTGATCAGTTGTCCGCGTGTGAGGACGTTCTCGTCCGTGATGACGAGTTTGCGGACCAGGTGCGTGATGCTCCAGAAGAGGAACAGGATGCAGGCGCCGCTCATCAGCGCACTCATGTAGTTGACCATTTTGGCTACCAGTGCCGGGTCGTTGACGAATTGCGTGAAAAGGTTGGCTGTGAGCATGAAGAAGGGTGCTCCGGGGGGGTGTCCTACTTCCAGTTTATAGGCGGTAGTGATAAATTCCGGGCAGTCCCAGAAACTGGCTGTGGGCTCTATCGTCATGCAATAGACGGTAGCGGCGATCAGGAAGGTGATCCAACCCACGAGGTTGTTTACGGTTTTGTACTGTTTCATTCAGACTATAGTTAGTTATTTGTTAACATGATAGACGGGCGCAAAGATAATGATTTACGTGAAGATAGCCGTAGAAAGTGTAGAGTTTTAGGAGTTTGGAGGGGAGAATTAAGAAACGGTAACGGTTGTTCCGCCGGCAGGCGTGAGGCGGGAGGGGAACGATGGACAGGGAGATGGGAGAGAATGAGGAACGATGGACAGGGGGAGGGAAGGAGAGGAGGGGCGGGCCGGGGGGCTGTGTCGAAACGTCTTTTTACCACGGATTGCGCAGGTGATCACAGATTTTCTATTAATAACCTTTCATTTAAAATCACTCTGTGTTGTTCTGCGCCACTTTGTGGTGAGTTTCGGCATACCCCTTACCGGCCGTGCTCCGCCTCTTTTTTCACGTTCTTCGTCCCCGGTTCCGCGGTTGGCGGGCAGGTTGAGTTTGAGGTTTGCGGACAGCGTGTCAGCCCGTTTCCCGCAGCGGGATCTATGAAGTTCGTGATGTCTTTTTTAAAAAGACTCTGTGCTACTCTGTGTTACTCCGTGTTGAAAAGAGTTTCGACACAGCCTCGGATGTCAGGCCGTCGGGTCGTCCACAATGTCGCCGCCGCCCGCCGGACGGTCGGCTACTTTGTACTTCTTGTAGTCCTGCACGCTCGGATAGGTGAATCCTTCCTCGATCACTCCGGCGTTCTCGAACGAGAGCCCTTCCTGTACGGCGGCTTTCAATTCTTTGGAGGGGGTGAAGACGATCTTGGCGTTCTTGATCATCGTGGCGGCGTTGAAGTCGTCGATGTTCTCCACTCCGGTGCTGCCGAAGGAGAGGCGCAGTGTGCCGAGCGATCCGATGCGGACGCTGTTGCCCTGTTGCAGTAGTGCGGGTATACCGTCGCATACGAGGTTCATCGAAGTCTCCAGTTCAGTGGGAGCCACGGTGGTGTTGCGGGTGACGGCGCGGGTGACGGCACGCGTGTCAAGGCTGTTCACGGTCAAGGGGATGGCGTACCATTTTCCAGGTTCGTTTCTCTTGTTAGGATTTTTTTTAAGCGCTAATTTGTATTTTGCCATGATTGTTGGTTTTTGTGGAAATGGCGGACTCGCGCTCAAAGGCGAAAGTGTTTGCGATGGGGTACGGGGGCGTCCTTTCCTGGTTTATAAATAGATTATAGGTTGATCGCTTTGGTTATCGCCCCTACGGTATGTTGTGGAGGGGGTGAAGAAACGGTGCACCGTTCTTAAAATAGCGGTGCACCGTTTTTCACAGAACGGTGCATCGTTTTTCCGGGAGCGGTGCACCGCTTTTTTGCCCCGGAAGGTGTGTTCATTAATAATTTTCTAATAATCGTTTCAAAGATAGGCAAGAAAATGTTTCGCGCCAAGCGTTTTGTGATTTTTATTTATCAATCCGCCATCTGTGCGGCGGCGTTCACCGCTCCTCGCCGCTCTCGTGGCAATGGCAATGCGGGCCCAGCACCCGGTGGGGGAGCGCGCCGTGTCCCAGCAGCTCGATGGGGCAGTTGAAATTCCGTTCCAGCCATTCGGTGTTGACGCTTGCGGCCGGATGATAGTCCAGTGTTTCGTTCACACAGGCGATGTTCTTCACCTGTTGCAGCACCGTCCCGATGTCGTGGCTGACAAGGATGATGGCGCAGTCGCGGTTGATCTCGGCCAGCAACTGGTAGAGGCGGGCTTCGAAGCGCTTGTCGATATAGGTGCTCGGTTCGTCGAGAATGAGCAGTTGCGGGTCGCTGATGATGGCGCGTCCCAGCAGGGCGCGTTGCAGTTGTCCGCCGCTCAGCTGCCCGATAGCACGGTGTTCCAGTCCCTCGAGTCCCATGCGGAGGATGACTTGGCGGGCTTTCTCACGTTGAGGGTCGTCGAAGCGGCTGATCAGCGATTTCTTTGAGCTCAGTCCCGACAGGATCACTTCCAGAACCGAGATGGGGAAGGAGCGGTCGATCGAGTTATACTGCGGCAGATAGCCCGTCGTGAGCGGTTCGTGATGCTTGACGATCTCTCCTCCCGTGGGGCGGAGCAGTCCCAGGATGCACTTGATGAGGGTGGTCTTACCCCCGCCGTTGGGACCGATGATGCCGAGAAAGTCACGCTCGTAGACTTCCAGGTTGACATCGTGGAGCACAGTGCGTCCGTCGTAGGCGGCCGAAAGGCCCCGGATGGAGAGGAGGGAGGCAGAGGCTGTTCCTTCCGTATGCTTGTGGCTGTTTCTTTCTTTATCCATAGGTTGGTTGGGGATTGGGAGTTCACCACGGATTACACAGATTAACACAGATTGATATTCTGTCTTGTTGGTTCTGGGATAAAAAGGTCTGTGTTAATCCGTGTAATCCGTGGTGAACTCTTATTCATGACTATTCTGTGGTGAATCCGCTGAGGCTCTTCGCTACGTTCAGCATCTCCTCCTCCCAGTCGTACGAAAGCGGATTGATGGGTACCACCCGTGTTCCGGTCTGCCGGGCAATGATTTCAGCGTTGCGGCGGTCGAATTCCGGCTGCACGAAGATGATCCGTACCCCTTCTTTGCGGCAGAGATCCATCAGCCCTTTCAAGTGGGCGGGTGAGGGTTCCTTACCCCCTTCCTCGATGCTGATCTGGTGTAACCCGTAGTCGCGTGCAAAGTAAGAGAGGGCCGGGTGGTAGATGATGAAGGCACGGTCGGCTCCGGGTGCCGACAACGTCCGGCGGATCAGGCTGTCCGTCTGCTCGATGCGTTGGCAGAGCGAGTCGTAGCGGGCTTTGTAGTATGCCTCGTTCTCCTTGTCGAGCACGGTGAGCGCCTTGAACGTGTTTCCGGCTATGATCAGTGCGTTGGCTGCCGAGTTCCAGATGTGCGGCTCCACGCCTCCCTCGTGGCGGTGGTCGCCGTGATCGAAGGCGGATTCAAAGATCAGGTCTACTCCTTTCGAAGTGTCGAACACCTGGATGTGGGGCGTATTGTTCATCAGCCGGTCCATCCACGAACGTTCGAAGCCGATGTATCCGATGCGCAGGTACGCCTCGCTCTCGCCCAGCGACACCAGTTGCTGCGGGGTGGGGTCGTATGTTTCGGGGCTGCTGCCTTTGGGCACCATGCTGCGTACGGTAAACTTGTCTCCGGCGATGGCTTCGGTGAAATACCGTTGCGGCTCCATGGTGACGGTGATGATCCGTTCGCCGGTACTGTCCTTTCCACGCCCGGAACAGGCGGAAAGGAGGAGCAGAAAAAGAAAAGCGAAGACGGCCGCACCTCCGGTTCCTCTCCCCGGGAAGGGGAAGGCGGGGGCGACTGTCGGCTGTTGTATTCGGTTGGTTTTCATAATGGTTATCCTTGTTATCGTTTTAGTTCACCACAGAGGACGCAGAGGGCACAGAGTTTTAATCTCTTGCTTTTAAGATATGAAAGAGAAAATGCTCTCTGTGTCCTCCGTGTCCTCCGTGGTGAGAGGTATCTTCTTCGCCCTCAATATTTCCCTTTTGCCACCCGGAGGGCCCGGAAGCCGTTCCACGGTGAATCCTGCTGCCTGCAGCATCCTCCGTACCACTCCTTTGGCGCAATACGTAGTCAGTATTCCGTCCTTTTCCATCATAACGTACAGGCGGTCGAATAGTTCTTGCGTCCACATCTCCGGCTGCTTCTCCGGCGCGAAAGCGTCGAAGTAGATAAGGGAGAATAGCGGTGAATGATCAGCGATGGACGGTGAATGATCAGCGATCGGCGACGGACACTCCATGCTTGTGAAGTCTCCCTGTATCTTCCTCAGGGTGAAATGTGGAGTGATCCGCACGTCTTCTCCCCAGGGCGATGTATGGAGAGCCTTCATCCATTGCGCAGCCTGTTCGTCGCCGGTCGCCCGCCTTTCCTCGTTAGTATACCCGAGCTTCTCCACCGTTTCCCACGGCAGGGGATAGAGCTCGATACCTGTATAGTGTACCTGCCTGCCCGACTTTTCCGCTTCGATCAGTGTGAGCAGTGCGTTCAGCCCCGTTCCGAACCCTATCTCGAGGATGCGGGGCGAGGGGGCGGCGGAAGTCTTCAGCCCCATGTCGATGAAGATATGCGAGGACTCCGTCAGGGCCCCTTTGACGGAATGATAGTGCTCGTCCAGTTCGGGAACGAAGAGAGTGGCACTTCCGTCGGCAGTATATTCAATGATTCTTTCCATCTTTCAGTTCTTTACATAACCAGGTTCAGGGCTTCCTGCATCGCTTTCAGCAGGATGATGTAACGTATCAGTTTCCCAGCAAACATCGAAGCGGTGGTCAGCCACACGTTGCTCCGCATGAATCCTAAGGCCATCGATATCACCTCACCGATGGCCGGCAGGAAGGCAAAGAAAGCCATCAGGGCGCCTTTCCCCCGGAGGAAACGCTGCATCTTGTCTATCTTCTCCTTCTTGACCTTGAAGTATTTCTCAATCCAGTCTACTCTGCCCAGGCGCCCCATGTAATAGCACGTCATCCCTCCGGCTGTGTTCCCTAACGAAGCGGAAATGAGGCAGAGAGCAGGGTCGAGCCCTAATTTCACCAGCCCTAACAGTACGATCTCCGAACTGAATGGGACGATGCTTCCGGCCAGCAGCGCCGAAATGAACAGGCCGGGATAACCCCAGTCAATGAGTATCTGTGAAACGGTTTCTATAAAAGCGTCCATATGTTAAAGCAGAATAAGGCGATGAGGGCAACCATCGAACCGATGAAAAAGAGGTTGGACGTCCGGCTGTTGGTCAGTACGAACAGGTGTCCCACCAGGATACTGACGCCAATCAGCAGCAGCGAAAGCAGATTCATGCTCAGGGTGGGTTGCAGCACGATGAACAGGAAGATGCAGAAGTTGAGGAAAATAAGGAAATGCAGATAAGCGCGCGTCCGTATCTTATCCTCGTATCCTGCCACGATGCAATGCACCGAGCTGACCACATACAGGATGAACAGATAGCCTAACGTGACGACTTCCCACAAACGGAAATCGTGCCCGAAGTCGATGGGCCGGAAACTGATCAGGTTGACGAACGGCTGATAGAAAAGCGCCATTTCGTTGTGGAAGAACGCATGTCCCAGTAAGAACCAGTAAGGGACGCTCCAGCCTGTCATTGCCCCACAGAAGCTGCGGAACGTGAGCGCCTGGAAGTTGGATGCCCCCAACAGCCAGATGGGGATGAAGTACGTCAGTTGCGGAAACACGATGCTGCCCGCGCTCAGAAAGGCGAACGAGTGGAACAGGTATCCGGCGGGCCGGGGGTCCTGATAGCTCTTGAACAGGAAATAAAGCGAGATGAGAAAGGCTACGGCGGCAATGTCGCCCGCATAGAGCAGGTGCATGCCGGGACAGGCCGTGATGAGCAGAAAGTAAAGCGATGTCTGCACGGATGCCCTCATGCGGATGATGGCAAACGTATTATTCAGCTCTATCAGGAAATAACCGATGGCGGCAAAGAGCAGGAAGCTGACAATGCGGTTGGCCCATGCGGGTATGTTTACGATATCCCACAGAGAGTAGGCCGACTCTTTCGTCTCCAGTCCGGGCAGTAGAAAGGAGGTCAGCACCCAACAGGCGATACACGTAAAGATAACGACAGGCAGTGTGAATCTGCCCGCCGTTATCCGGCCTTGTAGTCTTTGGTTTCTCATTATAAATCGAAGCCGATGTCGCGGCGATAGTTCTTGTCCTTAAAGTCAATCATGTCGGCCACCTTGTAGCATTGTGCCAGTGCCCCGGCCTTGTCGTTGCCGTAAGAGCAGATGGCGAGCACGCGTCCGCCACTGGTCACCACCTGGCCGTCCTTCATGGCTGTTCCGGCGTGGAACAGGATGCTGTCCGTTGCCCGGGCTGCTTCCAGTCCGCTGATGGCGTACCCTTTCCGGTAGGCTTCAGGGTATCCTCCGCTGACCATCATCACGCAAGTGGCCGTGCGCGGGTCGATGACGAGTGACCGGGTGTCGAGGTTACCTTCGGCCACGCCTTCCAGCAATTCTACCAGGTCGCTTTGTATACGCAGCATCACGCTTTCCGTTTCGGGATCACCCATGCGGACGTTGTATTCGATCACCATCGGTTCGCCTTTTACGTTGATCAGTCCCAGGAAGATGAAGCCTTTGTAGACGATGCCTTCGGCTTTCAGTCCGTTGACGGTCGGTTCGATGATGCGGGTGCGCACCTTCTCCATAAACACCTCGTCGGCAAACGGGACGGGAGTCACGCTGCCCATGCCGCCGGTATTAAGCCCTTTGTCTCCTTCACCGATGCGTTTGTAGTCTTTGGCCACAGGCAACACCTTATAATGGTCGCCGTCCGTCAGCACAAATACGGAGCACTCGATGCCGCTCAGGAACTCTTCGATGACCACCGTTGCCGAGGCATTGCCGAACATACCGCCGAGCATCTCTTTCAGCTCTTTTTGAGCCTCTTCCAAGGTAGGCAGGATCAGTACACCTTTACCGGCGCAAAGTCCGTCTGCTTTCAGCACGTAGGGGGCTTCGAGCGTTTCGAGGAATGCCAGTCCCTCGTCCAGTGTATCGGCCGTTACGCTCCGGTAGCGGGCTGTCGGTATGTGGTGGCGCTGCATGAATTCCTTGGCGAACTCTTTGCTGCCTTCCAGCTTGGCTCCTTCCTTCGACGGGCCGATGACGGCAATCTCTTTCAGGCAGGGATTGTTCTGGAAACGGTCGTAAATACCTTCTACCAATGGGTCTTCCGGCCCTACTACAATCATGTCGATGTTCTCTTCAAGCGCGAATGCTCCTAAAGAGTCGAAATCGGTTGCTTTGATGTTTACGTTCTCGCCTACTTCAGCGGTTCCGGCATTGCCGGGCGCGATGAACAGCTTTTCTACTTTCGGGCTTTGGGCGATCTTCCATGCCAGGGCGTGTTCACGGCCGCCCGAACCTAACAGTAATATCTTCATGTCTTTTTGAGGATTTATATCTTTATAAATAGTCTTCGAAATAACGGGTTATCTTTTCATGCAGATGCACACGGTCGCGTCCCGACACATTGTGCTTGTGGCACGGATAGATGAATAGGTCCGGATACGTGCGGGCGTCGATGCAGGCTTTCATGAACGAAAGGGTGTGTTGCGGCACGCAAGTATCGTCGTGGTCGTCATGGATAATCATCAGATGTCCCTTCAGGTTACCCGCCAGATTTTTCAGGTTGCACTCCTTGTACCCTTTCGGGTTGCTTTGCGGAGTGTCCATGTAGCGTTCGCCGTACATCACTTCGTAATATCCCCAGTCGATGACCGGACCGCCGGCTACACCTACTTTAAAGATCTCGGGATAGCGGAGGAGGAGGGCAGTGGTCATGTGTCCGCCAAAACTCCAGCCGTGTACTCCGATGCGGTTTCCGTCGACGTAAGGGAGACTTTTCAGGAATTCGGCTCCTTTCACCTGGTCTCTTCCCTCTTCAATGCCCAGCTGGCGGAAAGTGACGTTCTCAAAATCGAGTCCGCGGTTGTCGCTTCCGCGTCCGTCCACGGTAAACAGGATGTAGCCTTTGTTGGCCATGTAAATGTCCCAGCCGCGTGCTCCATTCTGCCAACCATTGGTGACCATTTGTGCATGGGGGCCGCCGTATACATAGACGATGGCGGGATATTTCTTGTTCGGATCGAAGTCTGCCGGCTTGACCAGGCGGTAATACAGGTCTGTTTTGCCGTCTGCTGCTTTGATGGTACCGGTTTCGATGCTTGGCATCTTATAGCCTGCAAAGGGATCGGCTGCCGTGAGCAGATTGACACTTTTACCGCTCTGTACGTCAAGGATATTGATGCTGCGCGGAACGCTTGGAGAACTGTACTGGTCAATCAGGTAGCGTCCCGAAGGGCTTAGTTTGCCGCTGTGCACGCCTTCGCCACTGCCCAGAGGAGTACGTGCCCCGGTTTTTATATCCACGCGGAACAAGTTGCTCTGCAAGGGCGAGAACTCCGTGCTTGCTATGATAATCTCCTTCTTCTTGGCATCGAAACCCAGCACCTCTTTAACCAGCCATTCGCCTTCGGTCAACTGGCGGAGTTGCTTGCCGCTTGTGTCGTACAGGTAGAGGTGGCTGAAGCCGTCTTTCTGGCTCTGGTAGATAAACTTGCTGCTGTCCCAGGGCAGGAAAATAATCGGTTCCTGAGGTTCTACATACTTGTCGTTTTCCTCTTCAAAAAGAGTAGCCATCAGGTCGCCTGTCTCGGCGTTATACTGGCAGAGCTTGGCATGATTCTGGTCGCGGTTCAGTTCTATCAGGTAGAGACTCTTTTCATCCGGCGCCCAGCTGATATTGGTAAAATAGCGGTCGGTCGGGTCTCCGGCATTGAGATAGATGCTTTTTCCGGTAGCAGGGTTATAGATGCCCACTTTCACCTGGTGGCTGGTCATTCCCGCCATCGGGTAACGGATGTTGTTGACTTCGGCAATGGGAGCGGTGATGTCAACCAAAGGATATTGGGCCACCATGCTTTCGTCCATGCGGTAGAAAGCGAGCAGGTTGCCCGAAGGACTCCAGAAGGTCCCTTTTTGGATTCCGAATTCTCTGCGGTGGACAGCCTGGCCGCATACGATGCCTTGCGGTTCGTTGGTTACGGCTTTGTCGTCTACATAAAGATTATTGCCGATGGTATAGGCCACATGCCCCGTTTCGGGCTGATAATCTCTGTTGACGCCTTCTTTGGGAACTGGGCGCGTACTGATAATCTCGCGGTAGTCGAAATCGTAAACGATGTATTTGTCCGGCAGACTGATCAGCATCAGGCTTTTCTTCGGCCATGGGAAGCTGACATTGTGGAAGTGTTGCAATTTACCGTGGTTGCCGGCTTCTAACGCCTTGTTTACTATATTACGGGTGGTCAGTGGTGTTTCCTTCCCGTTTTTGGGATTTATCATGAACACTACCTCTATTTCCGGTTTGATACACTCATCGCCCCACCATTGCAGGCCGAACAGATTCTCAGCAGAACGGTAGGTGGCTCCGCCCGGGATCAGGTCTTCCAAGGTCGGCGTTTTGGGTTCTTGTGCCATAACGTTTGGTATTAGTAAAGATAAGAGCATTACTAATAAAGCATTCTTTTGTTTACTGTTGGTTTTCATGATTTGCTTTATCATTATTTAGATCCTTTGATTTGTACTCTGCCCAAGTTCGTCGTTCTTGACTGGATGACAGCGCTTATCCGGGCAAGGACGATGTGCTCAGGCACGAAGAGCCGGATGGCAGCCGATTCATCCATTTACAAGCTTCTGTCGGGAAATAGCTTAGTCTTCCTGAGGTTTCTCGATTCTTGGCTCACGATTCCCTTTGAATTCTCTCGGTTTTCTGTCTCCGTATCCCGAACTACGTTCTTCACGCGGTCTTCTTTCCCCTCTGAATCCGCCTTCTTCCCGGCGTGGCTTGAATTCTCTTCTTTCTCTTGGAGCACGTTCGCTGTTTTCATCACTGCCTTCCTGACCCTTGAATTCCTTATATTTACCGTCGAAGATCTGGTATTTGCGGAACTCACACTCCAGGGGACCATTGAATAACGGGGTTTTTATACTCGGTTTCAGTCCGATCTGGTCGAAGCATTCTTCACGGTAAGACAGTATCCATGCATCGTTTCCGACAAAAGCATGTTTGAGGCGTTCGCCGATCATATTATACAGTCCCAGAAGGTCGTTGGTCGAGATACGTTCTCCGTAAGGGGGATTGGTTATGATAATCGACTTTTCAGCCGGTTGTTCAAATTGCTGGAATGGTTGCAATTTCAGGATAATGTCTTTCGATACTCCCGCTGCCTTTACATTATGGGTTGCTATCTCATTGGCTTTCGGGTTATTGTCGTAACCATATATCTTATGGGTGAACTCACGTTCCTGGCTGTCATCGTTGTATATCCGGTCGAACAGATCCTGATTGAAGTCTCCCCATTTTTCAAAAGCAAATTCTTTTCGGAATACTCCCGGGGCAATATTACGCGCAATTAAAGCCGCCTCGATGGGAATAGTACCCGAGCCACACATTGGGTCAATCAAGTCGCACTCGCCTTTCCATCCCGTCATTAAAACCATCCCGGCTGCCAGAACCTCGTTCAATGGAGCTTCTACAGCTTCCTGGCGATAACCTCTCCGGTGAAGTGATTCACCCGAAGAGTCGAGTGAGAGGGTACAGGTGGTCTGTGCAATGTGGATGTTCAGTAGTACATCCGGCTTGCTGATGCGTACAGAAGGACGCTTTCCGTTCAATTCGCGGAAATAGTCGACAATGGCATCTTTTACTTTGTAAGAGACGAACTTGGAATGACGGAATTCATCGCTGAATACTACTGCGTCAACGGCAAAAGTCTTGTCTACATCCAAGATCTCTTCCCAGCGAATGGCTTTGATCTGTTCGTAAACAGCGTCAGCATCTTTTGCGGTGAAGTGCTTGATGGGTTTTAGAATACGGATTGCAGTACGCAGGCAGAAATTTGCTTTGTACATCATCTCTTTGTCACCGGTAAAAGAAACCATACGGCGTCCTATTTGTACGTCGTTTGCTCCAAGTGTTGTCAATTCCCCTGCCAGTATCTCTTCCAGTCCCTGAAAGGTTTTGGCAATCATTTCAAATTGTTCGCTCATAAAATGGATAACATGCCAGTGTGTTAATGCTCCGGTTATGGACCGTGCGACCGGCGTTTTAATGTTGTTAATTATATTATTTTTTTGCTTTTGTCTGTACGATTCTGGCTCCTGCCGGTATGTTTTCGGTTACCCAAATATTACCGCCTACGGTGGCGTCACGTCCGATGGTAATCCGCCCCAGAATGGTAGCGTTGGAGTAGACAATCACATTGTCTTCCAGAATGGGGTGGCGTGGAATACCTTTAATCGGTTTGCCGTCAGCATCCAGGGGGAAGCTTCTTGCACCCAGTGTCACTCCCTGATAGAGTTTCACGTTATTGCCAATGATACTTGTGGCTCCGATCACCACACCGGTACCGTGGTCAATGGTGAAATGTGTGCCGATTCTTGCACCCGGATGTATATCGATTCCGGTTTCACTATGTGCCATTTCGGTAATGATACGCGGAATTAGCGGTACTCCTAATTCCAGGAGTTCGTGTGCGATGCGATAGTTGCTGATCGCTTTAATGGCGGGATAGCAGAAGATCACTTCACCGAAACTTTGTGCGGCAGGGTCACCATTGTAGGCTGCTTCCACATCTGTGGCCAAAACACGACGCAGATGGGGGAGTTTACTGATGAACTTAGCCGCCAGACGAGCCGCTTCTTCACGTTTCGACTCGGTGCATTCATTGCATTGGTCACCATTGCCAAAACACAATCCGGCAAGAATTTGCTCTGTGAGCAGATTGAACAGTTTTTCTACATTGACACCGATATGGTAGTTGATAGTGCGGCTGTTGACTGTTGAGTTTCCGTAATATCCCGGGAAGAGAATGGAGCGCGCTAATTCGATAACATCGCACAATACCCGTGGCGAGGGCAATGGCTCACCGTCTTTATGTTGGTGAAACAGTCCTTTGTATGATTCGCTTTCCGATAGCTCATCGACTGTTTGTGTCAGGATGTGAGTGAAGTTCAGTGGACTCATTATGAGGCTATTCTAATTATATTGGCTACAAAGATATGAATAATTGCGCATAAAAAGTAGTTCGTTTGTTATCGAATTTAAAAAAAGGATGTATTTTTGTTGGGTATTACACGTGAAATCAAAACAATGAGGCATAAAACAAACCGGGCAATTGTATTTTTTTGTTTGTTATTACTGTTAACGGGCTGTAAACAAAACACAAGCCATTCTGATTTAGCTATTCCGGGCATGAGTCCGGACTCTGTGGAACGGTGCGCCCAGGATTCATTGTTTACCAATACTCAATATTCACGTCATCTGTTGCGACAAGCCTTATCGGGCACCTCTGACAGCCTATCCTATTACCGTCTTTTATCATTCTATTCCAAATCTTATTTTGTTACAGCGGATTTTGATTCAATCCTGTATTATAATCAGTTTATTAAGCGTTTTTGCGACAAGGTTACACCTTCACCGGAGGTACATGATTTGCTTTCTACCGTTTATAATATAGAGGGTAACGTTCTGATGCAGCGTACTCTGCCCGACTCTGCAATCATCTCCTATGAAAAAGCATACAAAGAAAGGTTACATGGAAAGGAGCCGGGCTATCTGCCTGACTTATGCATAAATCTGGCTGATGCCAATGTTCATAAAGGAGATTATACGTATGCTGCGTATTACTATCGCCGGGCCTTGTTTCTTTGCGATTCCCTCGGATTACCGGATCGTAATAAGTTTCCGGTTTACTATGGTCTCGGACAGACATACATGGAATTGCGCGACTTTGAACTTTCCAATCATTATTATGAGTTGGCCGGGGCTTTTTTTGACCGGATGAGCGTTTCTGAGAAATGGACTTATCTGAATAACCGGGGAAATCATTTTTATTATAAGAAAGATTACCCCCAGGCTGTCTGTTACATCAGTCGTGCATTGGATGTGGTAGAGTCTTATCCGCAAATGGTTTTTGAGCAGAATCTTTGTAAGGCAAATCTCGGTGAGCTTTATGTGATAACCAATAAACTGGACTCTGCGCAACTATATCTGGACGAAAGTTATAGGTTCTTCTCCGAAATCGGGAATCAATCGGCACTCTATTACATAGAGACACAAATGATTGAGCTTGCACTTAAAAAGGGGAATGTGGCTCTTGCCGGACAAATTATCAAACGCTCGGCCAATTATGGACATATAGATGCCAATATGATAAACATACGTAATCACTATCTTCAGCATTATTACGAACGGGTAGGGGATTATAAAAAGGCTTATGAATATCAGAAATACGATCTTCAACTTAATGATTCTATTCGCAATGAACGGGTTCGTACTCGCGTTGCAGAATTGGATATGCGTTATCGGCAGGATACGATTGTGATGCGTAGAGAGTTGGTGATTGAGAAACAAAGAGGGGAGATGAAGGAACTGAAACTGACAGCATATATATGGGCTTTGGTTTGTATTGTATCTGTTGTCGTGGCAGGATGTATTTATTGGTATATGAAGAAGAAGCGTATGTTTCTTCAGGAACGGCATATCAATCAGATCGGGCGTCTTCGCATGGAGAATATTCGGAACCGGATTTCACCCCATTTTACATTTAATGTGCTGAATCGTGAGATTAGTCAGTTTAAGGGTGACGGGGCTTTGTGTGATGATCTTACGGAGCTGGTCAGGCTGCTTCGTAAGAGTTTGGAGTTTACGGAGAAACTTAGCGTTTCTCTTTATGATGAACTGGAATTTGTGAAAACCTATATTCGTCTGGAGCAGGGACGGCTCGGAGATGATTTTTCAATGGATATAAAGATCGAAGAGGGCTTGGATATTCAACAAGTGATCATCCCCTCAATGATTGTACAGATACCGGTAGAGAATGCGTTAAAACATGGGCTGGCCGGAATCGAAGGTTTAAAGTCGCTCCGCATATCAGTCTGCCGGAGAGGCAATGGTATATTGGTTGATATTTGTGATAATGGGCGTGGATATTCACCACAAACTATGTCATCTGCGCGTGGGACAGGAACAGGGTTGAAGGTACTTTATCAGACCATTCAGCTATTGAATGATAAAAATCGAGAGAAGATATGTTTCGAGATAAAAAATCTGGCGAATAATGGGCAGACCGGAACACAGGTTTTAGTCTATATACCATTTGGCTATTCTTACAATTTATAAAGATAGGAAATATGTATAAGGTGATTATTATAGATGATGAGAAGGCTGCTATTGAGGCTTTGCGTCGGGATCTGGAAATGCAGGCTGATCTGGAGATAAAAGGGACAGCCGGCAATGGGGCAAAAGGGAAGAAGCTTATCATGGATATACATCCTGACCTCTTGTTCCTGGATATAGAATTGCCTGATATTCAAGGAATCCGTTTGCTTAGTGAGATTCGTGAGCAGGTCTTGTGGGACATGAAAGTCGTTTTCTATACTGCTTATGATAAATATTTGCTGCAGGCTCTGCGTGAGTCAGCCTTCGATTATTTGCTGAAACCTTATGATACTGAAGAACTGAACTTGATTATTGAGCGTTACCGTAAAACAATGGCTGCTGCCCAACCCATTCCCTCTTTCTCTTCTGTTGTCGGCACTTTAATTCCCGGTAGGGATCTATTTATGATCAGTACAGTGACAGGTTTCAGATTTCTCCGTCTTGAAGAAATAGGATATTTTGAATATTTGAAAGATAAGCGCTTGTGGCAAGTGGAGCTTTTTAATCAAACAAAGCTTTGTTTGAAGAAAAATACAACGGCTGGGGATATAACCGGTTACTCCGATGCATTCGTACAGATCAGCCAGTCGGCCATAATCAACATCAATTATTTGGCAATGATTAAAAGTAAGCAGTGCCTGCTTTATCCTCCTTTTAGTGATAAAGAGGACTTAGTTATTTCACGGGGATTTTTGAAGGAGTTGCAAGAACGCTTCTGTATAATTTAAGGTTTTTCTGTCAGATAAGCTTTTATTTTGCCATTTATCCTTTGTCTGCAACCATATATCCTATTTTTAGATAAAGAGGAGTTGTTGTACTCTCTCTTTGCTTGTATCTTTGTGAGGTACGATTACTCTTAAAAAATACTGAGATGAACAGTATTAAACAATTAAACAATTCTCTTGATAGTTAACTGGTTGGGTAAAGCCGGAGCTTTTTGTGAAAAAACTCCGGCTATTTTGTAGGGGTACTTTTAAAGGTCATTTCTTTGATTTACTCTTTTATGTTTCACGTGACACAAAAAAAAGACCGAAGCTACTGCAACGGTCTTTTCAGAGTATGTATTGTGTTAGATCTTTAAGAGAGTAAAGTATTGGAGAACTATAGATTAGGGTTATCCATTGTAACAGTCATTTCCGGAGCCAGTATAAATTCTTGTTTCCGGTTATTCCATTTATAATAGTTTGTAGTAACAGTTTTGCCTTCGTATGTATAGCGAACGAGCAGATCATTTTCCCAGTTATTTTTATAGCTGTTCCATTTCATGGTCTGACTTTCAATCATACGTTTATTGGTATCGTATTTATAGTTGTATTTCATGTAATTGGCCAAAGAAGAACCTTCCATTTTATAAACGGTTTGTCCTACAAGCATGCCGTTTTCTTCTTCAGAGTTATAAATAAGATTGTTATCATAGTTCCGTGCACAAACTGTAATGCTGCTTACTAAAAGAACTGCTGATAATACTGCTGTTTTTAAAAATCCTGTTGTTTTCATGATATCTGTTTTTAAGTCTTTGAATTGTCAAATTTCCAATGTTAGTTGGTTTTAATGGCGACAAAGTTACATATAAAACGGATATAAATGCATAAAGCCCGAAGTTTTTTATCATATTGTCAATTGTTGGCTTCCGGTTGAGATTACTTTTTGATCCATTTAATAGAAAAAAGATATCCGGCAGGTAGTTTGCCGGATATTTATATAAACAGTAAGTATTTTTAGATGCTTTTTAAGCAGCTTTTTGAATGAATGGTTAATGATTGTTATCAATGTGCTTGCAGCCAGTTTGTACCCCATCCGCAATCTGCTTTTAAAGGGACATGCATACGATAGGCTTTCTCCATTTCTTCAATAACCACTTGCTCTACTATCTCTTTTTCTTTTACCGGTACACTGAAGTTTAGTTCATCGTGTACTTGCAAAATCATTTTAGCTTTCAAGCCTTCCGCTTTAAAACGTTCATAAATACGAGCCATAGCAACTTTGATTATGTCCGCTGCACTTCCCTGTATCGGAGCATTGATTGCATTGCGTTCTGCATATCCCCGCACTACCGCATTGCGTGAGTTGATATCCGGCAGGAAGCGTTTGCGATGGAAAATGGTTTCAACATAGCCGTGTTCACGCGCCACTTGAATACTTTTGTCCATGTAGGCTTTTACTTGCGGATAAGTTTCAAAATAACCGTCTATCAGTTCTTTGGCTTCTTTGCGGTCTACATTCATACGTTCGGCCAAACCGAAAACGGAAATACCATAAATGATGCCGAAGTTGGCAGTCTTGGCTTTACGCCGCATGTCTGCAGTTACCTCCTTTATATCTACTTTATAGATCTTAGCCGCTGTAGCAGCATGAATATCATAGCCGCTGAGAAAAGCATCAATCATGTTTTTATCTTCGCTCAAGTGCGCCATTATACGTAATTCAATCTGTGAATAGTCGGCGGAAAAGAAGCTGCAACCGTCATCGGGAATAAAGGCTTTACGGATTTCTTTGCCATCTTCGTCCCGGATCGGAATGTTTTGCAGATTAGGGTTACTGGAACTGAGTCTTCCTGTTGCAGTAACAGTTTGATTGAATGAGGTATGTATGCGGCCTGTTCTTGGATTGATCAGTTGCGGAAGAGCATCGATGTAAGTGCTTAATAGTTTCTTTAGCCCTCTGTATTCCAATATTTTACCGATAACATCATGCTTGTTGCGTAAGCTTTCTAAGACCTCTTCTGAGGTGACGTACTGTCCGGTCTTTGTTTTTTTAGCTTTTTCTACTATTTTCAATTTATCGAACAGTATTTCTCCTACCTGTTTGGGGGATGCAATGTTGAATTCTTCTCCGGCGAGGTTATAGATCTCTTTTTCGATACTCTGTAATCTTGTGGTGAAGTGCTCTGACGATTGTTTCAATGCTTCCGTATCTAAACGGACTCCGTTGCTTTCGATATTGACAAGAACGGGAACAAGAGGCATTTCTATTTCATAAAATAATTTCTCAGCATCATTCTTTTTTAATTCCTGTTCCAGGATATTTTTTAGCTTAAGCGTGACATCTGCATCTTCACAGGCATACAGATAAACATCTTTGGGAGAGAGGTCGCGCATGTTTTTTTGTCCTTTTCCTCTCGGCCCAATTAACTCTTCAATGTGGATCGTCTGATAATGCAGGTAGATTTCTGCCAGATAGTCCATGTTATGCCGAAGCTCCGGTTGGAGTACATAATGTGCCACCATGGTATCAAAGAGTCTGCCTCGGATTTCAATGCCATAGTTCTGAAGAACGAGCATGTCATACTTTATGTTTTGTCCAACCTTGAGTGACTTATCGTTTTTGAAAACAGATTCAAATTCCCGAACGATTTTAGTCGCTTCTTCTCGTCCCGCCGGTACCGGAATATAAAATGCCTGATTTTCGGCGATACTAAAGCTCATTCCGACCAACTCTGCATCCATCGGATCTGTTCCGGTTGTTTCCGTATCTAACGCAAGAATTTCTGATGTCAGCAATTTTTTAATTATTTCCTGTCTTTTTGATTCAGTATCAATGAGTTGATAGTCGTAGGTCAATGAATTTAAGCTTTCCTGATTTGATTTTTTCTCTTCAGTTGGAGTGTCGGGCGTAAATTCTTCGAAGAGATTACCTTGAATGGGACTATTTTCTTGACTAAACAGTGGTCCGGCAGGAGAGGGGGACGGTGATGATTCTTTTTTGAATATCCGTTCCATCAATGTACGAAATTCCAGCTCCTCAAAGATTTTGCGGAGTGCTTCTTCGTCTGCTTGTTCGCGGACAAGTGAATTCATGTCGAGTTGGATCGGTACATCTATTTTAATTGTTGCCAGGAACTTTGAGAAAATGATCATTTCCCGGTTCGTTTCAACTTTTGTCTTCAATGCTCCCTTCAACTGATCGGTATGTTCAAGGAGATTTTCAATGCTGCCAAACTCAGCAATTAATTTCTGAGCTGTTTTTTCTCCTACTCCCGGGCATCCCGGAATATTATCGGAGGAGTCACCCATCAGTCCGAGCATATCGATAACCTGTGCCGGAGATTGGATATCGAATTTAGCTTTTACTTGTTCTATCCCCATTACCTCAAATTCCTTATCTCCATATTTGGGGCGATACATGAATACATGATCCGTTACCAGTTGACCATAATCTTTGTCGGGAGTCATCATGTAAGTGGTGATACCCTGTTTCCCGGCTTCTGTTGCCAAAGTCCCGATTACGTCATCTGCTTCGTATCCCGACACTTCGAGGATGGGAATTCGGTAAGCTCTGATGATATCTTTTATAATAGGTACGGAAAGGCGGATTGCTTCCGGAGTTTCTTCGCGTTGGGCTTTGTATTGCTCAAAAGCTTCGTGGCGGAACGTGGGGCCTGACGGGTCGAATGCAACTCCGATGTGAGTGGGGTTCTCTTTTTTCAATACTTCTTCCAGAGTGTTAACGAATCCCAGTATAGCCGATGTATTAAATCCCTTGGAATTAATGCGGGGATTTTTTATGAACGCATAGTACGCCCGATATATAAGAGCATAAGCATCTAAGAGGAACAGTTTGCTGTTTTGATTCATATTTTTCAGTTTTTTCATGGTAAAAGTACAAAAAAATACCGTATTAACCGTTTTATTATTACTTTTGTGCTCAAATAGTGTGTGCATGGATAGCTTATCTTTAATAAAGTCCCCGATTACTACGGAGCTGGAAGATTTCAAAAATCTGTTTGATAGTTCTCTGTCCAGTTCAAATCTTTTGCTTAATAATGTGATTGCTCACATCCGGCAGAGGAATGGTAAGATGATGCGCCCTATTCTTGTGTTGCTTGTAGCAAAGCTTTATGGAGAAATAAAGCCTGCTACTTTACATGCAGCTGTATCCCTTGAACTTCTTCATACGGCAAGTCTGGTGCATGATGATGTAGTGGACGAAAGCACGGAACGTCGTGGTCAACTGTCAGTAAATGCTATTTTTAATAATAAAGTAGCGGTATTGGTGGGGGATTTTCTTTTGGCAACGAGTCTGGTACATGCCGAGCGCACTCGCAACCATGATATTATCGGTGTGGTAGCATGTTTAGGACAAGATCTGGCAGAAGGAGAAATACTGCAACTTTCCAATGTCAGTAACCGAGAATATTCCGAAACGATTTATTTTGATGTTATCCGCAAGAAGACAGCTGCTCTTTTTGCCGCATGTACCAAGGCTGCAGCGCTTTCGGTAGAAATAACCGATGAAAAGGCTGAATTTGCGCGTCTTTTTGGCGAAAATATTGGAATCTGCTTCCAGATAAAAGATGATATTTTCGATTATTTTGAGAGTAAAGAGATTGGTAAACCTACCGGAAACGATATGCTGGAGGGTAAGTTGACTTTACCCGCATTGTATGTACTTAATACTACTAATGATGCATGGGCGCAGGAAATGGCTCTCAAAGTGAAGGATGGTACGGCTACAGTAGACGAAATAGCCCGTTTGATTGAGTTTATCAAACAAAACGGAGGGATAGAGTATGCCATAAAAGTAATGTACGAATATAAAGAACGCGCTCTTGATTTACTGCGTATACTCCCGGATTCGGCAGTAAAGACTGCCCTGATTACATATGTGGATTATGTCGTTGATCGAGATAAATAACTTTTTTATTTCAGTGTTCTTTTTTTCCATGGGCTTTCTTCATCTTCTGTCGCTTTTCGGTAGAGGCTAATATTTCTTTCCTGTTTTTCTTTTTCAGAAGCCTCCATTGCTTGTCCCAAAAGGAAACTTTTTCCTACTTCAGTCCAATTGCTAAAAGCTTGCATACATTGTTGGCCCGCCGAACAAATATAATTCCACGCAAGGTCTTCATTAATATATCCGGTATCGTAGGCTATCCGTACCAGGCATACCATTCTTCCCATATCCCATGCTAATACTCCTTTTTTTAAGTCTTCTTCTTTGATTTCAACAGCCTGACCAGCTTTTGTACAAGTGATAAAATTGTGTAGGTTGTTGCATTTTCGTATGAAAAGTTCAATGCCGAAAAAACGCTCCCGTAGCTTTTCCTCCAGTTCTTTGGGAGCATATTCTGACAGTAGAAAGGGTAGGAGAATACTGAATGAAGTACGGTCGCCTTCATCATGCAGGAAGTGAATCATTTCAATAACAGCCGTTTCGTTTTTGATTCTTGGACTTCTCTGAAGAAGTTTAGAGAGGGTTTCTTGGTTTGCTCCTGTTGTCAGACTATCTACATAGAAATGCTCTTGCAGACTTGGAATCAGACTGATAAATAATCCGGTTTCCTTTGCCTTGTCTAAACTCTCCCTTTGTTGGTTCCGGTTGAATTGTTGAAATAATGCCTGTTCTGTCATACTCTTGTTTATTTTAATTCTTTGTTAACCGAAAAGCGTGAGAACTGTTGCTCTGTATCTTTCCTGGGGCTTCGGCAAGCCGTTATGATGATACAAGCAACAGTCTCACGCTCCGTTCGATATATAACAAGAGTATATACGTGAAGGTGCGTGAGACCCGTTTGCTTATTACCTTTCATAACATGAATTTTGCCGAATTCCAGGAAAAAGATAATAATTGAAACGTTCTCTAATACAATGATTTAGCCTATTCTCTGTGGGCTAATATCAACGCAAAGATAGAAAAATCTTCTGACTTCTCTATAGGTAACTTTAGTTTTTCTTAAATAAAAATACCGTGTCACCCCACATTAATAAAGGGGACGACACGGCATGACATATTTGATTGCTAATGTAGCCTTTAGAAGAATTTTAGTTCTTCGCCTTTGATTTCAGACAGGAGCAGATTTGCCAAACGACTGGTTCCCAAACGGAACAGTTTGTTACTAAGCCATTCTTCACCTAATATCTCTTTTACAATGGTATAATAAATCAAGGCATCATTTACGCTGTTAATGCCGCCGGCCGGCTTAAAACCTATTTTATTTCCGGTTTGTTCGTGGTATTCTTTGATGGCCTGGCACATTACATAAGCTGCTTCCGGAGTTGCTGCCGGTTGCTGTTTTCCGGTGGATGTTTTGATGAAATCGGCTCCGGAATACATCGATAGGATAGAAGCTTTTTTAATGTTAGAGGCAGTCTTTAGAGCACCTGTTTCAAGGATTACTTTCAGATGATGTTCTTTACAAGTTTCCTTTAGCTCCATAATTTCTTCACACATCGTTTCGTAGTCACCGTTTAGAAATGCCCCTACAGGAATCACGATATCTATTTCGTCGGCTCCGTCAGCCACTGCCATTGCGGTTTCTGCTATCTTTATTTCAGTAAATGTTTGCGAAGAGGGGAATCCTCCTGATACGCAAGCGATATTTACACCTTCCACCTCGAGTGTGTCTTTTACCACCTGTGCAAAATTAGGATATACACAGATTGCCGCAACGTTCTTCAGATCAGGAAATTCATTATCGAACTGATTCACTTTTTCAGTGAATCTCATGACACTTTCATCGCTGTCTGTCGTATTGAGTGTGGTCAGATCAATACAGTTGAAAAGGAATTTTTTTACCTCCTCCGTATTGTTCTCCGGTACTTTTTTATCGATTAATGCTGCAACTTGAGCCTGTACGTCAGCATCGTTCAGTTGCGTGTTGTACTTAGCCAGAGCGGTCAGGTACTTGTCTTGAGGAGTATCATTCATTTCCATGTTCTCTCAGTTTTGGATTGTTGATATGTCTTTTATTATCTCTTTGAGTTTTCTTTTCCAGATTTCGTGCAAATGCCTCTGTGAGGTTTACGCCGGTTTGGTTCGCGATACACAGGAGCACCCAGAGTACGTCTGTTATTTCGTCACTGATGTTGTCTTTTTCGCCTTCCTTAAAAGATTGATCGCCATATTTGCGAGCCATAATGCGGGCCAATTCGCCTACTTCTTCGGTGAGAACAGCCATATTGGTCAGTTCGCTGAAATAACGTACACCGTATTCGTGTATCCACGAATCGACGGCTTTCTGTGCTTCTTCTAATGTCATTATTCCTTGTTTTTGGTATCAATACAAATAGTTACAGGCCCATCGTTCAATAATTCTACTTTCATATCGGCTCCGAATTCTCCTGTTCCCACTTTCTTCCCTAATGCACAACTCAAATCTTTGCAGAATTGTTCATAAAGCGGGATTGATATTTCCGGTTTGGCGGCCTTAATATAGGATGGACGGTTTCCTTTTTTTGTAGATGCGTGTAGCGTAAACTGACTGATTACCAATATATCACCTCCCGCATCTAAGATTGATTTATTCATAACTCCGTTTTCGTCATCAAAGATGCGGAGATTTACGATTTTCTTGCACAGCCAGTCAATATCCTCCTGTCCGTCCGTATCTTCAATACCTGTCAGAATCATCATTCCTTCCCGAATTGCGGATTTACAGTGTCCGTCAATTGTGACTGAAGCGTGGCTGACGCGTTGTATAACTACTCTCATTCGAATTATATTGCTTAATCTTTACTATTGCAAAGATAGCTATTTTTAGCGATTATTGAGACCCTCTTTTACGATTTTTGCCTTCGATTCACCTATTACTGTGGCCACTTCTTCCATAGAAGCTTCTTTGATACGTTTTACGCTTTTGAACTCTTTCAGCAGGAGGGTTTTCGTTTTCTCCCCGATTCCCTTGATGCTGTCCAGAGCGGATGATACCTGTCGTTTGCTACGTTTGTCTCTATGGAAAGTAATGGCGAAGCGGTGTACTTCATCCTGGATCTGTTCCAATAGCCGGAATAAAGGGCTATGCTGTTTGATGCCGATTGTTTGAGGTGGGAAGCCGAAAAGCACTTCAGAAGTTCGGTGTTTGCGGTCTTTGGCAAGCCCGGCAATAGGGATGTCCAGTTGCAACTCTTCCATTACTTGTCTGACTACCTCCATTTGCCCCTTTCCACCGTCAGTGATAATCAGGTCGGGCAGGGGGGATTCTTCCTCTAAGACGCGTTGGTATCGTCTTCTGACAACCTCTTTCATTGAGGCATAATCATCGGCACCTACAACTGTTTTGATATTGTATTTTCTATAATCGTTCTTTGATGGCTTTGCTTTCTTAAAGACTACGCAGGCTGCCACTGCATCTGTTCCCTGGATATTTGAGTTATCAAAACATTCTATTTGCATCGGTAATCTGTCCAGATGTAGCTCCTGCTGAATCTCCTTCATCAGACGCATACTGCGTTGTTCGGGATTCAGTTTTTCAGCTTGCTTCATCCTGTCAGCCTTATATTGTTTTACGTTGAGTAGAGATAGTTCCAGCAGCTTCTTTTTATCGCCTCGCTGAGGTATGGTGAATGTGACGTTGTTCAACTCCATTTCTATATCGAAAGGAACGATAATCTCACGCGAGGCGCTTTTGTAACGTTCTCTCATTTCGATAATGCCCAATGTGAGCAGTTCTTCTTTTGTTTCATTCAGTTTCTTCTTGTACTCAAAAGTGAAAGCCTGATTGATAGCTCCGTTTGTGATATGGAGATAATTGATGAAAGCTGATTTCTCACCGTCTTCTTCAATCGAGAATACATCTATGTTATGCAGTACCGAACTGACAACCTCGGATTTTGAACGGTAATTTTCGATTAATGCGTATTTTTCTTTCACCTTTTGTGCTTCCTCGAATTTCATTTCAGCGGCTAATTCCTGCATCTGTTGGTACAGCATTTTGCTTATTTCCTGAGTATTCCCTTTAAGGATCTCTTTTATTTCAGAGATGTTTTTCAGGTATTCTTCTTGTGATTGCAGTCCGATGCATGGTCCGGCGCAGTTTTTGATGTGATATTCAAGGCATACATTGAACTTCCCTGCACGGATGTTCTCAGGTGAAAGGTTTAGGCTACATGTGCGTAAAGGGTATAAGTGCTTTATCAAATCGAGTACGGCATGCATGGACGGAGCGTGACTATATGGGCCGTAATAGGATGAACCGTTTCGGATGATACGCCTGGTTTTGAATACTCTTGGAAAGTATTCGTTCTGTACACAGATGGACGGATATGTTTTATCGTCTTTCAGCAGGACATTGTAACGCGGCTTATACTTCTTGATCAGGTTATTTTCAAGCAATAACGCGTCTTCCTCCGAATTTACCACGATGTAGCGTATGTCTGCGATCTTGCTTACTAATACACGGGTTTTTCCGGGTTGATGTTCTTTGCTGAAATAGGAATAAACTCTTCGTTTCAGGTTTTTTGCTTTTCCTACATAGATAATGGTGCCTTCGGCATTCAGATATTGATAAATGCCGGGCTTTTCAGGAAGGTTTGAAACAATTCCTTTTAAGTATTCGCTGGTTTTAAGTTCTTGATCTGTATTCATAAAAAAGGGCATAGTGATTATCACTATGCCCTGCAAATATATTCATTTTATTTATAACGACAATACGGATTGTACCTCTACGTCTTTGTCGTTTTCGAATACTTTTTCCCCATTCAACTCTTTTAATTCAATAATGAAGTTGATATATACTTTCTTCGGATGGAGTTTCTTTACGAGATTACAGGCAGCTTTCATTGTGCCTCCGGTTGCCAGCAGGTCATCGTGCAATAATACTACATCATTTTCGTTCAAGGCGTCTTTATGTATCTGCACTGTATCTTTGCCGTATTCTTTGTCATAGCTTTCTTCCATTGTCTCGGCAGGGAGTTTCCCGGGTTTGCGGATAGGTATGAATCCTGCTCCGAGGCGGGTTGCGAGAATCGGTCCCATAATAAAGCCCCGTGATTCGATACCTACTACCTTGGTGATCCCTTTGTCTTTGTACATTTCGTACATAATATCCGAGAGCTCCTGGAGGCGCTCCGGGTCTTTGAACAGTGTAGTGACATCATAGAATAAAATTCCGGGTATTGGGAAATCCGGTATTTCCCGGATACTTTTTTTAAGCTTCTCTTTGCTCATAATCATTGTTTTATATCGTTTCTTTAAATGTTTTGTTTCACGTGAAACGCAAGTGCCCTATCGTCCGGAAAGGACCAGTAATACGTTGATGTCGCTTGGCGAAACACCGGGGATCCGGCTTGCTTGCGCTATTGTTTCGGGATCGATTTTCTTAAGCTTCTGCCGGGCTTCAGTCGAAAGTGATTGAAGATTGTCATAATCGAACTTGCCTTTTATCTTAATACTTTCAAGTCTCGCCAACTTGTCAGCGATGATGCGTTCCCGTCCAATGTAGCCTTCATATTTGATTAGAATTTCTGCAGCTTCCAGAATTTCGTCTTTCCTTTCATCTGTGATTTTTTCTAATTCGCGTTTAAATGCCGGTATGTGTTCGGAGATGTTCTCTATTGTAATTTGCGGACGATTAATCAAATCAATCAACTTGCATCCGTGGCGTAGGGGAGTAGTCCCTAATTTTTCAAGTGCATCGTTTATTAGTGCAGCTTTAATTGAATAGTTACGGGCAAAGTTTACGATGCTTTCTATTGCTTCACGCTTGCTCTTTAATAAAGCATAGCGGTCCTCTTTTACTAACCCCAATTTGTATGCTCTTTCTGTGAGTCGCATATCTGCATCGTCCATGCGAAGAAGAATGCGATATTCGGCTCGTGAAGTAAACATGCGATAAGGTTCGTCAACTCCTTTAGTCACGAGGTCATCGATTAATACGCCAATATATGCTTCATCTCTTGCTAAGGTGAAAGGCTCCCCGCCATGGCAATTGATGTGTGCATTAATACCTGCAATGATACCTTGTCCGCCGGCTTCTTCATATCCGGTAGTACCATTTACTTGTCCGGCGAAGAAGAGATTTCTGATTTTCTTCGATTCCAACGTGTGTTTTAGTTGTGTCGGATCAAAGTAGTCGTATTCGATAGCGTATCCCGGTCGATAAATAACGAGGTCTTTGAAAGCGGGAATCTTCTTCAGTGCTTTTATCTGTATATCCATCGGCAAAGATGAAGAGAATCCATTCAGATATAATTCCTGCGTAGTTTCCCCTTCCGGTTCAAGGAATAACTGGTGCTGTTCTTTATCGGGAAAGGTTACGATCTTTGTTTCGATACTCGGGCAATAGCGTGGTCCGATACTTTGTATTTGCCCGTTGAAAAGGGGAGAATCGGATAGGCCGTTGCGCAGAATGTCATGTACTTCTTCATTTGTAAAGCACGTCCAGCATTGCAATTGCTTAAGATGTCGCACACTGGTATTCATGAATGAGAATTTGTGGAAATCGCATTCACCATCCTGAGTGTCCATCAGTTCGTAATGTACGCTTCTTCCGTCAATACGTACAGGAGTGCCGGTCTTCATTCGTCCGTATTCAACGCCATGTTTCGCGATGGATTCGGTTAATTCGTAAGAGGCCGGTTCTGCCATACGTCCACCCGGAAGTTTTGTTTTTCCTACATGCATCAGTCCGTTCAGGAAAGTTCCTGCGGTCAATACGATGCATTTGGCGTGAAACGTCACATCCCAGAAAGTCTTCAGTCCCACAACCTCTCCGTTTTCAACGATAATTTCCTTTACGGTATCCTGCCAGATATGTAAATTAGGTATATTTTCTAATATTTCACGCCAGGCCCAGATAAATTTATTCCGGTCGCACTGTGCACGCGGGCTCCACATAGCCGGTCCTTTCGAACGATTTAGTATACGGAACTGGATAGCTGTCTGATCTGTTACCAATCCCATGTAGCCACCCAAAGCATCTATCTCACGTACAATTTGTCCTTTAGCAATCCCCCCTACAGCAGGGTTACAGCTCATTTGCGCCACCTTGTTCATATCCATAGTGATAAGACAGGTTTTTGAGCCTAAATTTGCTGCCGCTGCAGCAGCCTCACAGCCTGCATGTCCAGCACCAATTACAATAACGTCGTACTTAAAATCCATTGAATCAATGTTTATTTCTTAACCGCGCAAAGTTACGAAAAAGTTGCCAGTTGCGGGTTTTATGCAATAAGTTTTAAGTGTTTATAGGTATCACAAACCAATGATTTGATTTATCGATAAGATCTTAATTTTGCCTTTTTACTGTCAAAACGTTTGTGATTTGAACGTTTTAAAAAACGCTATTTGGGACGAAATGTTCTCAATAGCCAAAAATATGAGCAATTGGGGCTCTTTTGGAGCGTAGGCGGTCAAATGAAGTTAACTTCATACCTTCGGGAAGTTAACTTTTTGTTGATAAGATACTAATTCTTTCCAAGTACGAAGTTAACATCGTATTAGCATGAAGTTGGGTTTTTGTTAAAAGAGGATGAACTTTACACTCAATAAGCTATTTAATAGTGTAAAAAACACCTTTTCTTTTTCTGAAATTCATCAGAAGTGTTTATGCTATTAAATGTCTTTTTGTTGAATGCATCTATTTTTTGCTTTCTAATATCCATGTTCTGGTTTTCTGTTTGGTCTTTTTGCTTGGGAAGGGTATAAATTCTTATCTTATTGAATTTATCTAATTCAAAATGCCAGCGTTTTTTTGAGTATTGTTTCCGGTTGGACGGAAATAGAGCGTTTTAGAAAGGTTTAAAAATACAGAATGACAGATTGGCAATTGAAGCAAGCAGAGTTACGCTGCACCACTGAAGAGAAAGTATATTTGAGTAATTGCCTGTTTAAGGAGACTTCTATTTTAATCGTATCCGGGTACTAAGCAAACTTGGATTTTTAGAACATTGGCGGGAGAATGTTATCACATTTGGCTGTTTTCTTCTATAAATCAGCCCTTTACAATGCTACAGATGTTATCCATTTTTCTCTTTTACGAAAGGGGAATGGGGTAACTTTGCCATCGAATTAATTTTATATCAATTATGAAGAAGAGTTTATTGAAAGTTAGTAGCTTTGCGCTGCTATTGGGTGGTTGGCTATGTGCATGCCAAGATGACCAAATTGTGGATCAAAAGGTTAATTTAGACCATTCTAATACTATCCAATTAGTGGAAATAACAGATAATAATGAAGTTATTCCGGTTACATCCACTCGTGGTAATGTTGGTTCTGCTTCAAACTTAGCTCTTAGATTTGCTTCAGAGACGGATTATCTGGCAGCATTACGAGATATTGAGGGGAGAGATATTTCAGGAAAATTGCGTTTTGCTGATTCGTTGGGATTGACTTCAATGCAAAAGTTACTTCAACTTGCAGATGATGAATTGGAAAGTATCGGTGCTAATGCTTTGAATGAAAGTGATTTTAGGAATAAATATAATGCGTATAAAGAAAAATATTCAAAGTATTTTGTCTTTAATCAAGTTGATAAATCAGATTTATCTGCTTATATGCCGGCTGGTGATGAAAAAGCGTCTTTCGTTGTAGGTATAGGTCATAAAGTGGTAGTAGGCAATAGAGTGGAGCGCATTGACTTTCATCAAAGAATGAGTGTCGAAGATTCTTTGTTATTTGCAAATAGTCCTTCAAAAGCAGCTCAACCGTTTACGAGAGCTTTAAAACCGGAAGCAGAATGGCCTGTTAATAGTTTCAATGAACGTCCATTTAATGGGAAAAAAACCGTTTTTAATTTTAGACCTACGTCTGGCAGAGAATTTGAAATACATTTAGGTGCGCAAAAGAAAATGTGGTATGGATGGAAAAAAGATCCTGCAAGAGACTTTTATTTAAAATTTAGTGTAAGTAATTTTCAGTACGTTGTGGCGGGAGCTGGTGGTCATCCTGTTTGGACAAGTTCGCCGGAATATATTTATTCGTTTTTGGGAGCGAAAGGTAAAGTAAACATGACTATTGGGCGTGGATTAGGCGGAAATATTGAGGGGAAAGCATATGTCTGGACTGATCAAACTATTGAAAAGGATGCAAAGGGTAATGTGATAATGGAGCTGGTGAATAAAAGACCTTACCCGAAAGGTAATATCAATAATTCTTTGCCATGTAAGTTATCTTGGGCAAATGGTACTTATTAATTTTTTATGTTATATGAAAAAGATTTATTTTGTTTCTTTGATTATGTTAGTAGCTTCTATGAGCAGTATGGCTCAAGTGAAGTTTGGTATCGAAACCGGTATGACTGCTTCGCGCATAGTTTCAGGTCAGAGGATAACAGAGAGTGCTGCAAGTTCGGCCGGGGTACAGATTGGCCTGGTTGCCGATTTCACTTTTAGTAAAAAATGGTTGCTGATGTCCGGTTTGTCTTTTTTACAAAAAGGAGGCGGACTCAACAGGGAGTTGACTGTTAATGCCGGTCATGTGGATTTATACCAGGCTGGTCCTGCTTTTAATCATATCTCGTTTAAGATGAACTATCTGGAGCTTCCTCTAAAGCTGGGATATAAGTTTCAGTTAGGAGATAAACTCGATTTGATACCTTCTATTGGTATTTATGGAAGTTATGGTTTTAATGCAGGAAACTGTTCGTTGGATGTCTATCACTCCTATGAAAATTATGGAGCTTATGTGCCAACTCAATGGAAACCTTTTGATGGCTATTATAAGGTGGATGATGCAAACAGTAGCAGTGTGTCTGTCATTCCACTTAAAGAGTTGAGACATTGGGACTTTGGTGGAACTATAGGATTGAAAGCGGTTATTTCTAACCATTTCACTGCGTCTTTCAACTATTCACATAGTATAAGGGCAATTCAACGGCAGATGGATTTGCGTAATTCAAACTTTCAACTTTCAGTAGGGTATCAGTTTTAAATATCATACGATTTCATTGAATTAATAAGAAGGCTTAGAGTGATCTTTGTACCAATGTACAAAGATAGTCTAAACTTAATTGAAATAACAGCTTAGACCGGCATTTATTGCTGTGTCTAAGTTGTTATTTTCTGATTTCGTCAATGTGCCACTCCAATCAATTCATCCTATTCGGTTTGTCGAACAGAGGCTGGATGCTGTGATGTTTGTTGGTAAGAAAGAGCGTTTTTTGTGTAAAAATCCGCTCTCAGGCATTCTTGCTCTGATTGCCGTAATGGTCTTGGCTGTATCCAACGCTTTGCCAACACTTGGATTGATATGCTTTAGCTTAATGATCCTCGTGTAGAAGTAACAGAGGAAAAGGCATTCTCTGTTGTTACGCTTATATTCGTGGCAACAAGTGTTGAGGAAGGGGAGGAGTTGAATTTGCAGTCCGAATTTTATTTTGATTTGTGTTGACGTTTTTTATACACGCTGGTGGTCTTAATTAAAAAATGCGTATTTTTATAAAAATATTCAGAATCTGTTTTGAATTTATATAATAAGTTTTTAAGCATGATTTGGCAGAATGTAATTTGTAGCATTGCTTCTGCCGATTCTGTTTTATATTCATAATCCGCCGTCATTTTTCTGTAGTTTTCAATCCATGCAAACGTTCGTTCTACAATCCATCTGAGCGGAAGTACTTGAAACTTCTTTGACGATTCTTCAGGGCGAAGTACTACAGATAATTCTCAACTCCAATTCTTTACTGTATCCGCTAATTTTCCTCTATACCTATCGTCGGCTATAATCTTCTTCAATCTTGGGAATGAATACCGAAGCTGTTTTATAGGTTCGACAGCCCCTATACGGTCGTGGATATTGGCAGTATGAACCGTGGCTGCCATTGGTAAGCCAAGCGTGTTGACAAAAATATGTTCTTTTCTGCCTTTGACTTTCTTTCCACCATCCATACCATATTTACGGCTGTCTATATGATGAGACGTTCTTACACTTCCGGAACCTATGAGTCCGATACCGGGGCTGATAGCTTTGCCAAAAGCTTTTCGAACTGATTCTCGAAGATGATGCATCAACTCCTCAAAGATTCCTTCCGGTTCCATTTACGAAAATAGAAGTAAGCGGTCTGCCAAGGACTAAATTCCTTGGGAAGCATTCGCCACTGACAGCCGATCTTAGTAAGGTATAACATAGCATTTATCATTTCACGTAAGGGATGTTTTCGTTTCCTTTCTTTGGTTTCTACTATATTTTTTATAACTTACCACTGTTTATCAGTGAGGTTGGTTGGATAATTATTCATAACTTATGTCTTGGTAACCATAAGGTTAAGAGATGGTGTTTGATAAATCGGTTGATAAACAATATATTATATTGATCTTTTATAATTCAAAACAGCTTCTGAATATATTGTTCGTATAAATGGCAAATTGTTGTTTTATTGATATCGCGAGAATCGAAATACAGGCGTTTTTTTTAATGAGTCTTCCGGTTGGACGGAAATAGAGCGTTTTAGAAAGGTTTAAAAATACAGAATGACAGATAGACAGTTGTCTTCCCTTGAAAAATTTGGAAGTGGCTGAAAAGAATCGTAAGTTTGTCATCATAAAGCATTATAATTATGAATAAGACATTTGTCGGTTTTATCTTTTTATTGTCTTTAGTGAGCGGAGTAGTTTCTTGTCAACGTTCTTCGTCACCGTATCCGTATTCTTTGAGATATGCCGAGTCTTTGATGGAGATATCTCCTGAACGTACGTTGGCTTATCTTCGTAAACTTGATGTTTCTACTTATTCAGCGGGTGACCGAGCATATTTCAGTTTACTTTTGACACAGGCTACTGATAAAAACTTTTTGCCACTTCTTCCCTGTGATTCACTGATTGATGCCGCACTAGATTATTATGCTAAAAAAGATGGTATTAATTGGGCTAAAGCTTGGCTTTATAAAGGGCGGATCCAAAAACAAATGAATATGACTGAACAGGCTTTGAAGAGTTACTTTACTGCTTTGCAGGGAGTTGAAGGAAATACCGGGGAGGAATTAAAGCTGAAAGGAATGCTATATGAAGATATGGGATCAATTTATTTACATCAATCTCTTTATCAGAAAGCGTTTGATGCGTTTTATCGCTCTTATCAATGTGATTCTTTACTGAATGACCATAAAGTATTAATATATTCTCTTTCGAATATGGGATGGGTGCGTGTTGTTGAAGGAAAAGAAAAGGAAGCTTTGTTTTATCTCGATCAAGCCTTAGAGTTAGCATTGGCTTTGAAAGATTCTGTTTTTATGAGTAATATATACCAACGTATGAGCCTAAATTGTGAGAATGTTGACTCTGCATTTATGTATGCTCGTTTGGCCGAAAATTATCTGACGGAGAAGAATGATTCTATTAGTTACTATAGTTTGTGGTTAACATTTGGGGAACTATATTTGGATAAACAAGAGTTAGACTCTGCAGAATATTATTTAAAGCGTACACTTGATATTGCTGATTTTAAAAGGAAGATATTAGCGTCGTATTCTTTGGCTGAGGTTGAGAAGATTAGGGGTAACTATCAACGAGCTTTTGAATATCAGTCCTATTATGGCGATAATATAGACTCTATTTTTTCGTTAAACAAAGCCTCCGATATTGAGCGCTTGGCGTATAAATATGATTCAGAAGCAAAGGTAGCAAAAGAAAAGGAAAGGCATAGGCTTTTAGTCCAGCAGCTCTGTTATGGAGGAGTTTTGTTTGTGCTGGTTATTGCTATCATTTTTCAACGTATTTATAGGCGACGTCGAATAGCCCAGTTGCTGTACGAACAGCGTATAGCTCATTTAAATGAGCAAACAGCTTTATCTCAATTACAAATAGAACGTTTAGAGGCTCAAATCTCTGCTTTAAAACAGTCTGACATGGAGCGTGAACAGGAAATAGCTTTGAAACAGGCAGAATTGTGCCGTGTCATTGATGAAAAAGCACGCTTGCGTAACTGTCTGTTTGCAGAGACTTCTATTTTTAAGCGTATTCAAGAATTGAGCAGTCAGGCTAAGCCGGGGCAAGATGGAGTGAAAAGGGATCCGAAAGTTCTTCTTATCAAAGAACAGGAGCAATTGAAAGGTGTGTTATTTGATATTTATGATGATTATATCCGATACCTTAAGGATATCTATCCTAAAATAACCGATGATGACTGTATTTATTGTTGTTTGAAACTTTGTGAATTTGACGATCAAACCATAGCTTATTGTTTTGGTAATGTGAGTAGACAAATTGTGGCCCAGCGGCGTTTACGATTGAAGAAGAAAATGGTTGAAACCAATTGAATAAAGTCCTTTTGGAGCTTTGTGGGAGCCTGACAAGGTTTAAATGTTATTGTGCCTGACTGCTTTCTAATTGTTAATCTGTTGTTTATAATGTTGTCTATGTTATCTCGTTTCTTCTTTTTAGAAGGAGAAATGGGGTAATTTTGCAGTCAAAATAAAAACGATATGAAACAATGAAAGTGAGAAAGGACGTTCTATTTACAGGGCTTATACTCCTACAACTGTTGGCATTGCCTGGAGAGGTATATGGCATGGAGCATGCAGTTATGGCTGTCATGAAGAAAAAGCATAATGTGCATACGAATACGCATTTTTCAGAAGAAAGCCGGAGAGATATTTTACCTGTTGCTTGCGGTTATATTGAAGATAATCAACTGTTCTTAAGTTTTAGTTCTCCATTGAATAATATGAAGATACAAATTGTGGATTCTGAAACAGGGCAGACGGTTTTTGATGATACTATAACGGGTACTTCTTTCTCTATCCTTTTAGAACGAGATTTTGATAGCTTTGACATTTATATTTCAAATATTGACAACCAAAAATTATTTTACAATGAAGAGAATTTTGTTTGCAGCAATTTCTTTTGTCGTATTATTTCCCGCATGTGGTAATGATGTAGAAAACATTCAGGGGATGCTAATGTAAATTTTAAATCTCTTTATGATGAATATGAAGCAGCATGGGAATTGAAGGAGAGTATCGGCTGACGGTAGATACAGATAAAATAGCTAAATAATAACCAGTTACAGATTATGAAAAAATTAATTTTATTATTGTTTTTGTCTTTACCGATAGCTGTTTTCGGACAACAGGTAGAGAAAGGTAGTGGTATCATTCTGGGTATAGGCGGAGGGCATATTTCTTCTCATACTCCAAGTGTTTATGGTGGTTTACCTGTAGATAAAGGAAGTTCTTTTTTAGACCGGAAAGTTGTTTTGGAAGCCGGGTACCGTTTTCGTTTGGTGCCTCAGAAAGGACGTTTTTTTTATGATGTAGACGCACTGTTTGGATATAGTAAGTGTGATTATAGAATTAGCTATTTGCCTACTGAGGAGAATACAGTATATAGTGGACCATCCGGTGATAAACAGAATTTGTCTTTGTCATTGGCAGGAACATGTAACTTTCAAATAGTGAAAGGACTTCATGTAGGTGTGGGAGTACAACCAACCTATTATATATGGGAAACAAGAACATTTGATATTCCTGTATTGGCTAAAATTGGCTATGATTTTGGGCCTGCTGAACTTGCCTTCTCTTATAAACAAGGACTTGTGAAAAATAATAAGATTTCGGCTTTTAAAGATAGCCGTTTCTCAAACTGGCAATTCTCTGTTTATATTCCTTTGTCAAAGTGTCTGCTAAAAAAATAACCTGAACTTGAGTTTACCTGTAAAGGTGGAGTGGAGTAAATATGTAGGAATTACTCCATTCCATCTTATTATTTTTCAAGTATCACTGTTTCCTTATCGCCAATGCCCTGTTTTCTGCCGCTTCCATGATTTCCCGCTCTCTGGGTCCCTTGTCATTAATGCCGCAAAGGTGGAGGATTCCATGAATGATGGTACGGTGTAATTCCTCGTCATAAGTCGTGTTGAATTGCTCTGAGTTAGTCTTTACCGTTTCCAGGCTAATAAATAAATCTCCAGAAAGACGGTCACCCTGACAATAGTCGAAGGTGATGATGTCTGTATAGTAATCATGTTGTAAGTACTGGCGGTTTACTTCCAGTATTTTTTCATCCGAACAGAATATATAGGCGATTTCACCGATTCTTTTCCCATAAGTGGCAGCTACGGCTTTGATCCATTCGGTAGTCTCGCGTTTCTTGATATCGGGCATTTTGACACCCTCTGTTTGATAAGTTACGGCCATAATTGTTTTTATTTTAAAAGAAGAATAAATAACTGATTAGAATTGCTGCAATGATTCCGGCAAAATCGGCAATCAGTCCGCACGTCACCGCATTACGTGTTTTCGTGATGCCTACGCTGCCGAAGTAAACAGCCAGAATATAGAAAGTAGTATCGGAAGCTCCGCGAACCACACAGCTCACACGTCCGACAAATGAATCGGGTCCGAATTGCTTCATGGTATCGATCATCAAGCCATTGGCACCGCTTCCACTGAGTGATTTCATTAAGGCAGTCGGCAGTGCACCTACAAAACCGGTGTCAAGCCCACAGAATGCCACAATGGAGCCGATACCTCCAACGAGTATATCCATAGCCCCCGAAGTACGGAAAACCGCGATTCCAACGAGGAATGCCACCAGGTAAGGAATGATGCGGACTGCTGTGGTGAAGCCTTCTTTGGCACCTTCTACAAAAGAATCGTATACGTTGATTTTTTTTCGAATGCCTGTGCCGATAAATAATATGATGACAGAAAACAGGATCACATTGGCTGTCAAGGTGGAATAAATTCCCATATCTTCGCGTGAAAGCGTAGCTGTCAGGTAAATGATTCCGCCAAAGAAAAGGCTCAGGCAACCCATAAGTGTCAATATCGCTTTGTTTATCAGATTGATGCGCTGGGAAATACTGACAGCGATGACTCCTACCAGTGTGGAGATAAAGGTACTTAGCAAGATGGGGATGAAAATATCCGTTGGCTGTGCAGCTCCCATCTGTGCCCGGTAGACCATAATGCTGATAGGGATGATGATCAATCCGGAAGTATTTATCACCAGGAACATAATCATGGGGTTACTGGCGGTGTCTTTCTTAGGGTTCAGTTCCTGTAACTCTTTCATGGCTTTCAGTCCCATGGGGGTAGCGGCATTGTCGAGTCCCAGCATATTGGCAGACATATTCATAAAAATAGAACCCATGACCGGATGTCCTTTCGGAATATCCGGAAACAAGCGGCAGAAGACCGGACTCAGCCAGCGTGAGAGGGCATTGATCAGTCCGCTGTTTTCACCGATTTTCATTATTCCGAGCCAAAGGGACAAGACACCGGTGAGTCCGAGGGAAATCTCGAATGCTGTTTTAGATGAATCGAAAGTAGAATTGATAATCTCCGTGAATATTTGGGTATCGCCGAAGAACAGGAGTTTGCAGACGGCAACTACGAAAGCAATCACAAAGAACGCAATCCAGATATAATTTAGAACCATAAATATACCCGTTAATTTTCCTACAAAATTAAGAATATGTTTCTATTCATTGTGGCTTTTTTGCCTATTTTTGTCAGGATGTAACTTTATAAACTCAATTGTCTCGATGAAATCGATAGAAATTCAAAAAGAGCTGGAGACTTATGTTGATCCGGTGAAGCGGGAATATCTTCCCGGATTCTTTAAAACCGGAAAAGGACAGTATGGCGAAGGTGACAAGTTTCTTGGGGTAGTAGTGCCCAATACTCGTATTGTGGCTAAAAGGCATAAGGACATCCCTTTTGAGGTAATGGCCGAATTGCTTCAGTCGGAGTGGCACGAATGCCGGTTGTGTGCATTGCTGATGATGGTGGAACGGTTTAAAAAGTCCGACGAGAAAGAGCGGGAGGCTATCTATCGTTTCTATCTGTCTCAAACGGAACGTATTAACAACTGGGATTTGGTAGACCTGTCGGCTCCTTATATTGTAGGCGAATATCTGAGAGATAAATCACGTGACGATCTTTATCGGCTGGCTGAGAGTAATCTGCTGTGGGAGCAGCGCATCGCGGTAGTGGCTACGGTTACTTTGATCAGAAATAACGATTTCACCGATATTCTTCGTCTGGCAGAGTTGTTGTTGCAGCATAAGCACGACCTGATGCAGAAGGCTATAGGCTGGATGCTCCGTGAGATGGGAAAGAAGGACCGGGACTTGCTGTTGCGATTCTTGGATAAATACAGGATGGTGATGCCACGAACTATGTTGCGTTATTCGATAGAAAAACTGACGGAAGCCGAACGAAAATATTACATGAAGCGTTAATTGGGGTATTGCAGGATTGGCTACAGGGATCCGGGGAACCGAGAGATTTAATCTTTTGCTTATAGGGATGTCATCCTCTGTGAACTCTGTGTCCTCTGTGGTGAACTTCTCGTTTCAAAGGAAAAACTCTGTGAAACGCTGTGCTACTCTGTGATGAAATCTATATCTTTGCTACCTATTTATAAAAAAGAAATGGAAGAAGATTTTAATATACGGGATCATCAACTGACCAGCAGAGAACGGGATTTCGAGAACGCCCTCCGTCCATTGAGCTTTGAAGACTTCAACGGGCAGGACAAGGTGGTCGATAATCTCCGCATTTTTGTCAAGGCGGCTCGCCTGAGGGGTGAAGCGCTGGATCATGTATTGCTGCATGGACCTCCCGGATTGGGAAAGACTACTTTATCGAATATTATCGCTAACGAGTTGGGTGTGGGATTTAAGATAACTTCCGGACCGGTACTCGACAAACCGGGTGATCTGGCCGGGGTGCTGACCAGTCTTGAACCGAATGACGTGTTGTTTATCGACGAGATTCACCGTCTTTCACCGGTAGTGGAAGAATATCTCTATTCGGCCATGGAAGACTATCGTATCGATATCATGATCGATAAGGGGCCCTCGGCCCGTAGTATCCAGATTGATCTGAGCCCGTTTACACTGGTGGGGGCAACAACCCGCAGCGGTTTGCTGACGGCTCCTTTGCGTGCCCGTTTCGGTATCAACCTGCATTTGGAGTATTATGACGACGATATATTAAGTGGCATTATCCGCCGTTCGGCAGGTATACTCGACGTGCCTTGTTCGTCTCAGGCAGCCGGTGAAATAGCTTCAAGGAGTCGTGGAACCCCTCGTATAGCCAATGCGCTGCTGCGCAGGGTGCGCGACTTTGCACAGGTGAAAGGTTCGGGATCTATCGACACGGAGATTGCCAACTATGCTCTTGAAGCACTGAACATCGATAAATACGGACTGGATGAAATTGATAATAAGATTCTCTGCACCATTATTGACAAGTTTAAGGGTGGTCCGGTGGGATTGACAACGATTGCCACTGCCCTGGGTGAGGATGCCGGAACGATTGAGGAAGTATACGAGCCATTCCTTATTAAGGAGGGGTTCCTGAAGCGTACTCCCCGGGGACGTGAGGTGACGGAGCTGGCTTACAAACATCTTGGGCGCAGCCTTTACGATAGTCAGAAGACACTGTTTAATGATTAGATACACAAAAACAACATGGCCGGATTAAAGTCATTGGTAAAAGATACAGCCCTGTATGGGCTGAGTAGTATGGTTGGTCGGTTTCTGAACTATCTGTTGGTGCCGTTATATACAGCGGTCTTACCTGCCGCATCCGGCGGATATGGGGTTGTCACCAACGTATATGCCTGGGCGGGGTTGATTATGGTACTGTTGACGTTCGGGATGGAGACCGGTTTCTTCCGTTTTGCCAATAAGTCGGAAGAAGATCCGGCAAAAGTATATGCCAATTCACTGATCTCGGTAGGAGGTATTTCACTTATCTTTGCCGTCCTTTGTCTGACATTCCTTCAGCCTGTTTCTAATTTTCTGGACTATGGCGATCATCCTGACTTCATCGGGATGATGATAGTGGTCATGGCCCTCGATTCTTTCCTGTGCATCCCGTTCGCTTATCTGCGTTATAAAAAGCGTCCCATTAAATTTGTTGCCATTAAGTTCGTTTCCATCATTGCCAATATCGTTCTGAACCTGTTCTTCCTGTTGCTTTGCCCGTGGTTGCATGTGCATTTTCCCGCATCGGTGGATTGGTTCTATAATCCGACCTATCTGGTAGGGTACATCTTTGTCACCAATCTGATAACGACCTGTTTGCAACTTTTTTGCCTGATTCCCGAGCTTCGTGGCTTTGCCTATCGGGTGGACAAGGCACTGTTGAAGCGGATGCTTGTCTATTCTTTTCCGATATTGATTTTTGGCCTGGTAGGCATTTTGAACCAGACGGTGGATAAGATTATCTATCCTTTCCTCTTTACCGATCGTCAGGAAGGGCTGGTGCAACTTGGTATTTACGGTGCTGCCACCAAGATTGCCATGGTGATGGCTATGTTCACTCAAGCTTTTCGTTATGCCTATGAGCCGTTTGTATTTGGCAGGGAACGTGAAGGAGACAATCGCCGGATGTATGCCCAGGCGATGAAGTATTTCCTTATTTTTGCCTTGCTTGCCTTTCTGACAGTTATGTTCTATCTCGATATTTTGCGTTATATGGTGGCACCCGACTATTGGGCTGGACTTAGTGTGGTAGCCATCGTGATTGGCGCGGAAATATTCAAAGGCATCTATTTTAACCTCTCGTTCTGGTATAAGCTGATCGATGAAACTCGTTGGGGAGCTTATTTCTCCATGGTCGGATGTGCTATTATCGTCGGAATGAATGTACTGCTGGTTCCCACTTACGGATTCGTGGCCTCGGCATGGGCTTCGGTAGCCGGATATGGGGTAATTACGGTTCTGTCTTATTGGATCGGACAGAAAAAATACCCTATCCATTATGACTTGAAGCACCTCGGTATGTATGTGTTGCTTACAGCAGTGCTCTATGCGGCAGGAGAGCTGGTACCTATTCAAAATGTGGTACTTCGTCTGGCTTTCCGTACCGTTTTGTTACTGATATTTGTGGCTTATGTTATCCGGACGGATTTGCCATTGAGCCAGATTCCTGTGATTAACCGATTTATTAAGAAGAAATAGTTATGAAGGCAGACAATCGAAACATTTTTGCCGTTAAGGCATTTCTCAGAGAATATCTGGACCTGAGAAAGGATAAAGACAACGAACTGGCAACGGTTGATTCCATCCGGAAAGGTGTGGAGTTCAAAGGGGCTAACCTCTGGATTCTGATTTTTGCTATCTTCATGGCCTCACTCGGACTGAATGTCAATTCGACGGCCGTCATTATTGGTGCCATGTTGATTTCACCGTTGATGGGACCAATCATGGGAGTGGGGCTATCGGTAGGGCTGAACGACTTTGAGTTGATGAAACGCTCTCTGAAAAGCTTCCTGATTACTACGGCGTTCAGCGTGACGACGGCTACTATTTTTTTCCTGTTTACTCCCATTGCCGAAGCGCAGTCGGAGTTGCTGGCACGCACGTCACCGACAATTTATGACGTTTTCATCGCACTTTTCGGTGGACTTGCCGGAGTGGTTGCCCTTTCTACCAAAGAGAAAGGAAATGTAATTCCGGGTGTTGCCATTGCTACTGCATTGATGCCACCTCTCTGTACGGCAGGTTATGGGTTGGCTTCCGGCAATCTGATTTATTTTCTGGGAGCATTCTACCTCTATTTCATCAATTCCGTATTTATCAGTCTTGCCACGTTTATCGGTGTACGGCTGATGCACTTCCAGCGGAAAGAGTTTGTAGACAAGAACCGTGAAAAGAAGGTACGTCAATATATCGTATTCATCGTGATTCTGACTATGTGTCCGGCTATTTATCTTACGATGGGAATTATCCGGAGTACCTTTTTCGAGACGGCGGCCAATCGTTTTGTCTCCGAACAACTCAACTTTGATAATACCCAGGTTCTGAATAAGAAGATCCATTACGAAGGAGATTCATGCGAGATCCGTGTCGTGCTGATCGGTCCGGAAGTGCCGGAAGCTTCCATCGCCATTGCCCGCAGCAAGATGAAAGACTATAAACTGGAAAATACGAAGCTGATTGTTTTGCAGGGAATGAACAATAACGATGCGATGGACCTCTCGTCAATTCGTGCCATGGTAATGGAAGATTTCTATAAGAATAGCGAGCAACGTTTGCAGGAACAACAAGTCAAGATAACCACACTCCAGAAGAGCCTTGAACGATATAAGTCTTACGATGAGATGAGCCGGAAAATCATTCCGGAACTGAAAGTACTTTATCCTTCGGTGACGGCTTTATCTATTTCGCATACGATTGAGACGACGGTCGATTCGATGAAAACAGATACAATTGCACTTGCCGTGCTGAAGTTTACCCGCCATCCGAAGAACGATGAAAAGGAGAAAATCAGTGCGTGGCTTCAGGCGCGGGTAGGAGCCAAGAAACTCCGGTTGATTGTTGAAGAATGACGGGAAGCATATGGCCGGAGAAAAGAAGATGAATAAACATGATTAATATAAATGAATAGAAACAAAGTAATTAACTCTTTCTGTAGCAGAAAGAGATGGGGGGAAGTTCTGTGTCTGGTTTTGCTTTTTCTCTACCCGGCTTCATTGCATGCCGATGAAGGTATGTGGATGCTGGGCAATCTGAATAAAGAAACCCGTAAAGCGATGAAAGAACTGGGATTGCAGATGCCTGCCGACCGGCTTTACAGTACGAAGCGTCCGTCGCTGAAAGACGCTGTGGTCAGTTTCGGAGGATTCTGCTCGGGAGTAGTCGTTTCCGAGGATGGCCTGGTATTTACCAATCATCACTGCGGGTTCAGCAGCATACAACAACATAGTTCGGTTGACCACGATTATCTGAAAGACGGGTTCGTGGCGCATAGCCGGGAAGAAGAGTTGCCCAATCCCGAGTTGTATGTCCGCTTCCTGCTACGTACAGAAGACGTTACCCGCCGCGTCCTGAAAGCTACAACACCCGGTATGACCGAAGCTGAACGAGGTTTAGCCATCGATTCGATGATGATATTAATAGGGGATGAAGTCTCGAAAAAAGACTCCACATTGGTTGGCATTGTAGATGCTTATTACGGAGGCAATGAGTTTTGGCTTTCCGTTTACCGCGATTTCAACGATGTGCGTCTGGTGTTTGCGCCACCGTCCTCTATCGGTAAGTTCGGATGGGACACGGACAACTGGATGTGGCCCCGTCATACAGGCGATTTCTGTGTCTTTCGCATTTATGCCGATAAGGAGAACCGCCCTGCGGACTATTCGCCCGATAACGTGCCCTATCACCCCGAATATGTAGCTCCGATTACGTTGGATGGATATAAAGAAGGTTCGTTTTGCATGACGTTGGGCTATCCCGGCAGTACAGAACGTTATCTTTCTTCGTTTGGTATCGAGGAAATGATGAACGGGATGAATCAGGCTATGATCGACGTCCGCGGAGTGAAACAGGCCATTTGGAAACGTGAGATGGACCGGAGAGATTCTATCCGTATCAAATATGCGTCGAAATATGACGAAAGTTCCAATTACTGGAAAAACAGTATCGGAACCAATAAAGCCATACGTAAACTAAAGGTGCTGGATAAGAAGCGTCAGGCGGAAGACGCGCTCCGAAAGTGGATTCAGAAGACTCCGTCAGAACGGGAGAAGTTGCTGCACCTGATGTCGTCGCTCGAACTGAACTACAAGGATCGTAAAGAGGTGAACCGGGCGATGGCCTATTTCGGAGAGTCGTTTATTAACGGTCCTGAATTGGTGCAATTTGCGCTGACCATCCTGAACTTCGACTTCGAAGCGGAACAGAAGCAGGTGGTGGCTCAGCTTCAGAAGTTGCTCGATAAATATGCAAACTATGATGTGACCATTGATAAAGAAGTGTTTGTAGCCATGTTGAAGGAGTATCGGAGCAAAGTGGACCAGGCATATCTGCCCGATCTTTACCAAACCATAGATACGCTTTACGGAGGCAATGAGCAGATGTATGTTGATTCATTGTATGCTCATTCTGAGATCACTTCTCCACGCGGCTTGAAGCGTTTCCTGGAACGCGATACTACTTTCCATATGGTCGATGACCCTGCAGTTTCGCTCGGCATTGATCTGATTGTGAAATTTTTCGATATGCGTAGTCAGATGGCTGAGGCTTCTGATAATATAGAAAAGGACGAACGCGAGTTTAATGCCGCCATGAGAAGGATGTATGCCGACCGCAATTTCTATCCGGATGCCAACTCGACAATGCGGCTGAGTTTCGGTACCATAGGCAGCTATTCACCTTACGACGGTGCCGACTATGACTATTATACCACGGTAAAGGGAATTTTCGAGAAGGTAAAGGAGCACAGTGGTGACCCCGACTTTGCTGTACAGCCAGAGGTCCTGTCCCTGCTGGCATCAGGTGATTTCGGACGTTATGCCGACGAAAAGGGAGATATGAATGTATGTTTCATCTCAAACAATGACATTACGGGTGGCAATTCCGGCAGTGCCATGTTCAACGGCAACGGTGAATTGCTGGGGTTGGCATTCGACGGGAATTGGGAAGCGATGAGTAGCGATATCGTTTTCGAACCCGAAGTACAACGCTGTATCGGGGTCGATGTACGATATATGCTCTTCATTATCGAAAAGTTCGGAAAAGCAAGCCAGCTGATACAAGAACTGAAAATAGAAGACCGAAAGAAGTAAGCCCTTGCCCTAACGTCTCAGTATGATTACGATTACTGCTGAGATTATGAGCAGAATGCCGATTCCGATGCTCCGGGTAAAGGGTTCGCCGAACATAAAGATACCTACACAAACAGCTGTTACCGGCTCCATGGCTCCAAGTACGGAAGTGAGCGTGGAGCCGATGCTTTTTACGGCCTGTACTAATGCCAGGTTAGAGATTACGGTTGGAATCAATGCCAGCAGCAGCAGGTTTCCTCCCGTATGCCAGTCGGGAATAGCTTGAATACCCGTGGTCGCGCCTATCCCCACCAGCAGGAAAAGCGCACCGAACAGAAAAACATAGAAAGTAAGCCTTAGCCCTTTCATCTGTCCGATCTTGAGTTGACTCACCGTAACCAGGTAAAGCGCATATCCCAAAGCCGACAGGAGAACGATGAACAATCCGATGGCAGTAATTCCACCGGAACTGTCGCCGTAAGAAAGGCAGGAGACACCGACTACGGCAAGAGCGATGGCGAAGAAGCGCCAGGCTGACTTCTTTTCGCGGAAAAAGATCATCATAATCAGCGTGGTCAGTACCGGATACATGAAATGGATGGTAGTGGCTACCCCGCTTGCCATGAATTTATATCCCCAGAACAAGAAGACTGCGGACATCAGATAGAGGAAGGCAAGTAGCGACAGCGAAGGGATTTCTTTGCGGCTGATACGGAAAGACTGTTTGTCGAGCAACAGGATACATCCCAAAGCTAAGCAGGCGAACAGGAACCGATAAAACAGGATGGATTCGAAGTGCATTCCCTCACGCATGGCAGGGATGGTGAAAAGAGGAATCAGCCCGAAGGAGGCCGATGAAAGCAGACCGTAAAGGAAACCATTAAATTTGTTCATATCCGAAAACTATTACCTGTTTTTTTAATTCACGCAAAGGTAGTGTTTTTGGGGACAATATAAATAAGAGAACCCTGACTTAATCTTTTCTTATCATTTTGACTTTTTGCTTTTCTGACCCTTCCAGAATCGTTTATTTCGGGCCTCTCTCCGGTCGGTGTGAAAAAAACGTCCGGAATTTGCATTAGGCTCGGGGTTCGTTGTCTTTGATTCGATTGATCTGCTTTCTCTTTTCAGAGTATATCGGGTGATTACAAACAAATAGTTGTATAATTTCTTTTTTTTGAGCTCTTTTTGGTAGTTTCCGGTTGCTGCTCTATTGAAATGAACCAGCTTGTGAACAGAAGCTTTTTCGGAAAAAGTGGGAATAAAGAAGGTCTCTTCCTCCGATGGAGTAAGCATTTGCTCCGGATGGAGTAACCTTTCGGGGGAAATGCAGGTTGCATTTCGTCCGGAAGCCTGCTCTTCGGAGTGAGAAAGCCCGGCTCTTCACCCCGCTCAGACCGTTGCTAAGTGAAGTGAAGAGCCGGGCTTTCATCCGGCTTCTCTCCGAAAGAGAAGTTTTATAAGAAAGGGAAGTAAGCAGGGAACGGCTAATCTGGTCTTTTTGAAAGTTGACAGGCCGTTCTTCCTATCTTTTTGTCCTTAGCTCTTCTTGGGTTTTCTTCTTGCCCATCCCTCTTCGCTGAAGTCGGGTTCGGCATCTTTAAAGAACTGCTTCCATTCATCTTTACCTTTGGGACCACGTGCTGCGGAATATCCGCGTTCCTCGCGGCTGGGCTTTTGGGCTTTCCGGGTGTCCGCCTGTTTTCTGTCTTTACCGGCTCTGCCTTTATCCTTGCGGTCGGCCGATGCGGCTGTATTTCTTCCTTTGCCGCCCTGGTCACTGCCTTCATTCCGTTTTCCGCGTCCTCTGCGTTCCGTGGGCGCTTCTTCTCCGGCAACCTCTACCGTAACCTTGCGTCCGTTCCAGTTTGTCCGGTTCAATGCTTTTACTACGTTCTGCGCTTGTTTCTCTTCTACTTCGAAGAACGAGAAGTTCTTCATCAGGTCGATACGTCCCAGTTCCACTCTTCCACGGGTGTTATTGTTGAGCAGGGTAATCAGTTCATGGGGGAAGAAGTTATCCATCTTACCCAGGTTGATGAAAAGTCGGGTGAAGCCCGGTTCAGCCTGGCGGCCACTCTTGCCGTCACGGCTTTTTACGGCACGTTCGCTGCGGCTGTCTGTCGGCACCTCTATTTCTTCACGATTGCGATAATAATCCACGAACCGGTTGAACTCGTGCGATACCATGCGCTTGATAAGGTCCTCCTTGCTCAGCCATTCCAGTTTACGATAAATTTCGGGCATGAAATCGTTAATGTCTTCCTCGTTTACCTTTACTTTTTCAAGGTCATCGATCACTTTAAGAAGCTGTTTCTCGCAAATCTGTTTGCCGGTAGGCATCTCGCCGGCAATGAACTTCTTGCCGATGATACGCTCTATTTCGCGCATTTTTCCCTTTTCACGCAGGTTGATAATCGCAATCGATGTACCTGTCTTACCGGCACGTCCGGTACGTCCGCTGCGGTGTGTGTAGCTTTCCGTATCATCCGGCAACCCGTAGTTGATGACGTGTGTCAGGTCGTCTACGTCCAGTCCGCGTGCGGCAACGTCTGTGGCTACCAGTATCTGGAGGTTGCGAATACGGAACTTCTGCATCACCGTGTCACGCTGTGCCTGCGAAAGTTCTCCGTGCAGTGAATCGGCGTTATAGCCTTCCTGCATCAGTTTATCGGCAATCTCCTGGGTCTCTTTACGGGTACGGCAGAAGACGATACCGTAAATCTGCGGATAATAGTCTACGATGCGTTTCAGTGCAGCATATTTATCTTTTGCGTGTACGGTATATACCACATGCTTCACATTGCTCGTACTTTCGTTTTTGCGTCCGATGGTAATCTCTTTTGCATCGTGAAGGTAGTTCTTCGAAATACGGGCTATTTCGGGGCTCATCGTAGCCGAGAAAAGCAGTGTGTTGCGTTCCTGCGGAACATCGGCCAGAATAGCGTTTATACTCTCCGTAAAGCCCATGTTAAGCATTTCGTCCGCTTCGTCCATCACCACGTTGGTGACAGTGGCAAGCGATACTGTTTTGCGTTCCATCAGGTCGAGCAGACGTCCCGGTGTGGCAACAATGATGTGCACACCCCGTTTCAGGCTGCGTATTTGGCTGTCGATGGACGAACCACCGTATACGGGCAATACTTTCAGCCCGTCAATGTATTTGGAGTAATCGTTCAGATCGCCCGCTATCTGGAGGCAAAGCTCACGTGTAGGGCATAGAACGAGTGATTGGGGGATTCTGTTTTTTACGTTAATTTTTTGGATGAGGGGCAAGCCAAACGCTGCGGTCTTACCCGTTCCTGTCTGTGCAAGAGCTACTACATCATTGTTCTCTCCTAAAAGGTATGGAATCACTTCCTCCTGTACCGGCATGGGATTCTCGTATCCCATCTCTTCAATAGCTTTACGTATCTCCGGAGAAACGCCAAGCTCTTCAAATGTCTTCATTAAATCTCTGTATATCTTTATATTCGGGTGCAAAGATACGGATTAATTGTGAATTACGAATGATAACAATAAATAATGATGGACAAAAAATGCGTTATTCCAGCAAGATGTTGCGTAGTCTGTGTGTGTCCTCGGGCTGCAGACCGATTGCTTTCTGCAGATAAGTGGATACATCACCGTATTTGCGCTCTATCTCGTCTTTGGCTGCATTAAGGAAATCTTCTTTTGCCGAGAAAAGAGTGGTAATGGCCTCCTGCGAGTTGGCGGGCAGGTTATAAGCGTACTTGGACGCTTTGGGGATATTAAAGTAATCGTTGCTCAGACGGTAATCTTCCATAATGATATCCGCATTAACATCTAAAGCAGCCAGTATCAGGGCAGATACGATGCCGGTCCGTCCTTTTCCCGACGAGCAGTGAATCACTACCGGATAGCTGTTTTTGTCGAGCAGGATATCGAATATTTCCTTGTATTCCTTCTGGTATTTTACCACCAGTTCGCGGTTCATCCCTTCCACCATGTGGTAAATGGTATCTGTCTTGATCTTCTCTTGTTGTATGCCGTGCAGGATATGTTCCATATCACCCGTACTGATAGGGATATGCACCACATTGAATCCTTTTTGCAAAGGAGGCGTATTATGGAGTTCGCTTTCGGAGCGCAGGTCCAGAATGGTTTTGATGCCCAGATTCTGTAGTTTTCTGAAGGCAAAGCAATTCAGGCTGTCTATCTGTGCCGAACGGTAGAGCTTGCCCCAGCGTACGTGCTTTCCTGTAGCGGATTTATATCCTCCCAAGTCGCGGAAGTTCTGTATGCCGGGCATATTTACATTGCGGGGAGCCACTTTTACACGGTATTTGTCATTGAATACCATTGTATAATAGGAGCGTTTGGAAGGATCGTTGGTCACAATCGTTATCCGTGCGTCGGAGATGTTAGCCATGGCGACGGGATTGTCTTCGGGTATGAACTCCGGATTGTCGGATGCATATACTTTCACCTGCCCCTTGATGAGAGGGGTTGTTTCCCATTTAAGAATACAGTTTCCTATATTATTCTCTTCGCAAACCACCGAAATGTTAGGAGACATATCTGTGCACGAAGGCAGAATAAGTAAAATAGTTAGTAAATTGAACAGGTTTTTGTACATAGTTCGTATTTGTCTGAGAGCACTATTTGCAAAGATATGGATTCTTGTTACATGGTATAATTACTTTGCTATAATTAGACAACGTTAATAGTAATTAGCTACGGGCTACACGCTACGGGTAATTATGCCGGATGATGCACATTTACTTGTTACTTGTAGCTCGTAACTGACAAGCATTAACGGTAGTTTGCCGCAAACTCCTCCGATACGGAGTTGCTGAAACTCTTGCAGACTTCTGCGGAGAAATCCTGACCGCATTGTATCACCTTATCCCAGGTCTCCTCACTCAGGTTTTGCAAGTCGCGGTAACGGACGTCATATTTTAACATGCCGTAGATCAGGCCGGCATTGAAGTTGTCTCCTGCACCGATGGTACTGACTGCTTGCAACGGGGTGACAGGATACTCTTTCGATATTGTGTTGGTACGCAGCGAGATTTTCTCTGCTCCGGCTGTACAAAGGAATAGCGGACAATAAAACTTGATTTTATCCTTGTAGATCTTCTCTGCGTCTTTGATTCCGTACATGTAATAGAAGTCTTCCAGAGATCCCCTTACGATGTCGGCATATTCCAGATTCTCGATAATGGTTGGAGCTAACTTCATAGCCTCGTTCTTATGTGAAGAACGGAAATTGGGATCATAATATACAATCGCTTTTTTCTCTCTCGCTATGTCCAGCAGTTCCAGAATCTTGTCGCGTAAAACCGGATTCAGGGCATAGTATGAACCGATGACAATGATATCATCTTCGTTGATGGGAGGGAACAAAACGTCCAGCCGCTGTTTGGGATAGTCTTTATAGAAGATGTATTCCGCGTCGCTGTGTTCGTTCAGGAAAGCCAGGGATACGGGCGATTTGCCATCCGGGAACACATTGACGTGATCCGTCGGGATATGATTGTCACGCATGAATTGCAAGATGATGTTTCCAACATGGTCGTTGCCCGTTTCGCTGATGAAACATACATTGACTCCCATGCGTCCTAAAGAAACGATGCCGTTGAAAACAGAGCCTCCGGGAACGGCTGCCGAAGGCTGGTCGTTCCGGAAGATGATATCGAGTATAGTCTCTCCGATGCCGATTACTTTACGCATAGTTTTCTTGATTTTTCACCCAGATAACCACCGTGATGGCGTTTGGAGTATTCTTCGATAGTGAATTCAGTCCTTTTCATTGTTTGTACCACGAGGATATCGCCGATGACGGTCATTACCGTAGTCGAGGTAGTAGGGGTCATGCCCAGTGTACAAACCTCGGCAGGGTGCCCTGTACTCAGGCATACATCTGATTCGCTGGCAAGCGGACTGTCGGGGTTTCCGGTGATAACGATGAATTTAAGGCCCGGATTCAGGTTGTGGGCCAACTGCGTTAACTCTACGATTTCACGGGTTTTGCCCGAGTTTGAAATCAACAGCAACAGGTCGTTCTCTTGCAGGATGCCCAGATCGCCATGTTGCGCTTCGCTGGGATGCAGGAAGACAGAGGGAATACCGGTCGAACAAAACGTAGTGGCGATGTTCATCGCTATTTGTCCGGCTTTACCCATGCCGGAAGTTACAAGTTTGCCTTTTTTTCTGTGTATTTGTTCCACAATCAACTCAACCGCCTTTTCGTAGGCATTGGTCACGGGAATATTCAGCACGGCTTGTGCTTCCTTTTGCAGGAGTTCTTGAATCGATTCAATCATTATATCTTAGTTGTTAATTCATTAAATGTGTTTGCTACTTCATAATAGGAGGACAGCGGATGGCGGGCAAATCCTCTTGCCTGTAATTCGCTGAGTACGGCAAGCAACGGGCTATAAAAACCATTTGCGTTGTAGAAGATCACTTTCTTCTGGTGATAACCGATGGAAGCGGCTGCCATGACATGAAATACTTCATCCAGCGTGCCGATACCGCCGGGGAGAGCCACCAATACATCCGACTGTTGCAGGATGATATCCTTGCGGTCACTCAGATTGTGTGTGCGGATCATTTCATCGAGATATGTACTCACTTTGCCGTTCTCTTCAAGTTTGGAGGGTACTACACCGATGACACGTCCCCCGCTTTCTTTGACTGCCTTTGCCACACATTCCATGAGTCCGAGGTTGGCACCACCGTAGATAAGTGTCTTGCCGTTTCTTCCCATCCATTCGCCAATCTGATGGGCTGCATCGAAGAATGTCGGGTCGATGCTGTCGGACGCGGAACAGAAAATTCCTATCTTTTCCATAAGGGTTATTGATGTTATAGCTTACAAATATCTGCAATTTTCTATAAACGACAATAAGTTTTATTGTATTTTTGTATCCTCAACCTAACTTAATAGTAAGAATGAAGCAGTTAAGTACCCGTGCAGAAATGCAATATAATATACATACCCTGTCCAACGGTCTTCGCATCATCCATGAGCCTTCGCTTTCAAAGGTGGCTTATTGTGGATTTGCCGTAGATGCCGGCACCCGTGATGAGGCTGAAAACGAACAAGGGATGGCTCACTTTGTGGAGCACCTGATTTTTAAAGGTACCCGGAAACGGAAGGCATGGCATATCCTGAATCGTATGGAGAATGTAGGAGGCGACCTGAATGCATATACCAATAAGGAAGAGACGGTGATCTATTCGGCATTCCTGACCGAACATTTTGGGCGGGCACTGGAATTGCTGGCAGATATTGTTTTTCACTCCACTTTTCCGCAGAACGAGATAGAAAAGGAGACGGAAGTGATTATCGACGAAATACAGTCATACGAAGATACTCCTTCGGAGCTTATTTTCGATGACTTTGAAGATATGATTTTCCGGAATCATCCGTTGGGACGCAACATTCTGGGCAGGCCGGAATTGCTGAAGCAATTCCGAAGCGGGGATGCGGTTGCTTTTACTTCCCGGTTCTATCAACCTTCCAATATGGTATTCTTTGTTTTGGGCAACTTCAACTTTCAGAAAATAGTCCGCCAGGTGGAGAAACTGTTGGCAGACCTTCCGTTGATTGGAGTCGATAATCACCGTACTCCGCCTCCCCTTTACGTACCGGAGCATCTGGTTGTCCATAAGGAGACCCATCAGGCGCATGTGATGATTGGCAGTAGGGGATACAATGCTTATGATGATAAACGTACCGGCTTGTATCTGCTGAATAATATTCTGGGTGGTCCGGGGATGAACAGTCGCCTGAATGTTTCTCTCCGTGAGCGAAGAGGATTGGTCTACACTGTGGAGTCCAATCTGACATCGTATACGGATACGGGAGCTTTCTGCATCTATTTTGGAACCGATCCTGCGGATGTGGATACTTGTCTGCGGTTGACTTACAAAGAACTGAAAAGGATGCGGGATGTGAAAATGACCTCTTCGCAGCTGATGGCTGCTAAAAAACAACTGATCGGGCAGATTGGAGTTGCTTCGGATAATAATGAAAATAATGCGTTGGGGATGGCAAAGACCTTCTTGCATTACCACAAGTATGAATCATCCGAATCTGTTTTCCGGCGAATCGAAGCATTAACTGCAGAAGGGTTGCTGGAGGTAGCCAATGAGATGTTCGCAGAGGAATATCTTTCTACACTGATCTACAGATAAGAAGAAAAGGAAGAGGGTGCATCTGAGGATTGACATTACTATTAGACACACAATTAATACTTATATAAATCTTTACGATGCACTCTCTGACCTTGGAATATATAAACTAAAAAAACATCATAATCAGGGCTATGCCGAATCGCATAGACACCCGTAGTACAGAAAGTGCTAAATAAGAATATGCCTGAGCGCAAATACATAGTATTTTGGTGCAGGCTTAACTCTGTTATGAAGAGTATAAAAAGAAGTGTATTCTTTGAATGTTATTAATTTCTGAGAGTCCGTCTTGGCAGCCGGATGGAGGTTATTACTTTGTTTATACGGGTTGGCCGAATCCGAAACAGCCTTTTTGACCAGTATCCCTTGATTAAAGTCGAATAGGTCGTGTCCTGAGTTATCAAAAGAAGGTATGTTGTGAGTATGGCTTTTTACGGCAGTAGTGACTGTCACCCCGTTATTGGCGGGTTGTAGAGCACTGCTTTTCTGGGTACCGAATACCAAAAATAACAGGCATAGCATTAATAGTTTGATGTATGCTGTCATAATTGGCGGCAAATGTATGGATTAATACGGATCTTTCTTCGGGTGGCTTTGCTTTTTCTCGGGTTATTAATTATTTTTAATAATAGGAGATTGAACCGTCCAAAGGAGCTGACCGGCAGTGGGGCCATTAGTCACTTTGGATGGTTCAGTCTGCGGAGTTTGATTTATACTTTTAGTTTAATCTTAGCTTTGACCAGTAATCCTGTGATACCGACAATAATCAGTGAGAATATGGCCGATTTCATTAATCCCGGTATGCCGCTGCCCAATGCGGTGGGGTAGTGTAATCCAAGTAGTTGTTGCATTGCATACCAGATATATGGAATGATATAGCAGGTAAGGGTTGCGGTTCCTGCCGGTTTGATAATATCGAACCAGCCGGTTTTGCCTTTTATGTCAGTCAGCCAATAGAAGAAGCCGAATGACGGGAAGAAAGCTGCCGTGCAGAAGAAGAACCAGCTTGGAGTGGCTTGTATCTTTGAGATAATCCAGAAAGGATGTGAGGCAAAGCCGGCTGCCAGCATAAGGAGGCCCAGACTGCATAATATCCCTATAAACTTTCCGGGGTGCTCGGGGCTGGCATATTTTTGCATCAATAGTGAAGTTAGCATGCCCGATATCCCGAATGCGTGTAATGTCATATCACTTGGTATGAATGGAAGCGGCAGGACGTCTGCATGATTCAGCAATGCCAGAATGATAAACAGTACCCAGACGAAAAGGTTGCGTACCAGGCTTTCCCGGGTAAATAAATATACAGAGGCACAGATTACATAGGTCCAGCCAATAAGGCCCAGAATTCCCCACCATTTCTGCTGGAAAGGTGCTCCATGAAATCCTTTGTAGAGGATCAGGAAAGTCAGCAGTAAAATACCTGCTGTCTTCATTCCCGTATAGAGATATTTCTTTCGGGTGGTTATCGGTTTAGGGTATACTCCCCAGATCAGGAAGAAGCCAATCACCATAATGATAGAGAACCAGGGATGGGAGAGTCCTGCCACTCCTCCGCTGTTTACTGAGAAGAGTCCCATAACAACCAGTGCCACGGTTCGCCAGAAAATATGCATAATCACTTGGAGCAATGAATCGCCCTTTTGGTATCGGTTTTGTACCGCAAACGAAATAGACATGCCCATGCAGAACAGGAAAGCCGGGAAAATAGTATCGGAGAAGCCTAACATGTCTTCTGTCATTGCTGCGTGTCCAAGCCAATGGGGGATGTTTCTGAGTCCGGGAATATCATTCACAAAAAGCATAAGGAACATGGTGAGTGCACGGAATACATCGACCGCAGCGACTCGTTGAGGGGATGAGGTTTTCATAATGTGTTAAATTAATCAGGGGTTATGCTCACAAAGATAGCGTAAAAATGTTTAAAGTCTGCTGTCTTCCGGCTTATTCCGCTTATCTTTGCCTGAAAACCTAAAAAATTATGATGACATTAAGCCGTATTACGAGTGCTGACGATTCACGTCTGAACCGTTTGATTCCTTTGTACGAGGAGTCTTTTCCCGAAAGTGAGAGAAGAAAAATCGGGCAGTTGAAACGAATGATTGAGAACCATACCCCCATGTATTTCAATGCTATTGAATGTGATGGAGAGTTGAGTGGAATGTTTGTATACTGGGATATGGGTGACTTCTACTATTTAGAACACCTGGCTGTATTCCCGGAAATGCGGAATAAAAAGATAGGGCAGCAGGTGCTTGATTATGTGGCCGGACACCTGAAAGGACTGCGCCTGCTGGAAGTAGAGCCTACGGAAGATGAAATGACTACCCGGCGCGTGAACTATTATCGGCGTAACGGATACAAGGTGCTCGATAAAACCTATGTACAGCCTTCTTATCATGCTATGGAGAACGCCTGTCCACTTTGGATTATGGGAAATGAAGATTCTCCCCGGCTGTCTGAACAGGTGGAAAGAATTAAAGAGGAAGTGTATAGGCAGCAGATAGGATGAGGCCTTATAAATGTGTCAAAACTATCGCTGGCTCCACAGAAAAACAGAGATCGAGTAGGTCTCGGTCTTAATTTCTGTGTTAATCAGTGGAGCCAGCGGTGGGTGAAAAGGTCTTTTACTGCCTTTTCGTGTTTTTAAAAGATTGATTTTGCAATTCCCATTTCCAGTCCTCTTAGCTCGGCAAGTCCGCGCAGGCGTCCAATGCAGGAGTATCCCGGATTGGTTTTCTTCTTTAAATCGTCCACCATTTGGTGTCCATGATCCGGACGCATGGGGATAGATACTTTTCTTCTCTGTTGTAATTCAAGGAAAGCTTTCATGACCCGGTACATATCTACGTCTCCTTCCAGGTGGTTGGCTTCGTAGAAATTTCCTTCGGAATCTCGCTGAGTGCTTCGGAAGTGGACAAAATTGATACGATCGCCGAATTGTTTCATCATACCTTCCAGGTCGTTGGCACTGCTTACTCCAAGTGATCCGGTACAGAGACAGAGCCCGTTCGATTCATTAGGCACAGCATCGATCAGTGCCTGAAAATCGGCCGCACAACTCATGATGCGCGGTAAACCCAGAATGGGGCAGGGTGGGTCGTCCGGATGAATCACCAGCTTTACACCGGCCTCGTCTGCTACCGCAGTCACTTCTTTCAGGAAGTAGATTAAGTGGGCACGTAGCTTATCCGCGTCGATACCTTTGTAACGATTCAGTTCCTGTTGAAACTGCTCCAGCGTGAAACTCTCTTCCGAACCGGGAAGTCCGGCAATCATATTACGGACAAGGAGTTGTTTCTCCGTTGCGTCCATCTGTTCGAAACGAATTTTTGCTTTGGCTTTTTCTTCATCGGTATAGTCGTTCTCTGCACCCGGTCGTTTCAGTAAGAAAAGATCGAAAGCGATAAAAGCGGCACGTTCAAAACGAAGTGCTTTGGAGCCATCGGGTAGGGTATAGGCAAGATCGGTGCGAGTCCAGTCGAGTACGGGCATAAAATTGTAGGTAACGATATGAATGCCACATTTACCGAGGTTACGTAAGCTCTCTTTGTAGTTTTCGATGTATTTTCTGTAATCGCCTGTCTGGGTTTTGATGTATTCGTGTACCGGGACACTTTCTACTACCGACCATCGCAGACCGACGGATTCGATCAGTTCCTTTCGTTTCATAATTTCTTCTACAGTCCATACTTCGCCATTAGGGATGTGGTGGAGAGCGTTGACAATTCCCGTAGCTCCGGCTTGTTTAATGTCCCAAAGGCTGACAGGATCATCCGGTCCATACCAGCGCCAGGTTTGTTCGGAAAGAAAGAGTTTACTCTTTGATGAAGTGATATAAGGTTGATTCATAAGTCATTTTTTACTTTTGAAAGTAGGTTTAATCATTCTGTTCGTTTTATCTCTGGGGAGGGAAGATGCATGGGAGAGGTCTCTTTACATTGCAAAAGCATTGAATCCGCCGTCCACTATGGCCACAGTGCCCGTTACGAAGCTCGCTGCGTCGCTGATCAGGTATTGTATTGTGCCGCATAACTCTTCAGCGCGTCCCATACGTCCGAATGGGGTTTGGCGGATGACATCCTGTCCCCGTTGAGTATATGTTCCGTCCGGATTGGTTAGTAAAGTGCGGTTCTGCTCTGTCAGGAAGAAACCGGGGGCAATGGCATTTATACGGATTCCTTCACCAAACTTTTTGGCAATTTCTGTGGCCATAAATGCGGTAAAGTTGGAAATGCCTGCTTTGGAAGCCGAATAACCGGCCACACGTGTCAAAGGACGGAAAGCTGCCATTGAGGAGAAATTGACAATAGCTCCGCTTTTCTGCTCTGTCATCGGTTTTAGAAATACTTGTGTCGGCAATACGGTACCGGTCAGATTAAGATCCACTACCTTCTGAAATTCATCTATTTTCAGATCGAAGATGTCACTTGCCGGTGCAATCGTAGCTCCTGGCATATTGCCGCCTGCCGCATTGAGCAATGCGTCTACCCGCCCATAAGCTTTCAATATATCTGCCAGGTTCTGTTCAAGGATGTTCCGGTCGAGTACATTGGTTGCCAGGAACAGAGCTTCGCCCCCTTTGGCGCATATTGTTTTTACTATCTCGTTGCCCACTTCGGCTTTACGTCCGAGGATAACGACTTTGGCACCTTCTTCTGCCAGATGGACTGCAATTGTTTTTCCCAATACTCCTGTTCCACCGGTAATGACCACTACCTTATCCTTTACACTAAATAAGTTTGCCATACTATTATATTTTAAGTTTAAACTTCTTCTTCTATAGCTCCGTTATCGCACACGCAGCATGCAAATATAGTTATAAAGTTGATGGAACGGTTCAAAAAAGGAAGGAAATTAATTTCTGCTCGACTCCTTTTATCGGGGATTGGCTATTGTTTGTTGCAGTATTAACAAACTTTCCGGCCCCATATTGAATAAGAGGTCGATGATACTCAGGTTGGGCAGGAACCCGTGACGGGTTTCGAAAACCTGATAATAAGGTTGGGGAATAAACTCCGGATCGGCTTGGCGGAAATTCTTTTTGGGATGGATGGCTTCCCGGAAGTCTATTTCGTTCGGGGCGAAGTCCGCTTTATATTCGGTGGTTCGTTCCGTATCAGGTTGTATATCTATCAGCTTGCATACAAGCCGGCACAATTCTTCATTGAAATCTGTGAGGAATTCATATTTCTTTTCATAGAAAGGGCGAAAATCGTCTTTATAATATTCAAAAAAAGGGGTGCTGTTATAGGCCGACTCCATTGCATTCCAATGCAGGTGCCTCCAGTTGCCATGGTCGGAAATCCGGATATCCTTCATCGGACATTTCGGGTTTTCCGGTTTTACGGTAGGAACAGAAAGTGCCAGTTCACCCTCCGGACCTGCAATAGTACAGCGGTTCCGGTAGGTCTGTTTCATGTAATGATCGTGCTGCTCGATGAATATTTTATCGTAATTCAACAGTTTACTATAATATTCTACGGGTGCCAGATAGGCAGAAGAGAGATAAGCGACTTTCATGGGTGGTTGATACTTTGTGATTACTTGGTTGCTGATATATAATTTGTGGTTTGTGGGACTGACTACTTCACCGGTTGGAAGAATCGGTTCCAGCGGTATCCGTTGAAGATTCCCGTATGGTCTTTCTTTGAGAACCAGATTCGCGAAGCTTTCCCAATGACATGATCTTGCGGCACAAAGCCGAATAAGCGGGAATCGGAGAGATTTATCGAGTTATTGGAAGCCATCCAGTAATAATCTTTGGTAAAATAGCAATGCTGTGAAGGGCGACCTTCAATGTAGAGCGTATCGTTCCGGATTTCCGCTTGTTTGCCTTCATGCAACACCAGCGTATTCCGCAACAGGGTCCTGTTCCACGGATAAACTCTGACGGCCTTTCCTTTGCCCGGGATGATGAGCGGTTTAGTTTCTTCCTGCCGGCTTTGGCTCAGAGGTTGTATCCAGCTTTTTCCGTTCATCGCCTGTTCAAGCAGATAATATTCGTAACGGCTGAAGCTTCGTACATTCTTGCCTTCATGCTGCCCCATCAGTTCGTTGGAGCCGATGGAAAGAATGGAAAGTAGTGAGTCTAACTGCTGTTCCTTGGTCTGTGGATAAGTGTAGAGTTGTTTCCGGTCCGGTCCGAGTTGTGTGTTGCGGTCTACTACATTGAATAGTGAATCGATAAGCAAAGTATCTCCCGGTACACCGATACACCGGCTGATATAGATTTCTCTCCGGTCGATGACCGGTTCTTTGATAGCCGCGGGATTATTGAATACGACGATGTCGTCTTTATCAATGCGCCTTGGATTCCAGCGGTGGTAGGAGAACAGTGACATATAAGGTGCCCGAAGTCCGTAGCTCCACTTATTGACCAGAATACGTTCGCCTTGGAAAAGGGAGTTCTCCATGCCCGATGAAGGTATCAGGCATGAGGTAAAAGCAAAGCCGCGGAGCAATAATACGATAACTATTGCTCCGGCAAATGCGATAATCCATTTAAATCCCTTTCTCATTACTACTTAGTCTACCCACTTAAAGATGCGGTTCCAGCGGATTTTACCGTCAAACCAGCCACGGTCTTTATCCAATGACAGCCATACGACGATCGGTTTACCTACTACGTGGTCTTCGGGTACGAATCCCCAATAACGGGAATCAGCCGAATTATGCCGGTTATCACCCATCATCCAGTAATAATCCAACTGGAAAGTATACTGGTCTGTCTTCACACCGTTAATGTAGATTCCGTCTTCTTTCTGTTCCAGTTTATTGCCTTCGTAGGCAGTGATGCAACGTTCGTAGATAGGCAGATTATCCGGAGTCAGCGTGATAGTGGCTCCCTTTGCCGGAATCCAGATAGGGCCGTAATTGCTGCGGTTCCAGTGAGTATATAAATTCAGAGGATACATGTCTCCGGCATAATCTTCCGGCTCTATCACGATTTTGCTGATCAACTTTTTGTTGGCGGACAGAGTATCATACATTTTTTTTGTGAGCGGGAGGTGATATACAGGATTCAGCCTGCCTTGGGCGTTTCGTCCATCCATTCCTAACTCAACCAACCCTTCTTCATAACCTGCTCCTTCGGGAGTTAATCCCTGGTCGGCTTTACTGATCCCCAGTTCGCGGAACATCTCTTCTGTGATATACGGACCCGTAGTTTGCACAAAGTAGTTGAATTGCAGGTTCTCAGGGTTTTCTATTGCCTTCCCGTCAATCATCACCTGACCGTTGATAATTTGGAGTGTATCGCCCGGCAGCCCTACACAACGTTTTACGTAATTCTCCCGGCGGTCCACCGGACGGGTGACAACCTTGCCATACCGTTGGGGATTGGACATTATTTCTTTTCGTCCGGCATTGTAATATAAATCGTATACTGTTTTCTGTTGTTCCCGGGTCAGACTGTCCATATTGATCGGATTCGGATAAATCTGCTTCCCGATGTTGTATGCCAGTGTATAAAAGTCGGCATCCGGAAAGTTCAGCGCAACAGTGTCTCCTGCAGGGAAGTTAAACACTACAATATCGTTCAGTTTTACTTTACCGAACCCGGGCACACGTTTGTATTTCCACTGAGGCCACTCAATGTACGACTTGGTGTTCAGTATCGGCAGTGTATGCTGTGCCAATGGCATCGATAGCGGAGTATTCGGTACACGGGGACCATAGCTCATCTTGCTTACATATAGGAAGTCTCCCACCAGCAATGATTTTTCCAGTGAGGAGGATGGGATCTGATAATTCTGAAAGATATAGATGTTCACGAAATATACCGCTACCAAAGCGAAAACGATGGCATCTACCCAACTCATTACGCTTCGGACAGTCGGGTTCTTTGACTTCTTCCAGAATGACCAGGGGATTTTCTTGGTAATGTAAACATCGAAAATGAAAGGAACCACAATCAGTCCCCACCAGCTTTTCACCCAGATCAGGAAGATCAGATAAAGAAGAATGGCAATGGAACACTTTATCCATTGAGTACGTGTTGCTTTTCTCATGATGTTAGTCTTTTAAGAATGGGAATAAATCGCTCATACCCAGATAGCCTTCATGGGTTGCTGTGTATTCTGCGGCAAGTACCGCACCCAAAGCAAAACCTCCCCGGTTTTTGGCATCGTGGGTGATGGAGATACTGTCCGCCTCCGAATCGTAACGGATGGTGTGGATACCGAATACTTCGCCTTCACGGATGGAGTGAATCGGCAACTCGTTCGCTGAGTGTGCTTCCTCTTTTACCCAAACGTTTTTACGTTCCATGTTTTCAAGAATACCTTCTGCCAGCGTGATGGCCGTTCCGCTTGGTGCATCGAGCTTGTGCACGTGGTGGGTTTCACTCATGGTCACGTCATATGCCGGGAACTGGTTCATTATTTTAGCCAGATACTTATTGACTGCCGAGAAGATGGCTACGCCCAGGCTGAAATTGGATGACCAGAACAGGGTTTTTCCACCTTTGCTGCATAGTTCCTTTACTTCATCGCCGTGCTCTGCCATCCATCCGGTACTGCCCGAAACTAACTTTACACCTGCTTTGAAAGCTCTCATATAATTGCTGTAGGCTACCATGGGATTAGTGAACTCAATAGCCACATCTGCCGATTTAAACGCTTCGGATTCGAAATCATCCTGATTATTGATGTCGATAATGCTGACAATTTCGTGTCCGCGACTGAGGGCAACTTTTTCGATTTCCCTGCCCATTTTTCCGTAACCTATTAATGCTATTTTCATTGTTTTACTGACTTTATAGACTTTATATCCAAAATATTAGTCGCAAAGATAGGATTTTTATTACATTTGTCGAGCACATTAACGTCTTGTTAACAATGGAACACCTCCTACACTATGTGTGGAAACACAAAATCTTTCCTCTTCATGAACTGCAAACAACCACCGGGCTGCCTGTTGAAGTGATTGATACGGGACTGCCGAATCCTAATGCAGGCCCCGATTTTTTTAATGCCAAACTAAAGATTGACGGTACGCTTTGGGTAGGTAATGTCGAAATACATGCAATCTCTTCCGATTGGTTCCGTCACGGGCATGATCATGATATAGCTTATGACTCAGTGATTTTACACATTGCCACGGAAATAGATTGTGAGATATACCGCACCAATGGTGAACCTGTCCCGCAACTCCGGTTGGCCTGTCCCCGCCGGGTGAAGGAACATTATGACGAGCTTTGCCGGGCAGACGTACATCCACCTTGCTATTCGATCTTGGAAACTCTTTCCAAACTAACGGTTCATTCCTGGCTGACAGCTTTACAGACCGAGCGTTTCGATCAGAAGAACCAGACCATATCCCGGCGGCTTCAGCGCTGCAACCAACATTGGGAGGACGCCTTTTTCATCACGCTGGCACGTAATTTTGGTTTCGGACTGAATGGAGATGCTTTTGAAGCCTGGGCGAATCTGCTTCCGTTCCGTTCCATTGATAAGCATCGTGACGACCTGACACAAGTGGAAGCTTTCTTCTTTGGACAGGCCGGTTTGCTGGAGGGAGAACCTGTTGACGATTATTTCAGTTGGATGCAGAAGGAATTCCGTTATCTGCAACATAAGTTTGAACTTCCGCCAGTGATGAATGCTTCTTTGTGGCGTTTTCTCCGTCTTCGTCCCGGCAATTTTCCACATGTGAGGCTGGCACAACTGGCTTCCCTATATTACAAAGAGCGTTCCCTGTTTTCACGTGTCATGGAAGCGCAAACCCTGAAAGAGTTAAAGTCGATCTTCTCCGGTCATACTTCTGCTTATTGGGAGGAGCACTTCATGTTTGGCAGGACCTCTCCCCGGAAGGAGAAAAGCATCGGTTCCGGTGCAAGGGAGCTGATCATTATCAATACGGTCATACCTTTTCTGTATGCTTACGGTTTGCATAAAGCAGACGAAAGGTTGTGTGAACGCGCAGCTTCATTGCTTGAAGAGTTGAAAGCTGAAAACAACTACGTCACCCGCATGTGGAGCGAAGCCGGAATTCCTGTCCGGACAGCAGCGGACAGTCAGGCGTTGTTGCAGTTACAGAAGGAATATTGCGACAAGAAGAAATGTCTTTATTGCCGCTTCGGATATGAATACCTGAAACATAAATAATTCTGTCCTTCCCGATTGGATATTAGGAAGATATATTATCTTTGCCCGCTGAAAATGCGGGGTGGGATTCCCCGTCTTAATAACCCATTCATTATGAAAGTGAAAAGATTTGTGCTTTGTCTGTTTATGCTTACCCTGATGGGAGGCATTTGCTTTATTTCCTGTGGAAATACTTCGAAAGCGAAGGCAGAGAGTGCCGCTACTGCGGAAACGGCTGATGAACCTTTCCAGACGTTTCTGAAGAAGTTCACCTCAAGTGCTTCTTTCCAGTATACCCGTGTGAAGTTTCCGTTAAAAACTCCCATCACTCTGATGACGGACGATGGAAATAGCGAGAAAACCTTCCCCTTTACACAAGAGAAATGGCCGTTGCTGGATGGCGAGACTCTAAAAGAGGAACGCATTACCCAGGAGGAAGGAGGAATCTATGTTTCTAAATTTACGGTGAACGAACCTACCCATAAAGAGTTTGAAGCCGGGTATGAGGAGTCGGAAGTTGACTTACGTGTGATATTCGACTTGATTGACGGTAAATGGTATGTAACCGATTGCTATACCGGGTGGTATGGATACGATCTGCCGATTGACGACCTGAATGAAACTGTGAAGCAGGTGAAAGAAGAGAATCAGACTTTTAAAGAATTGCATCCGTAGAGAATCTGGTATCAGGGGGAGGATCACTCAAGGACTCCCTCTCTTTTAAAGAAAAGATAGGTTACTGCTCCAAGATATGCAAGTCGACTAACATCGCCGTGTACTGGTCAAGATTTTACGTACCGGAGTAAATGGTTTTACGTACCGAGGTAAATGGCTTTACATGCCGACGTAAAAGCCTTTACATGTCGGGGTAAATGCTTTTACATCGAAAGGAAAATACAGGTAAATATAATTTGCTGACTATCAGCGATAATGAAACGGATGCCAAACTACGCATTGTCCGGATGAACTTTCTGTCAGAATGCCGAACGGACGGCAATGTTGTATTTGGTGAGCGTAGTGCTTTTATGGATAGCTTTCCAACTTTTCCGGTCGATCTGTGGAGCCAGATATTCCCAGAATGTTTTCATCTTGGTTACCAGTTGCGCTTCGCCACCTTGTATCTGCTCTTCATAATGAAGGAAAACGGCTGTGTGCAGTGCCTTAAGCTTTTCATGCCACTCTTCGGGAGAAAGCTTTCTGCCTTCTTTGTACTCCCAGCCTAATGCAGGGTTTGTCAGTAATCCGCGTCCGATCATCACTCCGGCAAGGTTTGGGAACCTGTCGGTAATGCGGTGGATGTCTGTTACGGTCAGGATATCTCCATTATAGACTACGGGATGTCTGCATGCTTCGTAGAAAGAGGTAAATCCCTCCATGTCTACCTCACCTTTGTATTGCTGGATGCCCAACCGGGGATGGAGGGTGATTTCGGTCAGGGGAGCAGCGTTAAGCAACGGTATCAGTGACAGGCATTCATCCGGTTTTTCCCATCCCAGACGCATCTTTACCGAAAAGCGTATGTCGGGAAATTGTTCCGTTTGTTTTAGCAATGCCTCCACCTTGTCGGGATAAGGCAGCATGCCGGACCCGCATTGTCGTTTTGCCAACATCGGGAAAGGACAGCCGAGATTGATGTCTATCTCCCGATAGCCCTGTTCGATGAAGAGGGCGATCATACGCTCTGTTTTATCCGCTTCGGAGGCTATAAGTTGCGGGATAAGGCGGGCCACCCGGTTGTTTTCGGGTAGAATGTCCCGAACGTCTTTGTGGCGGAACTCTCCCCGGTCTACTCGTACAAAAGGAGTATGATAGACATCTATGCCGCCGAAAACGGCGGCATGGGCATTACGATAGGCTGCCTCGGTATATCCCTGAAGCGGAGCGAAGTGGATAGGTAATGTATTATTCATCTGTTTTTAAAACATAAACATGGCTACACCTACGATACGGTTGTTACCGATGGAATGCGTATCGATGATTTTGCCGTTTTTAAGATTCAGTGAACCGTAAGCAGCGGAAGTATACGTATATTCCACTCCAAACTTCCAGTGATTGACGTTGTATGTCAGTTCGGCTCCGGCAGTTACTACCTGGTCTACATTGGTTCCTGTTCCGTACAGTTGACCGGATGCTAAAGCATCACTTGTCCCCAGATTCTTGACATATCCCAGGAAGATGCCCGGTTTCCATTTCTGTCCGTATACAACGTTCAGCCATGAACTGGATACCCGGATCGGTGTATATTTCTGTTCTCCGGTCTGCTTATCGATCGATTTGATTCCGAATCCACCGAGCATCGAAGTTTGTGTCAGATTAGAGCCCAATACGGTTTTGGCCCCTACAAACCAGTCTTTATTGCTGTATTTTACATGTCCTTCATAAGATAAAGTGGTGATGCGTTCGTTCACTTTATAAACTTTATCATCTATTTTAGACTCTGTACGGGGTTTCAGGGAGAGAAGTTCTATGCCTGCTCCGGCTATCCATCCGTTGGCTTTATAATCGAGTCCCAGATAGAATTCGGGGACACAGCTGTTCTTTATATAAGCCTGGCTCTTGCCGGCAATGCCTTGCGATAAATACTGCGATTGCCAGATTGCGGCTCCTGTCAGTTGGAATCCCTTATGTGTGTAGCGATAGCGAATTTGAGGGGCACGGCTGAATGGCTGGAAAGGTGCACCCACCGAAAGATTCAGTATTTGTGGTGATACGTCACCGAACAGCGGATGCCAGGTTTGGCCGAGTAAAAGAGCTGAACGTCCCCAATCCAGGTTCAGGTAGGCATGGCGTAAGCGGATGGTGGAGTAGGAAGTTCCTGAGCCGCGGAAGTCCACTTCTACTTTGGCAGAAGTCATGGCACGTCCCAATTTAGGGCCGGCTACGTCTATTCCCAGGCGGGTATATAAGGTATAAAAGCTACCGTTGGCAGTTGCGTTCAGGTCCTTGCCGTTTTCATCGAGTACTTCGTCTTTGGGATACATGTAAAACAATCCGTCTACTGTCTCTTCGTTAGCACGGCTGTTGTAATAAAGGTCTGTGCGAATCTGTCCGTAAAACTTATAACTAAAGTCTTTCTTTTGAGCAAAACTGCTTACTGCCATCATCAGGCAGGCAGATAAAATTAGATGCTTCTTCATTTTTTGTGTTATTTGTTAGATACAATGGGGATTTACCCGTTGAAGTTATTATCTTAAATCAATGTAAGATGGTTGTTTCACGCTGCAAAGGTAAGGAAATCATCTGACTGACCATGAAAAAGGATACCCGAAAGTAAACGTTTTCGGAAAAGGTTGTAAAATAGCACCGGATGGAGAATGAAATACTGGAATAAAGTATATATTTTTGCAAGATAAAAATAGAATAGACCATGAAAGTAAAAAAGATCAGTATTGCTAATGTGGAGGTCGATGCACTTCCCGAATTACTGGATAAAGAAAAGATCGGTTTCCAGACTATTGATAATGTGAATTGGGAAGCTTATCCTTATCGTCCGAAAGTGGAGTTCCGTATAGCCCATAGCGATGATGCTGTTTTGTTGCACTTTAATGTGAAAGAGGCCAGTGTGAGGGCTAAGTACGGAGAGGACAACGGGTCTGTGTGGACGGACTCTTGCGTGGAGTTCTTTTCTGTGCCTGCCGGTGACGGTATTTATTATAACATCGAATGCAACTGTATCGGGACGATTCTTATAGGTGCCGGAGCAGAACGTAACGACCGGGAGCGTGCCTCTCAGGAAGTGATGGATCAGGTAAAGCGTTGGGCCAGCCTGGGACGCCAGCCGTTCAATGAACGCATTGAAGAGTGTAACTGGGAAGTGGCGCTGATCATTCCATATACAGCATTCTTTAAACACAATATTACTTCTCTGGACGGAAAAACGATTACTGCGAACTTCTACAAATGTGGAGACGAATTGCAGACCCCGCATTTCCTTTCATGGAATCCGATTAAAATAGAGAAACCGGATTTCCATCGTCCCGATTTCTTCGGTACCTTGGAGTTTGAATAGAATGAACCTGCCTGTGTAAAAGCATGGAAAATAATAAAAGAAAGGTGTAGCCATCCCAGGATGACTACACCTTTTCTTTATCGGCAGATGATTGTGCCTATTTTACGATTCCACGTTTTGACTCCTTGACGAATGCAACGATATTTTCTATCTCTTCGCTCATGGGAACCTGGTCTACAATTTTTTGTACTGCATCCTGCAGGCTGAAATTGCCCTGATAGATCAAACGGTAAGCATTGGCAATATGTCGCAAGACCCTTTCGCTCGTATTTTTATGTTGTTGCAATACTACAGCGTTTACTCCGTGATATTCTACCGGATTTCCGGTCATAATAACATAAGGAGGTACGTCTTTTGATATGCGGCAACCGCTCTGAATCAACGTCCATTGTCCTACATGGCAATATTGATGGAGTGTGACGTTTCCACTCAGGATCACGCAATCGTCCAAGGTACATTCTCCGGCAATTGTAGTACCGATACCGGCTACGCAATTGTCACCGATTTGTACGTCATGACAGACATGAACCTTGTCCATCAGGAAGTTGCCGTTGCCGATCTTTGTGGCGTTTCCGCCGAAAGTGGCCCGGCTGATGACTACATTCTCGCGGATATGATTGTTATCACCGATGATCAGTGAACTTTCTTCTCCTTTGTAATGGAAATCCTGTGGCTCCGCTCCGAGTACGGCGTGTTGATGCACTTTGTTACCTTTTCCCAGCTGCGTACCATTCAGTATGCTGGCATAAGACATAATGATGCAGTCGTCCCCTATTTCGACATTATCTTCAATGTAAGCGAACGGTTGAATGGTGACATTCTTACCGATTTTTGCCCCGGGGGCTATCGATGCTAATGGACTAATCATAATTGTATTGTATTTAAAGTTAATCTTCTCTTCCGCCGCCTAATGCCTGATAAAGGCTTACTACAGCCTGCATCCGGTCGAAAGTATCGTTTACCTGAGATAAACGGGCACTGAGCAAAGATTGTTCGGCCGACAATACCTCCAGATAAGTAGACGTCCCTAATTTAAACAATTCTTTTGTATATTCAGATGCTTTCTCTGATGATTCCACTTGCATTTTGCGGGAAGCTGTTTTTTCGGAAGCACTCTGATACTGGTACAGTGCATTGCTTACTTCACTTCCTGCATTCAGTATACTCTGTTGGAAAGCCAGTTTAGCTTCTTCCTGTTGTGCCTTGGCTATCTTCAGACGGGCGATGTTTGCACCCCGGTAGAACAGCGGCTGAGTAAGTGAACCAAGTACGGAGGCCAGCAGTTTACCCGGGTTGACAATGGCGCTACCGGCACTGTTGGTCCATCCGGCTGACCCACTGATTGTGATCTGCGGATAGAAGGCGGCACGGGCTGAGTTTGCATTGTAATAAGTGCTGGCCAGAGCCATTTCGGCTGCTTTTACATCCGGACGGTTAGAAAGTAGCTGCAAAGGAACACCTACTGAAAACTCTTCCGGCAATTGCTGTTCTTCAAGGACTCCCCGTTGAATAGTCTGCGGCGCCTGTGCCAGCAGCATAGACATGGCATTTTCGGTTTCGCGGATACTCTGCTGAATGGCCGGGATAGAGGCCAATACTTGTGCATAGGCAGCTTTGCTTTGTTCCACTCCGGCAGAGGTCGTGTTGAACATGGCGGCATCCTTCATAGCTTGCATGGTTTCAACATTACGTTTCATGATGTCGGCGGTCTGTTCGGTGATGTCGAGCTGACGGTCGAGCATTAATAACGTGTAGTATGTATTGGCAATTCCCGAGATGATCTGGGTCTGTACAGCTTGGCGATATGCTTTTGTTTGTAACAATGCTACTTGTGCACCCCGTTTGGCATTCAGCAGTTTGCCGAACAAATCGATCTCCCAACTGGCAGTTGCAGGCAGTGAATAAGTTTTCGTTGCCGCATGTTTGTCGAAACTGCTGATGGTTCCTTGTGGTGACAATCCGAGTGAAGGAGCATAAGCCAAGCGGGCTGACATCAGCGATGCCTGTGCCTCTTTCACTTTCAGTGCGGCAGTCAGCAGGTCAGTATTGTGAGTCAGTCCCTGTTCGATTAACGCTTGTAACTGAGGATCTGTGAAGACCTCTCTCCAAGGCAGATTTCCGAAGTTGGCAGTATCGGATACCAAAGTATCGGCAACAGATACTGTATCCCGGTAAAGCCCGGAAGCTTCTATATCCTTAGGTCTGTCATATGATTTATAGATGTGGCAGCTGCTCAGGAGAGCAGTTGCACACAACATACCTATAATTTGTTTCTTCATATTCTTTTCTTTATTCCTATTTAGCGTATTGTTCAATTTCTGTTTCTGCATCTGTATTATCGATGTCTTCCCATTCGATAGGTTTCACCTTCTCCTGTAAATACTGGAAGAGAACGAACAAAGCAGGAACCACAAATATCTGGCATATCATACCGATAAACATACCGCCTACCGCAGCTGTACCCAAAGCACGGTTACCATTGGCACCTACTCCCATGGCAAGCATCAACGGAATCAAACCTACTACCATTGCTAAAGAGGTCATCAGAATAGGACGGAGACGTGCACCTGCTCCCAATACGGCAGCCCAGGTGATGCTCATACCCATCTTACGACGGTCGAGGGCAAATTCGACAATCAGGATCGCATTCTTTGCTAACAAACCTATCAACATAATCAATGCAATCTGCATATAAATGTTGTTGGTAGCTGCTCCCAAAATAGGGATGATATTATTGGCCAATCCCATCAGGTGGGCAAAGATGAAGCTGCCTGCCAGACCGAAAGGAATAGAAAGCAATACAGCCAATGGTAAAATATAACTTTCGTACTGGGCACTCAGCAACAAATAAACGAATACGAAGCAAAGGACGAAGATCATAGCTGTGGAGCTGCCACTAGAGCTTTGTTCTTCGCGGGTCATACCCGAGAATTCATAGCCATATCCTGTAGGTAAAGTCTGTTCGGCTACTTCCTGCATTGCCTGGATGGCTTGACCGGAACTATAGCCGTCAGCGGGAGAACCGTTGATGGTCATAGCGGTAAACATGTTGAATCGCTTGATATTATCCGGTCCGTAGATGCGCTTAATATTCATAAACTGAGTGATAGGCGCCATTTCGTTACCATTACGTATCTTGATTGATTTCAGCGACTCGAGGTTGGTGCGACTGTTCGGTTCCGCTTGAATCATTACGCGATACATTTTACCGAAGCGGTTGAAGTTTGAAGAATACAAACCACCGTAGTAGCCTTGCAAAGTGGTCAGAATATCGTTAGGTGATAGTCCGGCTTTCTTACAAGCAGCTGCGTCGATGTCTATCATGTATTGCGGGAAGTTCGGATTGAACGATGTTTGCGCTGATTGAATTTCGGGACGGGCCTGCAATTTAGAGATGAAATCCTGAGCCACCTCATAGAATTTGTCAAGGCTACCTCCCGTTTTATCCTGTAAGTTCATCTCAAAACCGTTGGACACACTATAACCCGGAATCATCGGTGGAGCGAACAACAGTACACGGGCATCTTTAATCACTTCACGAGCTTTGAGGTATAACATGCCCGAAACAAAGTCTGAACGTTCTTTGATGGATCGCTCATCCCAGTTTTTCAGTTTACAAATAAATGAACCGTAGCTGGGTCCCTGTCCTGCTATGAAGCTATAGCCTACAATCATCGTACGGCTGTCGATTGCCGACTCTGAAGCTATCAGGCTGTCTACCTGTTGCATCACCGCTTCGGTACGTTCTTTAGAACTACCCGGGGGCATGTCGACAACAGCCATGATGGTACCTGTATCTTCATTCGGAACCAAACCGGTCGGGGTGATATTCATCAGGAAAATCATCAGGGCAAAGCCGGCTACTACCGCACTGATTGTAAGCCAAGGTTTCTGGATGAAGAAAAGTACCCTTTTCTTATATTTTTTCAAAATCGTATCGTATGCCGCATTGAATGAAGCATGGAAACGTTTGGCAAGCGTCACTTTTTCTTTTTTGTTCGGATCGTGTGGTTTCAGTAGGATGGCACACAGTGCAGGACTCAATGTCAAAGCATTCAAGGCCGAAAGTGCAATAGCGATAGCCATTGTCAGACCGAACTGGCGATAGAATGTACCGGAAGTTCCGGACATGAAACTTACCGGAATAAATACAGACATCATTACCAATGTGATAGAAACGATGGCACCTCCTAATTCATTCATGGCGTCGATGGAAGCCAGACGGGCTGATTTATAGCCTTGGTCAAGTTTTGCATGGACGCCTTCCACGACGACGATCGCATCATCGACCACAATCGCTATGGCAAGTACCATGGCACATAGTGTCAGAAGGTTGATACTGAACCCAATCAGATATAAGACAAAGAACGTACCGATCAATGCAACCGGGATGGCGATAGCAGGAATCAATGTAGAGCGTAGATCCTGCAGGAAAATGTATACCACAATGAATACAAGAATAAATGCCTCGATCAATGTCTTGACTACCTCATGAATAGAGGCGAACAAGAAGTCATTGGCATTCTGTGATACATTTACTTTGACGCCCGGTGGGAAGGTAGAAGCTGACTTATCCAGTAAGGCGAGGATGTCGTTGATAATAGCTGTCGCATTCGAACCGGCTGTCTGGAATACGATGATGGTTACTGCCGGATGCCCGTTCACTTTATTGGTAAATCCGTAAGTCAGACGTCCCAATTCTACACTGGCGATGTCTTTCAGTCGAAGTACCTGTCCGTCTTCAGTAGCACGGATTACAATATTCTCAAATTCTTCTTGACTTTGCAGGCGCCCCTTGTATCTCAGAGTATATTGAAAAGTCTGGTTACCCTCTTCACCGAATGCTCCCGGAGCAGCCTCAATGTTCTGTTCGGCCAATGCTGCGGAAACATCGGTAGGCATCAGGTGATATTGGGCCATGATATCCGGTTTCAGCCAGATACGCATTGAATAGTCTGCACCAAGTACCATGGCGTCACCTACACCCGGTACGCGCTGCACTTCCGGCACCAGATTGATCTTGGCATAATTTTCCAGAAATTCGTTATCGTATTTGTCGTCGGAACTATATAAAGAGAATACCAGCAACATACTGGTCTGTCGTTTTGAAGTGATGACTCCTACTTTGGTTACTTCGGCGGGTAGCAGACCTTGTGCTTTGGCTACGCGGTTTTGAACGTTTACCGCGGCCATATCCGGATCAGTGCCTTGTTTAAAGTATACGTCAATACGGGCTTCACCGGTATTGGTTGCTGTGGAACTCATGTACATCATGTTTTCCACACCGTTGATTTGCTCCTCCAGCGGGGCGACTACACTGTTTAATACCGTTTGTGCATTAGCACCCTGATAAGTGGTCGAAACGCTTACCGTAGGTGGGGCAATATCCGGATATTGGGAAATAGGCAGCGAAATCAAGCCCAGAATACCCAAGATTACTATAACGATGGAGATCACCGTAGATAGTACCGGACGATTAATAAATCTATCTAGTTTCATATTTAACTTGCTATGCTGATTTTATTTTCCTTGTTTTTTCTCTTCAAGTGCTTGTTGGAAGTTGGCTTTAGCCTGTTCCGGAGTAACTGGTTTGATTGCCTGTCCGTCTTTCAGGGTGCTGGCATTATCCAAGACCACTTTTTCACCAGCTTTCAAGCCGGAAGTCACTACGTAATCGTGTCCGTTATCCACATTGAAAACATTTATTTCAGTCATCTTTACAGTATTGTCCGGCTGCAACACGAAAGCAAATTTCTTGTCTTGTATTTCCGTTGTAGCTTTTTGCGGAATAACAATTGCATTTTCCAGATGATAGGGTACGATCAGGTTGGCCATACCACCGCTTCTCAGCAAATGTTCTTTGTTAGGGAAAGTGGCCCGAATACTTACTGCTCCGGTATTTTGGTTGATGACACCACTAATGGTGGACATTTTACCTTTATCGGCGTAGGTGGTTCCGTCCGATAGTTCAAGACCTACCTCCGGATAAGACTCTACAGCTGAAATCTGAGAACCGTCTTTACGTACCAGTGCCAATAGATCTTTTTCAGTCAGTGAAGAGTAGACATACATTTCGTTAATGTCCGAAACGATGGTCAGCGGAGTTTGGATAGAAGGGCTGACAAGGCTTCCCAGACGATAAGGAATTGTGTTGACAATACCATCTGAAGGACTTTTTACATTGGTGAAGGTTAAATTTTGTTCTGCACTTATCAGTTGTGCCTGTGCGGAAGCCAGTTGTGCTTTGGCAGATGCCAGAGAGTTTTCTGCCATCGCCAGGTCGTAATCACTGATAATATTCTTTTTATTCAATTCACGTTTGTTGTTCACTGTGATTTCTTGTGTGTTCACTCCGGCTTTTGCAGTAGCTACGGCTGCTTTGGCCGAACGGACAGCGGCTTCATATTGTACCGGGTCGATGATGAACAATATCTGTCCTTTGCGTACCATAGAACCTTCGTCTACACAAACTTTTGTGATGAATCCCGATACTTGCGGGCGGATTTCGATATCCTGTTTACCCTTGATTGTAGCCGGATAGGAACTTTTCAGATTGACAGTGGTGGGCTGCAATGTCTCTACTGCACATTCCGGAGTTCCCCCCCCCATGTTGAAGCCCTTTTTGCCGCAACCCGACAACAAGGCTAAACAAAATGCAAATAAAACAATTCTACTTTTCATACCTTCTTTATATTCAATTTTTAATGATGTTCATTTTGTGGTAAAAGTGGTTTATCATGATAACCTTTCAGGTATAGGCGAAAACTGATTACCCTTAATTAGTTTTCCGCGACAAAAGTACTCTTTATTTTCTATATCGTTGTTTTTTATCATCTGTTTTTAACTATGTTTTTCTCTAATTAATATAGGTGTAAAGCTCGGATTTGCTTCAGATGGGTGCGAAGCGGGCAGGTTAAGAAGAAAGATGATAAAAAAACAGTGACCCGGAAAATTCCGGACCACTGTTCCTTTTATGATCAAGTCTCGTTTTACATATTCACTTTGTGACGTACAGGTGTCAGGATGAAACTGAATTCATAATCCTGATAAGGTACGCGGTACTTTTCAAGCGGAAGTGTTCCCCAACTGTTGACACATCCTAATCCCATCTGCACCTTGTCAATGCACAGATTGGTGAAAGGAGCTTTCGGCACTTCAGGAGAGTGACGTTGGTCTTTCTGTGCTCCGTCATCCAAAGATTCGATGCTGTAGTTCAGGGCAGAAGCAGAGAAAGGAGTATCGCCTACGAACTGCAAGCCGTTTCCGCTGACGTTCAATACTCTCCACCAACGTAAATCGGTCTTGGTTCCGGTTTCCTGCGGTCGGATATATGGATAGAATTGTTCGGCAACTGTCTGGCGATATTTGCCAAGCATGGTAGAGTGATTACGGTCGGCGTAATTTTCTATCGGACCGCGGCCATAATATTCTACTTCATTAAAGTTCTCGGGCATTTGCATTTGCATGCCAAAGCGGAACATATCAGAAACTTTCTCTTCTTTGTCGGCTTCCATCTTTTGAGTTACTTTGATGGCGCCTTCATTGTTGATGACGTAAGTCAGGAACAATTTACCCTTTACGGCTTTCATGTCATATTCTGCCTGAATAACCGCCTGCTCGTTTTCAATATTCTGTTTCAGAGAAGTTAACTTCAGTCCCGGATTTTTCCATACGGCATACCGGTGCTGCAATCCTGCTCCATAGTCGTTGTCGGTAGGAGCACGCCAGAAGTTGGGAGTCAGTTGGGCTCCCTGATTCAATAACTGTATGCCGTCTGCTTCGTAGCGAGAAAGATAGCCATTGTGTTTATTGAATTCAATAATGAAGTTTTCACCTTCTACAATCAGGTAGTTATGATCGTTATCTTTGATAACCGGTACATGAACGGCAATGTTAGATGCCTTCCGGTTCTTTAATTCCGGAGTTTGGGCTTTGTACGGACGGATGGTCAACTGGTCATATGCCACTGTACTTCCTGCCGGCATCAATGTTTCGGCGGATTTCAGTTTGTAAGCTACGTTGAGTAGCAGTTCTTTGCATGGGCAGATATTTTCCGTATTCAGATTCAGTTTAAGGGTAGCTGTTTGTTGTGGAGCCACGTTCAGGTCCTGAATCACTCCGGCTTGCATTACTTCGCCGTCTGCCAGTAATTGCCACTCCATATAGTATGCAGACAAGTCGCGGAAGAAGTTTTCATTATATACTTTTATTTCTCCTTTGGCAAGGTCTGCGGGAGTGGTCCAGATGGACTGATAGAAATATCCTACTTCATGGGCATGCGGATTCGGACGGCGGTCGGGACTGATCAAACCGTTATTATTAAAGTTATTGTCCGAAGCGTCATATTTATTGAAATCGCCGCCGTATCCGTAAATATCTACACCGTCTTTATTTTTCCAGTGGTTGGCTTGGTCAACAAAGTCCCAGATGAATCCGCCCTGGTATTTCGGATATTTACGTATCAGATCCCAATATTCTTTGAAACCACCCTGTGAGTTACCCATGGCGTGGGCATATTCGCACTGAATCAGGGGCTTGTCTATGTTGCCTTCACAATATTTCTTGCAGGCATCATAATCGTAATACATCGGGCAGAAAATGTCTGTGAACTGATTGGTGCCTGCCTGTTCGTATTGTACGGCACGCGTTTTGTCTTCATTCTTGATCCATGTGTAGCATTGTTCGAAGTTCGGACCGTATCCGGCTTCGTTCCCTAAAGACCAGAAGATGATGGAAGGATGGTTATACCCTCTTTGTACGTTGCGTTGGTTACGTTCCAGATGTGCTTTTTTATAAGATGGATTTTTGGCAAGTGTCTCTTTGCCATATCCCATTCCGTGTGATTCTACATTGGCTTCCGCCACTACGTAAATGCCGTATTGGTCACAAAGGTCGTACCACAGATTGTCGTCCGGATAGTGACAGGTACGCACGGCATTGATGTTCAGCTGTTTCATTCGTAAGATGTCTTGCAGCATGCGCTCACGTGAAACAACATATCCGCCGTCCGGATCTATTTCATGACGGTCGGCGCCTTTGAAAAGCACGGGCTGACCGTTTACCAGGATTTGTCCGCCTTTCAGTTCTATTTTGCGGAAACCTATTTTGACCGGGATCACTTCCAAGGTGGTATTGTTACCACTTTTCAATGTTGCAGTCAATGTGTATAAATTGGGTGTTTCTGCGGTCCATTTTGCGGGATTGTCTACGTTCATGCCAACAGACTTTTTACCGTTTCCGCTAACTTGGGCTGTGGCTACGTTTTTCCCTGTCGGATCTGCCAGATTCAGTTCTACCGTTCCGCTTCCGTTTAGGTTGAGTGCTATATCCAGTGTACCGTTTGTATAATTGGCGTCCAAATCAGGCGTTACACGAATGTCCTGAATATATTTCTTATTGCGGCTGTATAGGTAGCAGTCACGTCCTACTCCGGAGTAGCGGAAAAAGTCCTGATCCTCCAGATATGTTCCATCACACCAGCGGAATACTTGGAAAGCAATCAGGTTTTTACCGGGTTTCAGGTAATTGGTCAGGTTAAATTCGGCTTCCAGCTTACTGTCCTCGCTATAGCCTACATATTTACCGTTGACCCATAAATACATATTTGAGGTTACCGAGCCGAAGTGAGCGAATATCTCTTTTCCTGACCATTCGGCAGGGATGATGATCTCTTTCCGGTATGAACCTACATGATTGTTTTCTATGGGTACAAAAGGCGGATTGTTTTTGTATTGGTTTCTCCAGGCATAACCTACATTCACATAAATAGGATCACCGTAACCGTTCATTTCCCATACACCGGGAACTTTCATTTGTCCCCATCCTTTGTCGTTATAGTCAGTCCGGTAGAAATCGGTCGGACGCGCATCGGCATCTTTCACCCAGTTGAAGTTCCAGATTCCGTTCAGGGTTAAAAAGTTACTTGAGTTTTCTTTGTCAGCTTTCGCTGCTTCTTCACTTGAAGAGTAAGCAAAGTAATTGGTGTGCATCGGTGCACGGTTTACCGCATTAATTTCGGGGTTTTTCCATTCGTCATGTTGAGCCATGGTTGCGAGGCTACATATCGCCAGGCAGCAAGTCAGCAGTTGTCTTTTCATGGGGTTAATCTTATTAGGTTTGTAAATTGTTGGTCAAAGATACGTTTTTTGTCTTGTCAAGCAGACTCTTTTTTAATAAATTAGTGTAAAGTATAGCATTAATTAATGGATAAGGTTTATTTTTGCAGCATGTTAAAAGACAGTATACATAGAAAAAAACGATTCATCCGTAGTCTGTTGGGCGTCGCTATTTTGATGGCTACTCTTTATTCTTGTGCCAGTATGGGGCGTCCGGATGGAGGACCTTTTGATGAAACGCCACCCCGCTTCATCGGCAGTGCGCCGGCAGCAGGAGCTGTAAATAATAAAAAGTCAAAGATTGTTCTTGATTTCGATGAGTTCATTAAGCTCGAGAAGGCTAATGAAAAGGTAGTGGTTTCGCCCCCCCAGTTGCAACAACCCGAAATAAAACCCGGAGGAAAGCGGATCACCGTAAATCTTCTCGACTCTTTAAAACCCAATACAACTTATACTATCGATTTCTCCGATGCCATTGTTGATAACAATGAAGGTAACCCGCTTGGTAACTTTGCGTTTACGTTCTCTACGGGAGCTTCCATTGATACGATGGAGGTGTCGGGCACATTACTTGAGGCTTCCGATCTGGAGCCTATAAAAGGTATGTTAGTGGGGCTTCATTCCAACCTGAATGACTCGGCTTTTACCAAATTACCTTTTGATCGTGTGGCTCGCACCGATAGTCGTGGGCATTTTACGATTCGTGGAGTTGCACCGGGTAAATATCGTATTTTCGGTTTGATGGATGCCGATCAGAACTTTTTCTATAATCAGAAAGCCGAAGCTGTAGCTTTCAATGATTCATTGATTATTCCCCGCTTTGAAGAGAGGATACGTCAGGATACCACATGGGTCGACTCACTGACTATCGATACTATTGTTGAACAGAAGTATACTTATTACCTGCCCGATAATATTGTGCTCCGTTCGTTCAAAACACCTTCTGTTTCACAATATCTGGTTAAGAGTGAACGCCTTACTCCCCAAAAGTTTTCTTTGTATTTTTCGGCTCCGGCGGACTCTTTACCTGTACTGAAAGGACTGAACTTCGATGAAAAGGACGCTTTTATTATAGAAAAAACATTCCGTAACGATACTATCCATTATTGGATACGCGACTCGTTGCTCTATAAGCAGGATACACTTACGTTGAGTCTGAACTATTTGTACACAGATACGTTAAATCAGTTGGTCCCACGTACAGATACGCTGAGGTTGGCTGCGAAGAAAGTGAAGAAAGAAGAACCTAAAAAGAAAAAGAAGAAAGACGATGAGCCCGAGCCTACCAAGTTTTTGTCGGTAAATACTCACGCGCCTTCATCTATGGACGTATTCGATTATATTACCCTGACTTTCGAAGAACCGGTCGCGCGCTTTGACAGTGCCGCTATCCATCTTCGACAGAAGGTAGATACGATATGGACGGATGTTTCTTTTGAGTTCGAACATGATTCACTGGATGTGCGCCGCTATAATCTCTATTATGACTGGGAACCCGGGGGAGAGTATGAGTTTGCCGTTGACTCTACAGCTTTTCATGGTATTTATGGTTTGTTTACCAATAAAATAAAACAAGCTTTCAAGGTTCGCCAGATCGAAGAATATGGTAACGTGTTCCTCAATATAACCGGAGCAGATTCTATTGCTTTTGTCGAACTGTTGGATAATCAGGATAAAGTGCTTCGACGGCGTCCGGTGATTGACGGGAGGGCGGAGTTCTATTATCTGAATCCCGGCAAATATGGAGCCCGGTTGATTAATGACACCAACGGTAACGGAGTATGGGATCCCGGTGACTACGAAAAGGGTATACAGCCGGAGATGGTATACTACTATCCGCATATCATTGAATTTAAAGCGAACTGGGATGCCACTCAGGACTGGAATGTGACGGCTGTGCCTCTGGATAAGCAAAAGCCGGACGAACTTAAAAAACAGAAACCAGATGAAGACAAGAAGAAAAAGACCCGAGATAGTCAAAATGCTAACCGTAACCGCCGTAACAATTAGGCGGAAAGAGTTGGTATGTCTTATTATTGCTCTGCTTTTTGCTTTCCCATTGTCGGGTAACGCGCAATGTGAAGCGAAAAACGATGCTTTTAAATCCGGTGAGCACGTCATGTATGAACTCTATTTCAACTGGAAATTCATCTGGAAGAAAGTAGGCTTGGCCAGTCTGACTACCAATTCCACAACGTATCATTCCGAACCTGCCTATCGGGTCAATCTGCTGGCTATCAGCAGTAAGGAAGCCGATTTCTTTTTTAAGATGCGGGACACCTTAACGAGTGTCATGACGGAGAAACTCGAGCCACGTTATTTCAGGAAAGGTGCCGAAGAAGGAAAACGTTATACCGTTGATGAGGCCCGTTTTTCTTTCCGTAACGGGATGTGCTACGTCAACCAGAAACGGGTGCGTAAAGATGGGAGTGTCACAGAGACAGAGCAAAGCGATACCCGGTGTATTTATGATATGTTGAGTATTCTGGCGCAGGCCCGTTCGTTCGATCCGAAAGATTACACCGTCGGCCAACGTATTCAGTTTCCGATGGCGACAGGGCGTAAGGTAGAGGAGCAGACCCTCATTTACAGGGGAATCAAGAAGATTACTGCCGAAAACGATACGACCTATCGCTGTCTGATATTCTCACTGGTAGAGTACAATAAAAAGGGAAAGGAGAAAGAGGTTATAACGTTTTATGTAACAGACGACCGGAATCATCTTCCGGTACGGTTGGATATGCACCTTAACTTTGGTTCGGCCAAAGCATTCCTGCGGAGTGTCAGCGGTTACCGTCATCCCCAGACCTCTATCATTACAAAGTAAACGGAACTTCGTCTTTTTTTCGGAATACGCTTGACTCAAAGGTGGCTATCAGCCTGCCTTCCTGATCGGTTACATCTATCTGATAGTAACCCGTGCTGCGTCCTGTATAGCGTTCTCGTGCTTCGGCATAAAGCGTGTCGCCCGGTCCGCTGGCCCGTAAGAAGGTGATGTTGGAAGAAAGGGAGAAGGCCAGTGTGCCGTGTGAATTGGCTGCTGCTGCCAGTGCCAGGTCAGCCAAAGTAAAGATGGCACCTCCCTGTGTCCGTTGTCCTGCATTCAGATGTTCGGGCTTGATTTCCAGTTTTGCTTTACTGTATCCTTCCCTTATTTCAATCAACTCTACACCTGCGTTGGTGGCAAAGAGGTCATTTTTAAAGAATTCTTGTGCTGTCATTTTAATATCTGTTCCGATTTATTACAAAAGGACGCGGAGTATACAGAAAAAGTTATCAGTCCTGTTCCCTCCGCGTCCTTTGTGGTGCTTTTAAATAATTTTCTGAGATTTTATTTATTCAGTTTCCACTCAAATCCGTCCTTAGTATCTTTAATTTCGAATCCCAGTGCAGTCAGTTCGTTGCGGATCAGGTCACTCGTAGCCCAGTCTTTGTTAGCTTTTGCTTTCACCCGCTGTTCCAGCAGCATATCGACCACTTTCCCATAAGCGGCTTCACGTCCGTCCGACGAGCCGATTTCTTCTTTCAGGCCCAGGATATCGAAGCAGAATGTATGGAATACTTCTTTCAGTTCTTTCAGGTCATCGGCAGAGATGGTATTGTTTCCGGCAATGATATTATTGATCATCTTGGCTCCGTCAAAGAGATGTGAAATCACAATCGGAGTGTTCAAGTCATCATTCATCGCTTCAAAACATTTCGTGCGCAAGCTTTTTACGTCGACGTTCGAAGTAGCTGCAGGAGTGATTTTCTCCAAACCATCCACTGCTTCCATCAGTCGGCTCAGTCCTTTTTCTGCTGCCTGTAATGCTTCGTTGCTGAAATCCACCGGACTGCGGTAGTGTGCCTGCAAGATAAAGAATCGTATGGTCATCGGGCTGTAAGCCTGAGTCAGCAATTTGTGCGAGCCACTGAAGAATTCATCCAGCGTGATGAAGTTTCCGAGACTCTTGCCCATCTTGGTGCCGTTGATGGTGATCATGTTGTTGTGCATCCAGTAGTGAACCATATCGTCACCCTGTGAAGCTACCGACTGTGCGATTTCGCATTCGTGGTGCGGGAAGATAAGGTCCATGCCTCCTCCGTGAATGTCGAAGTGTTCGCCCAGATACTTACGTCCCATGGCTGTACACTCGGCATGCCAGCCGGGGAAACCGTCACCCCATGGCGAAGGCCAGCGCATGATGTGTTCCGGTTGTGCCCGCTTCCAAAGGGCAAAGTCGGCAGGATTATGTTTTTCTTCCTGTCCGTCCAGTTCGCGGGTTGTATTCAGTACATCGTCCAGATTGCGTCCCGAGAGTTTACCATAATGGTAGTCTTTATTGTATTTGGCTACATCGAAGTATACCGAACCCTGGCTTTCGTATGCATAGCCGGCATCCAGAATCTTTTTTACCAATTCGATCTGCTCGATGATATGTCCCGAGGCATGTGGTTCAATGCTGGGGGGAAGTACGTTCAGTGCCTCCATGGCTTTATGGTACCGGTTCAGGTAGTATTGCACTACTTCCATGGGTTCCAGTTGTTCCAAACGGGCTTTCTTGGCTATTTTATCTTCCCCTTCGTCTGCGTCATGTTCCAGGTGGCCTACGTCGGTGATGTTACGCACGTATCGCACTTTATAACCCAACCGGGTGAGATAACGGAAGAGTACGTCGAACGTGATGGCCGGACGGGCATGTCCCAGATGTGCATCGCCATATACCGTCGGTCCGCAGACATACATGCCCACATGTGGAGCGTGCAAAGGCACAAACAGCTCTTTTTTTCTATCTAAAGTGTTGTAAATCGTCAGTTGATGTTCCATAACGTTTGAGATTTATTCTGTTTTAAACCACAAAGTTAGAATAAATAATTTGAATTGGGACGTGTTCTGCCGGATTATTCTCTGTAAGTATATGTGTCTGATGTAAGATCGGGCCACTCATACGAAAAATGCATTCCGATCTTCCATCTTCCACCTTTTTCTGTTTACTTATCTAATTATCAACGAAATGAATGGGTGGAAGATAGCGTTTTCAAGCCGTTTATCTTCCACCTTTATCTTCCATCTTCCACCCACTGTTTTTGATGGATAAGGTATTGATCTGTAATTGTATATAGCGTGTTATCTATCTGTTTATGCCGTTTAAAGCATTTCCTTTTCCTTAGTATCTTTAGTGAAAATGGTCCGGACTTTATCTCGTCCCGCATGCCCGGGCCCATAAGCCCGCATACCTGTGCCCATGAGTCCGTATACCCGGGCCCACCGGCCCGGGTATACGGGCTGAGATAAGTTTAGTATGATGAATGATAATATACTTATATATAACGCGTTAATATCATGGAGAAATCAACTTGCTTTCTTATTAATTTCTGTGTTTAAACTGTTGTCTCCCCCTTCTCGGGTGCTTTTGTAAAGAACTTGTTTACGACCGCAGCTACACCGTCCTCCTCGTTGCTAAGGGTAATGTAGTCGGCGGCTTTCTTTACCGGTTCCTGTGCATTGCCCATGGCTACACCCAATCCGGCAAATTGAATCATTGAAAGATCGTTGTAGCCGTCGCCTACAGCCACCATCTCTTCCCGGTTCATGTTCAGCTTGTTAAGTAAGACAGATAAAGATTGTGCCTTGTCTATTCCCTGTGGCACCAGTTCGAGGAAGAAGGGCTCCGAGCGGTAAACATTCAGTTGACCTTGCAGTTCTACCGAAAGTTCGGCTTCAATGGGAATCAGACGATGTGGCTCACCCACAATCAAGCACTTAGGAAGCGGCAGACGGATATCTTTCAGAAAATCCTTGGAAGGATATATCTGCATTTTATTGAGGAAAGCCTCTTTCCGGACATACACGTCATCGGGATATTCGGTGATGATATATTGCCGATCGTAAGTCAGGATAGGGAGTTGGTTGCGTGTGGCGCATTTGTATAGCCGAGGTATCACTTCGTCCGGCAATACATTGGCATAAACGATCTCTCCGGTACTCCAGTCGATAATTTCTCCGCCGTTATAGGAGAGGATAAATCCGCCGAACTCCTTCATGCGCAGTTCGTCGGCCAAGGGTGCAATGCCGAAGGTAGGACGTCCCGATGCAAGTATCAGTTTCACACCCTGTTGCTGTACACGTATCAGTGCTTCTCGGTTGCGTGGAGTTATCTCTTTTTTAGCGTTGGTCAGTGTTCCGTCCAAGTCGAGTACGAGGAGTTTGTATTTCATCAGTCGCTTTTGTTTGGGTTTTGAGGGTGCAAAGGTAGTGGTTTTGGGTATATCACCAAACAGGATGCGAGTAAATAAAGAATGAATGATACGTAGTCTGTTTGATGCGCTTTGATACGTTTATGCTATTGGGGAATTTATTGTCTTGAAATTTTTCTTTATTTTCTTTAAAACCAGAAATAAATACACGATATTTGTATAAATAGAGAATTAGATATGAGGCCGATAAAACTAATTTGGGGTATTGGAGGGACACTATTGGTAGCTTTATTAATAGGTTGTTATTTCTATCAGAGAAGTAATGAGATGATGCGTGTGGAATCAAAAAATCTATTCATACAGGCATTAAAAGGTGAAATGCTGCGAATGGAAAGGGAACTGGATCTACCATGTGTGTCTATGAATGTATCGGGTGCAACGGCTCCTTGGACCAGACTTTCTGTGAAAACTGAGTTTGGTACAAAAGATTATGTTGTAGATGTAAAAAAGGATTTGAAAAATATATCTTCTGATTTTAATGAGCGTTCTTTGCATTCTGTTGTTTGTATGGAGAAGCAGCTTTCTGCTGATACTTTGAATCGGATTTGGGCAGATAGTTTGAGAATGCGGCATATTGTCGCTAAAACCTCTGTACAGGTAGTTACTGTCGATTCAAGTAAATGTATTCGTTCTGAAGGGAGTTGTGGCAATGATTGTTTTGTATCGCCCATTTGGATTGCCTATGTCGGGAACGAGTGTGAGGTAGAGGTTGCCGGTTTTTTATCTTCTACTTGTTGGTCGGTGATTCGATACTCTTCTTCTTCATTTGTCCTTATTGTTGGAGTGACTTTTATACTTATTGCTTTTTTCTACTATGTGTATAAGGTGAAAAAACGTTTGTCTGATTCGGAGGTTGAAGAAGAGCTTCTAAAGGAAAGGCTGGAGAAGGAGAGAGAGCGGTATCAAGATTTAGAAGAGAAACGCAGGCAATATGAACAACAATTGAATTTGCTTCAACAAGAAGAAAAAATGCGGATAAGAGAACTGAGTGATCTACGGGAGAAGCATAAACAAAAAGAAGCTCAGATTGAAATATTGTCAGTAGAGAAGAAACGTAGCAAAGAACAGCAAAGTATTCTTGCAAAGGAATGTCAAGAGGGTATGCTCCAAATAACGATGCTTTCCGATAAATTGGAAAAGGAAAAGATAGACCGGGGAGAGCTTCAACAAAAGTTGGCTGCATGCGAACTGCAAATAGCAGAACTGAGAAAAATAAAAGAAATGTTTGGTGAAGAATTAGTCATTTATAAACTCTGTTCAGGGTTGACTTTTGATCCTCGAAATCATATTTTGGATTGTGCCGGAAACCGGATAAAACTGGATGCTCAGGGTAGCCGGCTTTTACTCCTTTTTTTAGAGGCCTCTGAAAATAAACTATCATATGAAGAACTGCTTGAAATGATGTGGGCTGATCGTCGAAAGGATAAGAATCGTTTATGGACGGCTGTTTCTCGTTTGCGTAAAGCTTTAGCGCCTACTCGTGTTATCATAAAAATGGAAAATGAAGGTGGGTATCAGTTGGTGCTGCCTAAGAAGAGTGATGACTTCTCGCAGAGAGAACTCTTTTGATATAAGTTCTGGTAAGGGGGCATTTTATTGATTTTCAACTTGTAAGTTTTAGTAAGGAACGTTTTCTTAATAGACAGAAGAAATCGTCTATATTTGTTATGTGTTACTAAAACAACCGAGTATATGAAAAAGTATTTAAAAGCAATTGGCTGTTTTGCCATTTTCGTATTGGCTGTATTCTCGTATTTCAGAGAGCAATCTTATAAGTTGGATTCTTTGTCATTACAGAATGTTGAAGCATTGGCTGAAGGTGAGGAATATACACATATTTCTTGTATAGGTGTAGGCTCTTTGGATTGTCCTGTTAATCATAGTGGTGTGAAATATATATTTAAAGGATATTAAATATTTAATTGGGTTGGGAAGGAAGTGGAACGATGCATGCTCTGGAAAAGTTTAGAATCGTCCACTCCCGGAAAAACCTTCAAAAGAAAGGAGGTTTATAGGTTACAAAGGTAATGAATTTAAGTAAGAATCAGTAGGTGCATCATTTACTTTTTCTGCGGGTGGGTGATTTCCCGAAAAAGAGACACAAGAAACAACAAAATTATTAACCTCATAAAAAGGTGTGAAAATTATGAGTAAGAAAATCTTCGCGGCCCTGATAGTCGCTGTAGTCGCAACTTTTGCAGGCTACAATATATATCAGTCACAGAAAACAGAGAAAATAGTTTCAGACTTGGTGATGGCTAATGTCGAAGCATTGGCAGGCGATACTGAGGGTGGTGCTACTATCACTTGCTCCCGTACGTGTTCTGATGGAGTAGGACGTTGCTACAAGACCATTGATAAGTGGGGAAACTGTCATTTTGACGGTAGTCAATTATATTCTTGTACCTGTTAACTATTAAGAAGAAGTTATACCAAAAGTTTAGAGTTTCTTCATTTCCTTTTTTAAAATACAGGAGAGGAGATGATTATTACAAATTTCTTGGTATAACTTCCTGCATTGTTAATCTAATCTAATAAAGTTATGAAGAATATCTTGTTAACACTTCTC
>NZ_JAFKPJ010000017.1:0-120387 GCF_019633765.1 Bacteroides sp. 11BF
AGTTCTGCAAAGACTTTGCAGATTTCGTATATCGGTATGCAGACTGCTGAGGTAGCAATTGCACCGATAATCAAAGTGATATTAAAGACTGATGCTAAGGCACTTGACGAAGTCGTAGTAACAGCAATGGGTATCTCAAAAGAGAAAAAAGCGTTAGGGTATGCCGTACAAGATGTGAAAGGAGATAAGCTGACTCAAGCATCAAGTAGTAACCTTTCCAGCGCTTTACAAGGTAAAGTTTCAGGAGTGGAGATCTCACCGTCATCAGGTATGCCGGGTGCCTCTTCCAAAATGACTATTCGCGGATCACGCTCGTTTACAGGAGATAACACTCCCCTGTATGTTGTGGATGGTATGCCTATCTCATCATCTACAGACTTGGATACTTTCAACTCTGTCACAGGCTCTGACTATGCAAACCGTGCGGTAGATATCGACCCGAATGACATTGAAAGCATCAACATCCTGAAAGGTCAAGCTGCTTCTGCTCTGTATGGTATGCGCGCATCAAATGGTGTGGTAGTAATCACTACCAAGAGCGGTAAAGGTGCACGTAAAGGTAAACCGGAAGTTACCATCAACACTGGTTTATCATTCGATAAGGTTTCTACTATGCCGGATTTCCAAAAAGAATTCGCACAAGGATTTAATGGTGCTTTTAGCCCATCAGATTCTCGTTCTTGGGGTCCTTTGATCTCAGAACTGGCTAACGATCCCAAATATGGTGGCAATACGGATAATACCTATACCCAGAAATACGGTAAACATCAGGGGCAATACTATGTAGACCAGCGTGCCAAAGCAGGACTGGACCCATGGGCTACTCCTCGTGCATATGATAATGCTAAAGATTTCTTTAATACAGGTGTAACGTGGAACAGCAGTGCAAACGTGGCACAAAGCCTCGATAAAGGGAGTTACTCTTTGTCTTTAGGAAGTACTACTGCAAACGGTATTGTACCTTCTACAGGTATGGATCGCTATAATGCAAAACTAACTGCACAAGCTCAATTGAACAAGAATTGGTCTACCGGTTTCAATGGAAACTTCGTTTATTCTAAAATCAAAAAGCAAACCGGTGCCAACAATGGTATCCTGGCAACTGTATATGGTGCACCGTCCAGCTACGATTTAGCCGGTATCCCATCACACATTGATGGAGATCCTTATACACAAAACACGTATCGTTCAACAGGCGGTTTTGATGGTGCTTATTGGGCCGTTGAAAATAACTCTTTTAAAGAACGTACTCAACGTTTTTTTGGAAATGCATTTGCTAAATATTCTACTGATTTCGGTACAGAAAATCATAAACTGGATGTAAAATACCAGTTAGGTACCGATGCTTATACCACTAACTATACCGATACATGGGGATATGGACACTCCAACGGAACAGGTAGCATTGAAGAGCAGAGCGTTACAAACAATGAAATAAATTCATTGTTAACTGTTACTTATGACTGGAAAATCACTCCGGAACTTGACTTAAATGTATTATATGGTAATGAATTAGTCGATAATTCTTCAAAATACAAATACAACCTCGGAAATAACTTCAATTTCCCAGGATGGAACCATATAGCTAACGCATCAATCTATTCGTCTACAGGAACCTACCATCGCGAGCGTACCGTTGGTAACTTCGGTAACATTTCATTAGCATATCGTAGCATGTTGTATTTGAATGCTACTGTTCGTAATGACATTGTTTCATCCATGCCACGCAACAACCGTTCATTCACTTACCCTTCCGTTTCTCTTGGTTTCATCTTTACCGAATTGGAAGCACTGAAGAATGATGTTCTGACTTATGGTAAAATTCGCGCTTCTTATGCAGAAGTAGGGCAGGCAGGTACTTACTATCCTTCTTACTATAAAACTCCGGTCTATGGTGGCGGATTCTCTTCAGGAACTCCTATCCAGTATCCTATTGGATCGATCAGCTCATATATTCCATATTACAAAATTTATGATCCTAATCTGAAACCTCAGAACACCAAATCATACGAAATCGGTGCAGACTTCAGTTTCTGGAACGGTTTAGTTTCATTGAACTATACATATTCACGCCAGAATGTAAAGGATCAGATATTCGAGGTACCTTTGGCTACTTCTACCGGATATAGCGAATTGATCACAAATGGTGGATCGGTACATACAAACTCACACGAAATCACTTTGAGTGTAAATCCGATCCAAACTAAGAACTTCAACTGGGATTTTGCATTCAATTTCTCTAAAATCGACAACTATGTCGATAAATTAGCTCCGGGTGTATCAAGCATCATGTTAGGAGGTTTTGTTGATCCGCAAGTACGTCTGAGTGCCGGTGATAAATTCCCGGTTATCTATGGTACAAGCTATCAAAGAAACGAGGAAGGCCAGATTGTTGTAGATGAAAACGGTATGCCGACATTAGGTGAAAACAGAGTGTTGGGAAGTGTATCTCCTGACTTCAGACTGGGCTTCAATACTACTTTTGAATTTTATAAGTTCCGCCTCTCTGCAGTACTTGACTGGAAGCAAGGTGGATGTATGTATGCCGGTACTGTGTCAACACTCGACTATTATGGTGTAACCCAGAAATCAGCAGACTATCGTAAAGCTGATTACTTCTACTTCAATAAACCGGCTGTAAAACAGTTGGCAGATGGTTCTTACGCACCTAATGACATCAAAATCAGCGGTGAGAACGCTTATAATTACTTCGACAGATTGAGTACGATCTCTGAAGCCGGAGTATACGGTTCTTCATTCCTGAAATTACGCGAAATCGCTTTAAGTTATCCGGTACTGGATAAGTCGTACTTAGGCGTAACAGTAAACGTCTTTGCACGTAACTTATTGCTTTGGTCAGAAATGGATAATGGTATTGACCCTGAATCATCACAGGGAAATAACAACATGGCTGGTGCTTTCGAACGCTTCTCGCTCCCGGGAACATCAAGCTATGGTTTTGGTATTACAGTTAAATTCTAAAAAGGACAAAAATGAAATCAATATTTAATTTATCAAAAGGCATATTGTCTGTGGCATTGATTTCCGTTGCATTTGCTTCCTGTTCGGAAGATACAATGGATCGTATTAATGAAGACAAAGACCACACAACCAGTGTACCTGCCAAATTCATCTTGGCTGACGTAATCACTGCAACTGCATTTAGCAATATCGGAGGCGACTTTAATACATATTATTCTACCTACGTAGAGCATATGGTTGGAGTAGACAATCAATTGGCAAATGCGGAGAAACGTAACGGAGAGCCCTCGGCATCCTCTACTTTTAACAATGTATGGCGCAATTTATACTCTACACTGAAAAACGCACGTATCGCCATTAATATCAGCTCTAATGAATTGAAAGGCAACTATACAACTAAAGGTATCGCCGAAGTATTGGCGGCAATCAATGCAGGACTTATTGCAGACTCTTTTGGAGATGCACCTTTCAGTCAGGCTGCTCTTCCGGAATTAGTCAATGGACAACCCCAATTTATGACTCCGGAATTAGATAAGCAAGAAGCTATTTATACTACCATTATGGAATATTTGGATGCAGCAATCACTGATCTTCCCAAAGGTGACAAAAGCGATGAAATTGGTGAGTATGACTTCATATATAAAGGTGACGGAGAAGCATGGTTAAAACTAGCATACGGCTTGAAAGCTCGTTATACAATGCGTCTGTTAGCTCGTTCTTCTTCAAAAGAAGCTGATTTACAAAATATTTTAGAGTACATAGAGAAATCATATACATCTATTCAGGATCAAGCTGCTTTCTCTATTTATAGTGCAACAAACTTAAACCCGTTATTTGACTTCCAGTGGAGCCGTGACGGATTGGCTGCAAGTAAAAGCTACGCTGATAAACTAATAGAACGTAAGGATCCGAGATTACGCCGTATCTTTTGCATTGGACAAGGTAAGGTAACTGAAGGAGAAAAAGCTGTGTCCATCCAAGTAACCGGTGCAGATGATCCAAGATTCCTAATGGCCGATAATGGTACGGCAGAGTCTGTTAAATATGAATATAATACTCCTATATTCGTATATTCGCAAACATGTCCAACCTTATTAATGAGCTATCATGAATTACTTTTCCTGAAAGCTGAAGCATTGGCTCGCTTGAATAAGACCAATGATGCGGCAGATGCTCTGAAAGATGCTATTGTTGCAGCCATTGCAAATGCAGAAACAGGTGTAACAGCTGCACTTAACGCTCCTACAGTAAAAAGTTACGGAGGCGTTAAAGAGACTACTAAAGCTATCACAACTGCTGAAGCAGAAGAGTATTTCACCAACAACGTAAAACCATTATTCGATGCCAATCCTGTAAAAGAGGTAATGGTACAGAAATATATTGCATTCCTTGGAGCCTTCGGTGAGACAACAGAATGCTATAACGATGTACGCCGCCTCAAAGCAATGGGTGAGGAATATATCAAACTGGACAACCCTTACAAGTTCCCACTTCGCGCACCTTATGGAGCAGATGATGTAAGTGCAAACCCGAACGTAGAATCTGCATTCGGAAACGGCCAGTATGTATATACCGATCCGGTTTGGTGGGCCGGTGGCAGCCGCTAATCAGCATAATGCTTTCTAAAGTATTTATCAAACAATAAAGAGAATGCCCGGATTTACATATAAAACGTATCCGGGCATTCTTCTTTTTCTGAACGAATCAGTATCTGATTTATAGCAACCCTTCTTTCAAGATACCTACCAATATCGGATGCAATCCACTAACAAAACATTCAACAGCAATCACCATCAAAATAAGTCCCATCAAACGCATCATCACGTTATTTCCGGTCTCCCCCAACACTTTAACTAATCGGGTAGACGCACGCAGAATCAAGAAGGTAATAAAATAGATCAAAGCAATAATGCCAATTAACGTTCCTTTCATTTCAATGGTATGGGCATCCTCCATCAAAACAATGGCATTAGCTATCGCCCCCGGACCACAAAGCATGGGTATGGCAAGTGGAGTGATCGAAATATCGTCAGCATAGGTTTTAATCTCTTCATCTTTCAATTTCATCGGAGTGTACCGTGCCTGCAACATATCAAAGCCTATCTTGAAAATAATCACTCCACCTGCAATACGAAATCCGTTGGTCGAAATACCGAAGAATTTAAAAAGGAATTGCCCTGCAAAAACAAATACCATTAAAGTGATAAACGAAACGAAAGTGGCACGGCGAACAACCGCTTGCCGCTCTTTATCAGTCATACCATGAGTCATGGTCAGAAAAACGGGCATTGTACCCAACGGATTAGTCAATGTAAAGAAAGAAGTGAAACAGAGTAAAGCAAAAGGCAAGAGAGTGTCCATAGTTGTATTTTTATGCGTTCTATATTGAACGCAAAAATACAATATATCTATAAATGTTACAACAGTTCCACCAACTCTTTCAAATCAGTCATTGAATAAGTAGGACGGAAAGGAAAATCAGTGCGTCCGGACACATTATAATAAGCCTGATGCATTCCCACTCCATGGGCACCAACAATATCAGCGTCCCAACTATCCCCAATCATTAATGATTCACGTAGTTCGGATTGTGTAGCCGACAAAGCAAAATGAAAAATTTCCGGCCAAGGCTTCATCACTCCCAAATCTTCCGAAAGAATTATTTTATCAAAATATGTATCAATGCCTGCCGAACGCATTTTACAGGATTGTAATTCCCTGAAACCATTCGAAAGAATATACAAATTATATTTGGGTGCCAAATACGAAAGTACCTCTTCCGCATACGGCATTAGCCGCCTTTTAGTAGGAACTATCAAAAAGAAATCGTCAGAATAACGTTTTGCAAGCATTTCATCGTCAACGCCAACAGCTTTCAAAGGATATAAAAAACGCTGTCGATTCAACTCTTCTTTAGTCACCTCCCCGTTTCCATATTCTACCCACAACTCCGCATTCCTCTTTTGGTAAAGAGAATAAAAATGGGAAAACGAATCGAAATACCTTCCCAATCCATATTTATCGTAAACTTCTTCAAACGTATCATACGCATTTTGGGAAAAGGCCCAGAGAGTATCATCTAAATCAAAAAACAGGTTTCTATATTTCATATTAATATATCAGGTACATTTCAAAAAAGAGAGCACGGATTACATACTGTGTAGTCCGTGCCCTTATCAGTTACGTTTGTTTTATACTACTTATTTGACCTGGATTACCAGATATTTAGATACACTCCAGAATTCTTTCGGATTCGTGATCTTCAAAGTCAGCTGACCTTTATCATCTTTAACCAACTCGTAAGATTTAGCCGGATGAGTAGTGAGCAAATCAGCACGTTTAGAATATAATTTAATTTCTTTAGTAGTACGAATATCGATCTGAGTAAAATAATCCTTGTTGAAATCCGCACTCTTCAGCACATCCCCTTTTTCAAGAATCTTCTGAGATTTAAGTTCCGATTTAGTACCAAACACAAACCATGCACTGTTGATGGCCTTATCCTGTTCTGCTACGGTCTTTGCCTTGGCTTCATTTTCAGCAGCCAATGACTCTTTATCGGCAGTCAGTCCGGTTACCGCAGCATCCAACTCCTGAATACGGATATTCTTAGAAGCTAATTCAGCCTGAAGCTCTTCGATACGCTGAGTTTTAGCAACCAACTCCTGGGTCAAAGATTCAACGGCTTTTTTCAATTGTGCCGAATTATTCTTACTATTCTTCAGCATAGCCTGCAACTTAGCGATCTGTGCCTTGTTTTCTTCCATCTGTTTCGTGATGAATTCAATATCAGATGCTATTTGTTGTTTTGCGGTTGCAGAATTCTCAGAGATAGTGCCACGGGTCAAGTCAACACGGCTTTCAGCTGCGTTTATTCTACGAAATCCTTCCTGAACTTCGTTGAAAGTACCCATCATTTCGTCCAATTCGGCATTGCGCTGGGTCAACTCCATCAAAAGAGAATCATTTTCTGCCTTCAGGTCCTTACTTCCACCACCCAGGCCGTTACACGAAGCCAACATAGCTGCGCATACTAATAAAACTACTAACTTTTTCATACGATTACGTTTTACGTTTTTAAATGAAGTTATTATTAATCGTCTATTCCTGCAAGTACAATCACAATCTCGCCCCGGGGTTCGGTAACGGTAAAGTGTTCTATCAATTCACTCAAAGTCCCGCGAACCGTTTCCTCATGAATCTTTGAAATTTCACGGGACACAGATACCTGACGTCCGGGACCGAAATATTCGGCAAACTGTGTCAATGTTTTCAGCAAACGATGTGGGGATTCATAAAACACCATTGTTCTGTGTTCATCCACCAACGATTTCAATTTTGTCATACGCCCCTTTTTCTGAGGGAGAAAACCTTCGAAACAAAACTTTTCGTTAGGCAATCCCGATGCTACCAACGCCGGAACAAAAGCTGTCGCTCCGGGCAGACATTGTACTTCGATACCATTGCGCACACATTCACGAACTACCAGAAAACCCGGATCAGAAATTCCCGGTGTTCCGGCATCCGAAATCAAAGCAATGGTTTCTCCTGCCTTTATTCTATTAACAACACTCTCCACCGTTTTATGTTCATTAAACTTATGGTGGGATTGCATCACGTTTTTAATCTCAAAATGTTTCAGCAAGATTCCGGAAGTACGGGTATCCTCCGCCAGAATCAAGTCGACCTCCTTCAGGACTTTAATAGCCCTAAATGTCATGTCCTCCAAATTCCCGACCGGCGTCGGTACCACATATAGTTTTCCCATATCCTAATAATCGCGTTTTTATATAAAGTACTTTTTGAGAAGTTCCACTAAATCAGCTTTAGCTTCATTTTCCTCTTCCACCTTTATTTTAGAAGATAAGAAAACAAGAGCTGCATCCAGTGAATGCATCTCCCCAATCTGTTGCAACACATGATTCATTTGCTCCATGCTTCCCCCAAACAGTTCACGGGAAAAGCGAAACGAATCATTCAGACTGATTGAACGGCGTAAATCTCCAGCTGTTTTAATCCGCTCGGCCAAAATAGGTGTAGAAGCCGTATTGGTTTCAATCTTCATAGATACTTCAGCCGATTGTGCCGGTTCTACGGTCACTTCAGGCAATTCCAATTGTTCAGATTCCGGCATCTCCGGAGCCTCCGGAACTATTACAGGCTCTTCATCTTTCTCCGGGTTACCCACAACTATTTCTTCTTCTTCTTCTTCTTCTGCTGCTGCTAACACAGGTTCCGGCATTGGATTTATAATCCGGTCAGGAAGTTCGTTTTCCGGTAGTGCTCCCCGGTCCAACTGTTCCAGTAAAATGTCCAACCGGCCACGCATTTGCACAATATTTCTCTTTGCCACTTCACGCAAAGCAGAGTCCGGTTTACGCGAAACGGCCTCCATCAGGCATTTAAGTTCCTGAATATCCAATTCTATATCGTTCAACAATGCTTGCATATCTACATCTGAATTTCTTCTTGAATGACTTCGCAAATGTAGAAATAAATAATGAAAAAACACCGAGAAGCCAATAAAACTATTACTTTTGCAACCAATTATAACATACATCAGCATGGTATTATTTTCAGAAGATCATATACAAGAGACGAGAAGAAGAGGAAGAATTGAAGTAATTTGCGGTTCCATGTTTTCAGGAAAAACCGAAGAACTGATCCGTCGCATGAAGCGGGCCAAGTTTGCCCGCCAACGCGTAGAGATATTCAAACCTGCCATTGACACACGCTATTCTGAGGGGGACGTTGTTTCACATGACAGTAATACCATTTCCTCCACTCCCATCGACTCTTCAGCCAGCATACTGCTTTTCACATCCGAAATTGATGTGGTAGGCATTGACGAGGCACAGTTCTTCGACAGTGGATTAATAGATGTATGCAATCAATTGGCAAACAATGGGGTACGTGTCATCATAGCCGGATTGGACATGGACTTCAAAGGCATACCGTTTGGTCCGATGCCGGCTTTGTGTGCCATTGCCGACGAAGTATCCAAGGTACATGCCATTTGTGTAAAATGTGGACAATTGGCCTCTTTTTCACACCGTACGGTGAAAAACGACAAACAGGTGCTATTGGGTGAAACAGCCGAATACGAACCTTTATGTCGGGAGTGTTACCAGAAAGCCCTGCAAGAGGACAAAGAAAAATCATAATGACCTCACGGTAGCAAAGCCCGGACATTTCCGGTGAGGTCGCACATCAAACGTCAGATTATTATGGAAAGGAAAAAGATTACATTTGATAGTTTCATACGTGGTTCTATCTGCTGTGCGCTCATTGTGGGATTACTGATACTTTTTAAAAGGCTCAGCGGCGTACTGCTACCTTTTTTTGTGGCATGGCTTATCGCTTATATGATTTATCCGCTCGTCAAATTTTTCCAGTATAAATTACGCTTTAAAAGCAGGATCATTTCTATTTTCTGCGCATTGTTCAGCATTACCATAGTAGGAATTGCCATTTTTTACCTTTTAGTGCCCCCAATGCTTGCCGAAATAGGACGAATGAACGATCTGTTGGTTACTTATCTGACTAATGGTGCTTATCGTTCCGAAACAGTGCCTCCTACTCTTTCGGAATTTATCCACAGACATATCGACCTTCAGGCACTGAACCGAATCTTAAGTGAAGAAAATATAATGAATACCATTAAAGAGACTGTTCCTAAACTTTGGGCACTCGTTGCGGAATCTATTAATATTCTGTTTAGCGTATTCGCTTCATTCATCATTTTATTATATGTGGTATTCATCTTGCTCGACTATGAATCCATCGCAGAAGGATGGCTTCACCTATTACCAGGCAAATACCGTACCTTTGCATCCAATCTGGTCAATGACATACAGGATGGAATGAATCGCTATTTCCGCGGCCAGGCACTTGTTGCCTTCTGTGTCGGCATCTTGTTCAGCATTGGGTTCCTGATCATCGACTTTCCGATGGCTATTGCCTTGGGACTTTTCATCGGTGCCCTCAATATGGTTCCATATCTGCAGATTATCGGTTTCTTGCCTACCGTCATATTAGCAATCCTAAAAGCTGCTGATACCGGTGAGAATTTCTGGGTAATCCTGGCAGGTGCCCTCGTTGTTTTTATTGTTGTTCAAGCCATCCAAGATGGTTTCCTTGTCCCAAGAATCATGGGAAAGATCACAGGGCTCAACCCTGCCATCATTCTTTTATCTCTTTCCATCTGGGGATCCTTGCTCGGAATGTTAGGTATGATCATAGCACTTCCGCTCACCACCCTAATGCTCTCCTATTATCAACGTTTCATCATCAACAAAGAGAGAATAAAATACGACACACATGAAACATCTGATAATCAGAAGATAGAGGGAGATGACGAAAAATAAATAAAACTTTTTTCACCCAAAAGCTTGCAGATATAAAAAAAGTCACTACCTTTGCACCCGCAATCAGGAAATAACTGATACGCAAATAAGGATTGATTCGCTAGCTCAGCAGGTAGAGCACAACACTTTTAATGTTGGGGTCCTGGGTTCGAGCCCCAGGCGGATCACTGAAACAACAAGAAAAATCAAGCAAATCCCTGATAATCAGACATTATCAGGGATTTCTTTTTTCTAGCAGGTAGCAGAAAATAGCCATTTCAAGCATATTATCGGTGGATAAATCGTGGGAGTAAAATTTAGTTCAAAAAAGTCCCACGAATTTGCATCTTTATCACTGATTCATAGCTTTTTGCATGGTCGTACTTTGGAAGAGAATACATAGTTTTGTAACTCTAAAAACGATGTAAAAAATGGCTCGTAAATCATTTTCTGTTTTGTTCTTCATCAAGAAAGGCAAATTATTAAAGAACGGTGAAGCACCCGTGTGCATGAGAATCACTGTAAATGGCTGTATGGTAGATATTTCTATCAAAAGAAGCTGTCGCGTAAACCTTTGGAATCAGGCAAAAGAGAATTCAAAAGGCAAAGACCGTATGTCGGTGGAACTGAACCACTACTTGGAAATCACACGTTCACACATACACCAAATTTATAGAGAACTGGAAACTTCCGGCAAGGTTATCACTGTTGATCTCGTGAGAAAGTTGTTTTATCGTGTGGACGAAGATAGCAAAACACTATTGCAGGTATTCAGAGAGCATAACGAACAAAGCCGTAAGTTAATTGGCAAAGATTTCGTTAGTAAGACCGTTCAACGGTATGAAACCACTACCCGATATTTGGAGGAATTCATTAAGAAAGAATATCAGCTATCAGATATTGCCCTGAATAACTTGGAGGCCAACTTCATTTCTAAGTTTGATGCTTTCTTGAAGATTGAAAAAGGTTGTGCGCAGAACTCTGCTATCACCCGATTGAAGAATTTGAAAAAGATAATCCGCATTGCTTTAGAAAACGACTGGATAAAGAAAGATCCGTTTGCTTACTACCGCTTCAAACTGGAAGAAACCGATCCTGAATTTCTGACAATGGACGAGATTAAGATCATTCTTGCCAAAGAGTTCACCATTAAGCGAGTAGAACAAGTACGAGATGTTTTTGTTTTTTGCATTTTTACCGGTTTGGCGTTCAGCGATGTGAAAGACTTATCACCTGAACACTTGGTAAAAGACAACAAAGGGGAACTTTGGATAAGAAAGAACCGCCAAAAGACAAAAATCATGTGTAACATTCCTGTGCTACCTGTGGCAGCTTCTATACTTGAAAAGTATAAAAATGTGGCAGAATGTACTGGAAAACTATTGCCTGTATTGAGCAATCAGCGCATGAACAGCTACCTGAAAGAGATTGCCGATGTATGCGGGTTACAGAAAAATCTGTGCACACATTCAGCCCGGCATTCCTATGCCACCTCTATATGCCTAGCAAATGGCGTGAGCATGGAGAATGTTGCTAAGATGTTGGGACACGCAGATACAAGCGTAACCAAACACTATGCACGGGTACTGGATCAGAATATTTTCAAGGATATGCAAAAAGTAAATAGCTGTCTGTCGGAATTGGCTATATAATTGAGGCAGTAGCCAATATAGAAAAAGGATTGGGAAGAATGAATTTCATTTTCTCAATCCTTTTCTTTAGCTATTTATACGACTTCCTATTTTAGCAAAGCTGGTTCAGCTTTCCAATGTTTTCCTAGAAGTTCACTACCATTTACTTTCTTGTTACGTTTTATGCCATCAGCTCCCCATGTTCCCCACTGCTTAAAAAAGAAAGCAACATTCTGCTCTTCACATTGTTTTTTTACATTTAATGCCCATTCTTCTTTCATTGGTCTAGCTCTATTACCACTTTCTCCACCAACTATCACCCAATGAATATGCTTAAAATTTAACGTTCCAACATCAGCAACTAAAGGTTCAATGGAGATAAAACGAATTTTAGCATCAATAGATCTTAAAATATCAATTCTTCCCTTATTTTCAGGAGACTCAACGGTAACACCTAACCACACATTATTTGGCACTTTTCTATCTTTAAAATATTCTTTCAAAATTTCAGCACGCTTTGTCAATATTTGATAGTGGTGTTGTGGAGTAGATTTAATAACACTAAAAATTTTATCAAGAAAATCAAAAGGCATTCTTTCATGAAATAAATCACTCATAGAATTTACAAAAAACTTTGTTGGTTTCTTTACTTTTAATGGCACATCTAATCGTTCGGGAAGAATTGTAAATTCAAATCCATGCTCATACCCAGGAGTTCCCATAGCTTGAAGTCTTTTAGCCATAACCTCGGCATAGCAATTCACACACCCCGTAGATACCTTCGAACAACCTATTGAGGGATTCCAAGTCGCTTCTGTCCATTCTATCTTAGACTGTTTCATTGTATACTATATTGGTTGGTATTTTTATTTTATGAATATCAGATGTTTTAGTCTTAAATACATTAATAACACCTTGATTCATTAGTTGTTTTAAAACATCAGCTGCGTGTTTAGGCAGACACCTGTTTTTTAGCGCAAACTTATATGCATCAACATCAGTTATAATCATCTTATCTTTTATTAATTTAGTCAACAACTCATTAAACTCTTTAATTTTTCGAGGAATACTATGTTCTTCAAATAAAGATTGTTGTCCATTATAAACTATCTCTTTATCAATATTATAATCAGCCTCTCCAGTTACATTGTCTATATCCCAACAAACTTTTTGAAATTTTTCCGCACCGAAGGAGTGATTAGATCCAAATATAATCCCATATATATTTTTATTATATTTAATAGAAAAATAGCCTACATAATATTCTTTATCAGCAACCAAAGATTCAAAATATCTAGCAATAACTCTATGGCATTCATTTGGACGACTTTCGTCAAAAAGGAGCTTATCTTTATCTATATAAGAATTAAAAGCATCTGTTTTCTTAAATCGTCTCAAATAAGACGAAGGCATAAAGCATAGGTAATCAGTGGATTTTAAAGATGTTAGCTGTTTAAAAAGCGTATCATCCATAATAAAGTTAAAAGGGTCTAAGAAAATTATCTTAGCACATTCCTTTCTTTTACATAAAACAGGATAGATAACATTATTGAAATAAGTTGTAAAGTCTTCACTTTTGACTATTACATTGGATGAAGAAGCATCTACATTATGTTTTAAAACGCATTCATCCAAATCACAATCACATTTACAAGATGCCAAATATTCATCTACATTTCTGGACAACTCATTACTCTGCTCTTTATCATTCAAAATAATATAAACACGTTTATTCTTTTCAGAAATTGCATGGCAATGACGAGACACACCTCGAATAATATTCAATGATGTTCCAAATTCCCCATTTTGGTCTTTTCCTTTACCTGCAAACAAATCATAAATAAATATGTCCTTACAGAAAGATGTATGAATAAAGACAGGTAGGCATTCATTGAAATACTTATCAAAGATTTCAAGTTTTACTTTAGTCCCATTACTATGTTGGTTATGAAATTCTTTTTTTACCATGAGGATTCTTTTAGTAATTGCAAATATACATTAATTACGTTTGAGGTAATATTATTTTTTAAGAATTTCTTCTGCAACTATCTTTTTTATGAAAGTTCCAAAACTTAATATGAAGCATTGACAAAGGTAAGTTCCGTATTTAGCCTGTTCAAGTCCAAGCCTTCGGTTTAGATGAAAATCTTCCTCTCATTACATTTCGAGCGTATTTTCATCTAAAGACTTGCACAGACTAAATACTTCACTGGAAAAGTCAATGATTCAAATTAAATTCCGAAAAACAATGTTTTCGGGGCTGACATGAGGAAAACGTCTCACACTTGATTAGGGTTTAAACAAGTTTCTCATACAGTTTGAACCAGTCCAGCCCATAGTTGCCAAAGCCTAAATCTACAGTATCAATGTATTCAAAACCGCATTTCTCATAGAGTGAAATTGCCGGAAGATTATTTTCATATACATCCAAACGGATAGATTTTATACCTGATTGTTGAGCCAGTTCAAACGAATAGTCCATCAAAGCACGACCGATACCCATTTTTAAGAATGAGGGATGCACCACAAAAGTGCGTATCACAAAAATATGGCTGTAGTCAGCTTCTATTTTCCACCTTACATTATTATAGGCTTCATCGGGGTGATGGTCTAAGATAATAGAGCCAGCTATTTTCCCCTCATACCTGACAACAAAAAGAGTATTATTTTCTATGCCAACAACAGCATCTTCACGGATAGGATAAATGCCTTTTATCCATCCGGGATAATTGGTAGTAGCTGATAGATAATCATTCAGATCATCATACAACTTTTCTAATTCGTCAATATCGGCAGTCGTACCGGATTCTATTACAAACTTCATAATTTCAATTGTTTGGGATGCAAAGGTATAATTTCCACCTTAATAAAAGAGGTTTCCTTTTAAGATAGTGGAAATCATACTCTTTTAGATAGTTATTCTTTCCAGCTTTCAAAGTAGTGCTTTTGGAGCAGTTTATCAATATCGCTCTGGCGATAGATGATTTTACCTTTTATCTGGATAAAGGGGATTAGTCCTGTATCTCTCCACTCTTGCAGGGTTCGCAAACTGACATTCAGTTTTTTGGAAACCTCATTGTTAGAAAGAAAGCGTTCCCCATTCAGGTGGGGTTTGTAATGCTTGACAATAGATTCAATGCCGTCCAGCATCAAATCGAGCGAAGAAATAAATTCTTTGACTTGTGGGGTATCTTTATTTATTAGTTCCATGATTGAACGATTGTTTTATTGAAATATTGATTTCAAGATGGCTAGATGGCAGACTAGTTGCGCAGATAGTCACCCAGCGATGAAATACTAAGTACGTCTTTTGCCGGATCATAATCTACATAGAGCCGTTTGGATGCAATGGTAATAAAATACTGGCTACCATCTTGCTGTATCTCATAAGTAGCGGGTGAAGCCTGTTTAGTGGTTTCCGATACATATATAATAGAGAGAAGATACTCTTTATCGCTACGATAAATGATTATCGTAGGATTCAGATTAACGCTTCCCCATGTGCCGACAATAGAAAACAGGTTGAAGGACGGGTAATCTTCTTTAGTTCTTTTCATAAGGCATAATTTGTTTGGGTAATTGATTTTGTGTTTCACTGTCCGCAATAATTCTTTCAATATCGGAAGACTTATAATAGATCTTGCTCCCAATTTGAGAATAAACCAGCCGTCCACTACTTCGGTAATATTGCAGCGTTCGTTTACTAAAGCCCAACAACAGGCATACTTCCTGACTATCAAGCCAGTTTTCTACTTTCTGGGTATGAGTACTGCACAAACTTTCTATTCGTTTGGCAAACTCGGTGAACCGTTCGCAGACATACGAAAAGGTTCTCTTTTCAATGGTTACTACTTCCATACTTCTAATTTTAAATGGTTTATAAAACGTGTTGATTCTATTTTCATCGGCAAATGAAAGAAGAATCAAGAGCCGTTTTCAAAACTGTCTGAAAGTGGTATATCCTGTCTATCTCTGGCTCAATTCATTTGGAATATACTCATAGGATATTCTTTTTTTGAACGCATTTACATAGAAAGTCAAATGGAAATAGAGATACGAAAAGATTTATCGCTTATCTTTGCCACATGACTACCAATAAGATAACTCCCGAAGAATTATGGGCAAGACAGCAGATTAGTCCGCTGGATGTGGACTATGATTTGTGGAATGAACGCAGAGCATCTATACAGACATTCTCACAAATGAGCCAAAGTTGCATCTTTACGGTAGATGTTTTCAAAGAGCGATACGATTTTGCATCCGATAATTTTGCTACTATCTTCGGATATAACCCTACATGGATAAAGACGATTCGGAAGCAGGGTGATTTATTAGAGGAACGGATTCACCCGGACGACCGGGCACAACTCATCGAGCACCAGATTGAACACGGGCAGTTCATCTATTCACTTCCGCAAGAACAAAGAAATGATTATCAGCAGATATTCCAAATTCGTATGCTGAACGCCCGGCAGGAATATGTGAATGTAATCAGTCGCCACCAAGTGATTCAGAAAGACAAGAACGGAAAGGCGTGGATGATTATGGGAGTGATGGATATTGCACCTGACCAAACACCTATGGAGCGAATCAAGCGGACGATTATAAATCGGAAAACGGGTGAGATACTTACATCGGCAGTTGTTCCGACAGACCAACAATTAACCAAGCGGGAAAAAGAAATACTCTTATTAATCCGACAGGGCTTTTTGAGCAAGGAGATTGCTTATAAGCTGAACCTAAGTATTTACACGGTGAACAATCACCGCAAGAATATATTGGCAAAACTGAATGTCGATAATGTGATTGAAGCTATCAACCGGGCAGAAAGTTTCGGTATTCTCTATTAACTAAGCACTGGCGTTTTATCTTAAGGTACATCATTATTCAATCACTTCAATATAAAAACTAACAGGACGAAAACCATCGTTACATGAAATCATTGCTGAGTGCGGATTTTTCATCCACCCATCATAGAAGTTGCCGCCCCCATTGGCTAATTCCGTAACAAAATAGCTCATTGAACCCCATGCGCTTTCACACAGTTCTTCCGGTTTCTGCCCCATCAACTGAAATAAAGGTTGTACCTTGTTCAATATCACAAGCGTGTTCAATAGGATTTTCGTACATAGCCGACAAATCACTATGCTGCACCTTTCTTATAGCTGTTATTCTAATTTTTTTCATTTTCAAGATTTGTCACATACGATATATTTGTAGGGCACTTTAAACGTATTTTCCATTACGGCAACCAATCCAAACTATTTGTCAGCGGATTGGTTTTTCTCCATTGCTCCAGTTCTTCGTAACTACGAACTCCACCCATGAAAACAGCATGATAGATTTCTATGCCGGGAATCTGCACACCGTCCGGCACTTCGAATTTTATTTGAATGATGGTTTGCTTGATTTCAGGGGTAAGTCGGTTCGTAATAGCAGCAGTTACTTTTTCAACCACACCATCATATTTTGAGCCTTTACGAATATGGATCATGTCGAACTTCCACGTGTTCATGTCCTCATCTTCGTAAATGGCGTGCCATTCGATGCATTCTTCTTCTGTCTGAATCAGATTCTTATAGTGGACTTCCTTTAAAGAAATCCGTTCGGCAAGTTCCTGCATCACTGAAAAACTGGCTGCAATATCCAATGTATCGGTATATATATGTAGGTCTATATCCCTACTCTTTGCCAGCAGACCGGATTTGAGTGAGCCTACCAGATGGACGGTTGCCCCAATACGTTCCCATGCCGGGATAATACCAGTATGTTCCAGTATATTCCAAGCAGTTTTCTGATTATGTAGAGCAAGTTCAATAATATCCATGTCGTTCATTTTGAGCGTGCAAAGATACAAAACTTATGGATATATAGCTATAAATAGCCATTTCCTATCCTGTTGGATTGCAGTAATTTTGCGCACCGTTTTGACTCTAATTTCATCCTTTAGCAATAAATTACTATGGTATTCAATCAAACAGAGAAGCAAGAAAGAAGCTATTTGCAGCAAATAATCAATCGGCTGAAGCAGATAATCAGCCATACCGATGTGTCCGTGAAAGACCATGTAGATACATTGGCGGAGTACAAAGACTACCTTTGGAGCAATAAAGATATTGATCCGCATGAGATACGCTCCATGCGTGAAAGTATCCTGAATCATTTTGCCATAGGTGAAAGCGTAATTGACAAACGCCGACGGCTTGCCAAAATAGTGGATATTCCCTACTTCGGACGAATCGACTTTCAAGAAAAGAACGAGAACCGTCCGATAATCCCTGTTTATATTGGCATCCACACCTTTCACGATACTGAAAGCCGGACAACGGTAATTTATGATTGGCGAGCACCTATTTCAAGTATGTTCTACGATTACGAACTGGACGAAGCATCTTATCAATCCCCATCGGGAGAAATTAATGGAGAAATTTCCCTGAAACGCCAATACCGAATCCGGGCTGGAAAGATGGAATTCATGATCGAAAGTGCGCTGACCGTCCACGATGATATTCTGCAAAAGGAACTGAGTTCTAATGCGGATGATAAGATGAAGAATATTGTTGCCACCATCCAGCGAGAACAAAACCGGATTATCCGTAATGAGGAAGCCCGAACACTCATCATTCAGGGTGTAGCAGGTTCTGGCAAAACTTCTATTGCCCTACACCGCATCGCCTATTTGCTGTATGCTTTTCAGGGCAGTATATCTTCAAAAGACATCTTGATTATTTCTCCGAACAAGGTGTTTGCCGATTACATCTCTAACGTCCTGCCCGAACTGGGTGAAGAAATCGTACCCGAATCCAGCATGGAACAGATACTTTCCGAAGTGCTGAATCACAAATACAAATACCTTAGTTTTTTCGAGCAAGTGAATGAATTGCTGACAAAACCAACACCGGACTTTATTGAGCGAATCAAATATAAATCATCTTTCGACTTCATCGCCAGTCTGGATCGCTTCATTCTGCACATCGAAAACCACTACTTTAGAGCAGAGGATGTGAAGCTAACCAAACATATCACCGTCCCGGCTGAATTTATCGAAGAGCAATTCCACCGTTTCAACCGCTACCCCATGCGCCAACGGTTCGAGGCAATGACGGATTATATTCTTGATATGATGAAAGTACAGTACGCTTTCACAGTGACGACTGCCGAACGGAATTTCCTAAAAAAAGAGATTAAGAGAATGTTTGCCGGAAACAATGACCTGCAAGTCTATAAAGATTTCTTCGCATGGGCGGGTAAGCCGGAACTATTTAAAATGCGGAAGAATCGCACACTTGAATATGCTGACTTAGCACCAATGGCGTATCTACATATCGTTTTGGAAGGTAGTACAAAGAACTGTATTAAACATTTACTGGTAGATGAAATGCAAGATTATTCTCCAATCCAATACAAGGTGATACAAAAACTATTCCCTTGCCGGAAAACGGTATTGGGCGATGCCAGTCAGTCAGTTAATCCTTACGGCTCGTCTACTGCGGATATGATTCAGAAAGCTCTTGTCACAGGTGAAGTGATGAAGCTATGCAAAAGTTACCGCTCTACTTGCGAAATCACAGATTTTGCACAGAAAATACGGACAAATACCGATCTTGAACCAGTCGCACGGCACGGAGAGAAACCACGAGTACTACAATTTAATAATGAGAAAGAAGAACTATCTGCTATTAAAGATTTAATAGCTACCTATCAGGCATCCGCCTATAAATCGCTGGGGATTGTCTGCAAAACCGAATTGCAAGCCCGTGAGATGGCAGATAAATTACAAATTCCTGATATTCATTTCCTATCGAGCCAAAGTTCAGCTTTTGTGCAGGGTATTGTTATCACCTCTGCCCACATGGCAAAGGGTTTGGAATTTGATGAGGTAATTATTCCACAGGCAGACGATAGAAATTATCATTCAGAAATCGACCGGAGTATACTATATGTGGCGATCACGAGGGCAATGCACCGTTTAACACTGACATATAGCGGAACAAAACACACGCCATTCATCTAAATTTTCGGCTTACTCTATTGTTATGCGGGGATTAACCTCTATATTTACCGCCATGCGCACAGCAGATGAACGAAATAACGATGAGAGAAAGCAAGATTTTATATCCGTCACCTGTACTTTCCCAATACATTAAATACTATTGGGTACTAAAGACCGATGAAGTAGAGCCAGTAATGGTACAGACTATTCCATCGGGGTGCGTACACCTTGTTTTCCATCGGGGTGAAAATCTGAATATCCAATCAAAAGGTTTACAGCCGAAGAATTTCATTCGGGGACAGTTCTCAACGTATGGGAGTTTGATTTCAGAGGGTAATATTGATATGATTGCCGTTATATTTCATCCTCTGGGGCTGAATCCATTTGTGCGGTGTTCTATGAGTGAACTTTACAACCATTATATAGATGTAAAAGATTTGGAAGATATTGAACTGAATCACCTGAAACGAAATATTTCTGCCGAACCAGCCGTTGAAACCTGCATCCGGTTGATTGAGCGCTTCCTTATGCAACGGTTGGTCGATGCAAATTGTAACGACCAAAGAACGCAGCACGCTATCTGTCAAATAATCAATCAACCACAAATTGATGTGAATACCCTTGCTGAAAGTGCTTCTTTGGGATATAGGCAATTCAAGCGAGTATTTACCAACTATATAGGAATGAGCCCTAAAGAATATTATCGGGTAGTTCGCTTTCAGCGGGCACTGTATCTGTTGCAGAATCATCCGGGGATGGAGTTTGTAGACCTGGCTTATTCGTGTGGCTTTTATGATTCTTCGCACTTGGTGAAAGACTTTAAAGAGTTTACAGGTTGTTCGCCTACTCAATACCTATCTTCCCGTTCTCCGTATTCTACATTCTTTTCCGAAGATTGTAGGCTGAATGTTATTAACTCGCATAGTCGTGCGTAGTCATTTGTGATAAAGTCAGTTTTTTACAAGTGGATGATCGGCAAAGAACTTACTTTTGTAGAAGTATTTAAAATTAGAAAGTTATGCAAGAAAGTAATTTTATACATATAACCGATGGCATTGCACAGGTTATTGAAGCAGAAGAGAAATTGTTAAGTAGTTTACTCGTAGAGGTTATCACACAAAGGCGAAATACGCAGAATCGCACCATCAAGCAGATTCTCGGTCATTTGATTGATTCGGCATCCAATAATCACCAACGCATGGTTCGGCTGCAATATAGCAAAGACCTGCTTTTCTTCCCTGATTATACACAGGATAATGACTTGTGGATTGCTCTGCAAGATTATCAAAATGCAGACTGGGCTAACTTAATCCAGTTGTGGAAGTGCTACAATCTGCACATCATCCAAGTAATTAATTCGGTAGATAAGAACAGGCTGGATAGTTGCTGGTGCGACTTTACAGGAGCAAAGGTTACATTAAGAGAAATGATAGAGGGATATTTGGGACATTTGCACCTGCATATAAAAGAAATCCATGAATTGATAGGTTGAATTTCTTAATTTTTCATACATTTGCGCTATATCAACTAACAAATAGTATTCACTTCTTATGAAACTCTGTATATAGCTACGCTCCTGCGAATAGCCCCCTTCAAAAAAGCTATTCAGCTATTTGACAAATAACGATTTATTTGCCACAGAGATTTTACATCCTTTTATTTATGAATTTACGAGCTGGCAGACCATGTTATGCAGGTCTGTTTGTATCGTGCTATTTTGCAGTTGAGCAATGAATTATACATATAAACAAATATGGCTCATCAACTTTCCGGTCATGATGAGCATCTTAATGGAGCAGTTAATCAATATAACGGATGCTGTCTTTTTAGGTCACGTAGGCGAGGTGGAATTGGGAGCATCCGCTATTGCCGGAATTTATTATCTGGCAGTCTATATGCTGGGCTTCGGGTTCAGTATTGGACTTCAAGTGATGATTGCCCGGAGAAACGGGGAACAGAATTATAAGGCAACAGGAAAGACTTTCTTTCAGGGGCTATTCTTTTTATCGGGATTAGCCGTCTTGCTTTGCCTGCTGATTCATGCCGTTTCTCCTTATCTATTGAAGCGGTTAATTTCCTCACCGGAGATTTATCAGGCGGTAGTCCGCTATTTGGACTGGCGCAGCTTCGGGCTGTTGTTCTCATTTCCTTTTCTGGCTATCCGGTCTTTCTTCGTTGGAATAACGCACACAAAAGCCCTATCGTGGTCGGCTGTTACTGCGGTGGCGATTAATATCCCGCTGAACTACTTTTTAATATTTACACTGGAATTAGGTATTTCGGGAGCAGCCATCGCTTCATCTTTAGCGGAAATGGGTTCTTTAATTGTGCTTTGTCTCTACACAGGAGCGAAGATAGACAAAGAAAAATACGGATTGAAACCCGTGTATGATGGACGGTTACTTATCAAAGTCCTGAATCTGTCTGTGTGGAGTATGCTCCATGCTTTTATCAGCGTAGCCCCTTGGTTTCTATTTTTCGTGGCAATCGAGCATTTAGGGAAAACAGAGTTAGCTATTTCCAATATCGCCCGAAGCGTATCGGCAATCTTTTTCGTAATAGCCAATTCCTTTGCCGTCACTACAGGATCATTGGTGAGCAATGCTATTGGAGCCGGAGCGAGAAACGAGCTTTTCCCGATTTGTCACAAGATCCTGAAATTAGGCTATGCTGTTGGCTTCCCATTGGTAGTAGTTGCATTACTCTGTAACCGTTGGATTGTCAGTTTCTACACCGATAATGAACTATTGATAGAATTAGCATTTGCTCCTTTCGTGGTGATGCTATTGAATTACACGTTTGCACTACCCGGCTATGTATATCTCAATGCGGTCGGGGGAACGGGAAAAACCAAAATCACCTTTCTGTTCCAAGTGACAACCACCTGTGTCTATTTAATGTATCTCTACTGGTTGAGCTTCTGTATAGAAGCATCTTTAGCCCTCTACTTGACGGCAGAATATCTGTTTGTGATTCTGCTGGCACTGCAATCTATTATTTATCTGAAAAGTAAACACTATTAAAAACGAATCAAGTTATGATGACAAAAATATATCCACGCACCGGAGATAACCAAACAGTCTATCTGAATGCCGTGATTAAAGATCCTCAAATTGAGGTAGGCGATTATACCATTTACAATGATTTTGTAGCTAATCCCTTGCTGTTTGAGAAGAACAATGTGCTTTATCATTATCCCATCCATCGGGAGAAGTTAATCATTGGCAAGTTCTGTTCTATTGCCTGTGGCACGAAGTTTCTGTTTAATTGTGCGAATCATACATTGAAATCTCTGTCTACCTATACCTTCCCTTTATTCTATGAAGAATGGGAATTGGAGAAGTCGAATATTACTACTGCATGGGACAATAAAGGCGATATTGTAATCGGCAATGATGTATGGATCGGCTACGAAGCTGTGATTATGGCAGGTGTTCATATCGGTGACGGAGCAATTATTGCCGCACGTGCAGTTGTGACCAAAGATGTTCCACCTTATACCATTGTGGGCGGTACTCCTGCCAAAGAAATACGAAAACGCTTTGACGCAGAGGTAATTCAACAATTACTCATGCTGAAATGGTGGGATTGGTCTGCTGATAATATACGCCAGTGTTTGCCATATATTATGGAGGGAAAAATCAATGAATTACTTACCAGAAATAAAGAGAGATTATGAACTATATAAAGAAAACATTAACAAGGATTGATGCAAGTCACAGTTCTTCTGCATAGCTACATTTCGCTATTTTAGAACTCATGCCAGTGAACTATATTTGTAAGAAGCAGGAATTTGAAGTTCACCATTTCTGGAATTGCGACCAATAAGGCTGAATACCCCTTGAATCATTCTGATTAGCAGAGGAACTACAAACAAAACAAGAAATCATTCAGCATACAAAGCAAATGCTTTGATATATATAATTTATTCACAATTAAATTTTATGCCTATGAATGATTTATTGAGAACGAGGTTTTTCATCTTACTGGCTGATACCTCACAAGAAGTTATTGACACAGAAATGCAAGATGCTTATGAAGATTTTGTGAAGCAAATAGTAACAATTAGCAATTCGGAAGATTATACTCATATCTTCCGGATGCTTAATCTCACCCGTATTGAGATAGCCCCTTTAAAGGGGTTGTATCAGGATGGGCAGGGGGAAAAATGCGCCTAAAAATCTATACATTCGCAAAGCATTATCCCTAATTGATGCAGAATTAGAGTTACTCAACCTGAAAATTACCCATCCCGAACAGTTTAATTCACCTGTGTCTACCGAGTTCAAGCCAGACCTATATGTACTCCCAAAGTCTAAAGAATTGGGGATTATAGGTATTGCTGAAATTGTACTAGCCCTGTTTCTACAGGGAAAAATCGTTGGGGAAAATGGAAAGCCAGTCCCAAAAATTCAGTTGGCTCGTGGCTTTGAGCAACTTTTCAATCTGAAATTTGGTAGTATCTACGATAAGATCGGTGAAGTGTTTACTCGTAAACCGTACAATCTTACTAAAACATTGGACGCTTTGCGAAATGCTATTGCCAGAGAAGACCGTAAACGCAAGAATAAATAAAGATTGGAAAAGATGATTCTGCAAATTGTTTATTTATAGTAGTTTATAAACCAGTTTTCGGGGAGTAGGTTACTACTCCTCTTTTTCTGCGACCTTGTTTTGCAGAACTTTGCTTCATCAATCGATTGAAAACAATAATGTTGAACTTAAAATTGAAGCAAAATGTATATAGACAACGAAAACTTCGAGAAATGGATGGAGAAACTATCCAAGAAGCTCACCGAAATCGGGCAAGACTTGAAATCCCTAATCAACACCGATACTGTATTCGATGAAAACGAAAGGCTATTAGATAATCAAGACTTAGCCTTTCTGTTGAAAGCATCTTTCAGAACCCTGCAACGCTATCGGGCAAAAGGTACTCTGCCTTACTTTAACATCGGTCGAAAAACGTACTATAAAGCCAGTGATATTCGGGCTTTTGTTCATGAACATGCCGACTTTCAGACCTATAAGCAGTTTGAAAAAGCCAACCAATTAGAAAAGAAGCCCTGATAGCAAAAGGTAGCAGAGGAAAGAAGCCTGTATTCAGGCTATTCCTTTGTGCCACCACCCCGATTTAGCACAAACTGCCTCACCTATCGGTTCAGCCTGTTTCGCTAAATCGAGCAAGAGGGAACTGGACAAGTCCTGTTCTTCCCTCTTGCCCTGCGGGGCAAAGCCTTCGGCTTTAGCGTGTTACAAGAACACGCTGTAATGACACCTGTAATAAGTATTTTCGTTGCAATACTTATTATCAGGTATTTATCTATTCATATTTCTATAAAAAAGTAATTACCATGCCAAACAGCGGTCGGAAAACGATATTCACTACCATTTCCATAGACAAGGAAACGGCAGCTTTGGTAGAGAAGATATGCAAACGCTATTCACTGAAAAAGAGCGAAGTTGTAAAGTTGGCGTTCGGGTATATAGATAAGGCACATATCAACCCATCCGAAGCACCTGAATCTGTAAAATCGGAACTGGCGAAAATAAATAAGAGACAGGATGATATTATCCGCTTCATCCGTCACTATGAGGAAGAACAACTAAATCCCATGATACGAACCGCCAATTCTATTACGGTTCGGTTTGATACCATTGGCAAGACTTTGGAAACGCTTATTCTTTCTCAACTGGAAGCCAGTCAGGGAAAGCAAACAGCCGTATTACAAAAAGTCAGTGAACAGTTTGGTAAACATGCCGATATAATCAACCAACAAGGAAAGCAACTAAATGCACTCTATCAGATACACCAACGGGATTATAAGAAGCTGCTTCAACTGATACAACTTTATTCGGAGTTATCTGCATGTGGAGTAATGGATAGTAAACGGAAAGAGAACTTAAAGGCGGAAATCATTAATCTGATAAACACATAAAGCCATGCACATAGATTTTGCCCCACCATCAGGCGGAACGTACAACAATGCCGGGAGTAGTCGGCAATTGGTTTCGTATTTGGAACATGAAGATTTGGAACGTATGGAGAAAGGAATCTATACCGATGGCTTTTTCACTCTGACGGATGATAATATCTACAAATCAAAGGTTATCAATGACATAGACACTATTATCGGGCAACTGCTAAAAACAGATGCTAAGTTTTTTGCTATTCACGTTAGCCCATCGGAAAGCGAACTACGGGCGATGGGTAATACCGAAAAGGAGAAAGCGGAAGCCATGAAACGGTATATCCGTGAGGTGTTTATCCCCGAATATGCCAAGAACTTCAACAGAGGATTATCCGAAGCGGATATAAAGTTTTACGGTAAAATCCATTTCGACCGCAACCGTTCCGATAACCAACTGAATATGCACTGTCATTTGATTGTCAGCCGTAAAGACCAAACCAACAAAAAGAAGTTATCACCGCTTACCAACCACAAAAATACCAAGAAAGGGACGGTAACAGGCGGTTTTGACCGTGTAAATCTGTTCCAACAGCTAGAACAGGGATTTGATAAGTTGTTCGGCTACAACCGTCAATTATCTGAATCCTTTGAGTATGCCAATACAATGAAGAACGGCTCTATCTCTGAACAACTTGAATTGCAGGAACAAAACTTTACTGGCGAAAATAAAAAAGAAATATACCAATCCAGTGAAAAAGAAAACATGATTTCTTGCAATCTTGATAGCAAACAAGAGACTAAGCACGCTTACAATCAGCTAAATAACGGTAGTAGTAATTCTCTATTATCTATTTTCTCATTGGGTGATGGCAATAATTACGATGCTACACAAGCAGAGGAATTACAGGCACAGAAGCGCAAAAAGAAAAAGAAGAAAGGAATAAGGCGATGATTGAATACGAGGAGTTAAGAGCCGATATAGACCGCTACCTGATGGAGCGTTTCAAATATCGCAAATCACTCGTTAGGCTGACAGTGGATAACATTATTGCCACCCGTAGGAATAGCCGAGTAGATTTGTATTTGCGTATCAGAAAGGTAGAAAGCCGACTTCCACCTGATTGTTTGATTATATTGAGATTGTATTTTTGTAAAAACGGATAGGACACAGCATGCACTTGCTCTAGTTCTTATAGAAGTAATCTCTAAGTATGGTTTAGGTACATCGTTAGCAAACAATATTCTTTCCTATACTCTAATCACATTTTTTTTGCTAATTTTGTAAATAAACAATAGTAATATGAGAAATACAGATTTAGTAATAGCGGATATACAAAAATTGATAAAATCCAAAGGGTATATCTATGCTTTTTGTCTAATACTTTATGAAGATTTTCATGTGGATATTGAAACTCTTCATAAAGTTGACTATAAATCTAAACTTAGTGTAAAAGAAGCAACTTTAATACTTGGTTTTATTATTCAAAAAGAAATAGATTTTTCAATACCAAACTCTCCTGAGTCAGTAATTGAAATGAAAGAGAAAACATATATTTTAATGAGGGAACTGCAATCTTCTTATCTTATTCCTCAAATAGATAAATTCAGTAAGTTAATACAGCATTCTAAAAGTGGCATTAAAATAGAAGATACCTTTGAAGAAAAATTTGATTTTTTTGTTGGCAATGGAAGTATGGTAGAACCTATGTTCTATGCAGGTGATGGAGTCTATGATTTTCAATATCTGGAGTATTTAGAGTCTAAATATAAGTATGACAGAGACTGGCTAATGGATAAAAAGCAATTCGACACTCTGCATGCTATACAAATTACAAATAGCATAAAAGAAATATTACATGAGAAATCAAAGAAAGTAAACTTAGTTGGACTTCGAGAAGTTGCTCTTGAAATAAAAAAAGAAGCTAAAAAGAAATTAAAGAAAAAATACAAAGAAGAAGATTTTAATAAATTCTTAATAAGTGCTGAATTTTATCAATATGTGAACTTATTTCCATTCCCTCCAATTGACAAGAACATTGATGATGCAAATGTTCGATCTGAAAATTGGATTTGTTTTTATCAAAATTTACTTGATTTATTTATTGTAAGACGATCTCAGTTGCCAAAGTCTGCTCAAGTACATGCGTTTATTGACAATTTTTCTTTTAACCTAAATCATGATACAAATAAAGACTTCAAAGGATTTGGCTATTTTAATATTATTAACTCAAAACCGATTATTAGAATTGATGAAGATAGGCTTTTTATTCCTCTAAATTATTTAATTGCGGAAGCTGTTTATGAAAGTCCTTTTTACTGGATGTGTGAAGACAAAGATTACTCAGATTCTCTAGCAAAACATAGAGGAGATGTTGGTGAAGAAATGGCATATCAACTTCTTTCTAAAGTTTTCGGAAAAAGAAACACATTTAAATCTGTAATAATTACTACAAAGAAAGGATATAGAGATACAGATATTGATATTTTATGTGTATTAGGAAGTAAAGCATTATGCGTTCAAGTAAAGTCTAAAAAACTAACATTGCTAGCAAAAAGAGGAGATGCAAATCAACTTATAAAAGATTTCAAAGGATCGGTTCAAGATGCGTATAATCAGGGAATTATTTCTCGCAATAAGATATTGAAAAAAGATGCTAAATTCTTTGATGAAAGGGGAAATGAAATTATCCTTTCAGAAGATATTACAGAGGTCTATATTATGGGAATTACAACAGAGAATTATCCAGCTCTTACACATCAATCTTATGTTATGTTAAAAAAAGAAGAAGAGGAGCCATTTCCTATTTTTCTATCAATATTTGATTTGGAATTATTAGCTTATTATTTAAATGATCCTTATGATTTTCTCTATTATGTAAGACAGCGTGTGTCTTTAATGGACTATTTCCGTGCCGATGAAGAAATTGTTTACCTTGGATACCATCTCATGCATAAGTTGTGGCGCGTTGAAGATGCTGATTTTGTTAGTCTTGAAACAGACTTTGGAAGTATTGTAGATAGAAACTATTATCCTTTTAAAGCTGGATATAGTGAGATGGTTACTGATTCAAATGATCCAATAAAAAAAGCATGGAAAGATGAGAATTTTGATAAACTGTGTTTCGAAATAAAACGTCATAAGGCTTCTCAAGTAACTGATATTATTTTTCATTTATTAGATTGGTCAGCAGAAGGAAGAAATAATGTAGTCTCATGCATAACTAAAACTAAACAACAAACAGTTTCAGATGGAGAAATACATACTTTTTCCACTTCCTCTGCTCCTCATTTTGGGATTTGCTATATTTCACTTAATACAAATGAAAGAAATGAACTAACTAATAAACTATTGCAGTATTCTATGGCAAGAAAATACAAAAGCAAATGTAATGCTTGGCTAGGTATTGGCTCTCTTATAGATAGTCCTCACATGATTGATTGCTTAGTATATAATGATGAATTATGGGAATATAATACAGATTTAGAAGCCTTAGCAAATCAATTATTAGATCATAATAAAAACCGAAAGATTATTTCGTTTAGCAATAAAAAAAAGATTGGGAGAAATGATCCATGTCCTTGCAATAGTGGATTAAAATTCAAAAAATGCTGTGGAAAAGCCGTCAAATGAAATGTTTTACTTTTTTATTTAGCGAATTTGATATTCTTTTTTGTGGCGTATGACAAAAATCATTATCTTTGCCTACAGTATTCTCCATGAGTAAACTACCGCAAAAGCACGTAGCAAATTAGTGGGATAATTCATGGGATATGCTTGAAGCTAAAAATATAAAGTTCTAAATATCAGCGTGGTAACTCTGCAAGGAGAATCCCAGGCGGATCACTGAAATAACCTCAGAATCAATTCTGAGGTTATTTTATTAATACCCCTCTCCCAGTTATCAACAAGTTCCTTCTTCACACCTGTTCATAAAATCTGCTTACTACAAAACAAGCCACAGATAACCAGAGAATTATCTTGTTAATAACTTTGTTCAAAAGCTGTTGAATAAGAAAGATAAAAGGGATTCTCCCTGTATACTCTGCAGTGAAAAGGAAGCTAAGAAACAAGTTCTTAAATAAAATACTACCTGTTCCAAAGTGCTAAAGCATTAAATGAAAAAACAGAGAAAGAAAGTAACTTAAAGTCAGGTGAAGAAAGCTACTTTCCAAAGGGATGAAAAGAACTTTAGTCAAAGTGCTTCTGGATTTAGTATCTAATTTCGCTATGAGTGTATTTAAAGCCATAGACAAGTTTCCACCAACAACGAATCCAAAAAGATGTCTCAAAGCAGGCAACGACTCTCTATGAAGTTGTTCACAAAGCCTATTTAAAAAGAGATTACCACCTATATATCAACAATTTATCCTGTTAATAACTTTATAGAAAATTCCCAGGATCAAAGAAAAGCAAAGTGGATATCGGCACAAAAATACGATCTATTCCGATAATCAACAGATTATCTTTCGTACTTTTGCCCCTTCAGCGGTTAATACATAGGTGAAATGCAGGGCAAGATGTATAAACAGAAACGATTAATAATTTATGAAGGAGAATGTTTACGATAAAGAATCCTTCTTTGAGAAATATGGCGAGATGCTACGCTCAAAAGAAGGGTTGAAAGGTGCGGGAGAATGGCCGACACTGGAAAAGATATTACCTGATTTTGAAGGGAAACGGACACTTGATTTGGGATGTGGCTATGGATGGCACTGCATGTATGCAGTTTCTAAAGGAGCAAGCCATGTGGTTGGTATCGATTTGTCTGAGAAAATGCTACAAGAGGCTGAAAAAAAGAAGGAGTCCGACAAAATAGAATATCACCGGATAGGGATAGAAGACTATGATTACCCGTCGAATAGCTTTGATGTAGTTGTCAGTTCACTGGCTTTACACTACATTGAAAATTTAGAAGAGATATTCCGAAAGGTGTACCGTACATTAGCCCAAGGAGGAACATTCGTGTTTACAATGGAACATCCGATATTTACGGCACACGGAAACGAAGATTGGTTTTACAACACAGCAGGAACCGCACAGCACTGGCCGGTAGATCATTATTTCACTGAAGGATACCGGGAGACTTCTTTCCTGGGAGAAACGGTAGTGAAATTCCATCATACTTTAACTTCCATATTGCAGGGACTATTGCAGGCCGGATTTACCATAACCAATGTGATAGAGCCTCAACCTACTAAAGAGATGCTGCAAAAGATCAAGGATATGGAAGAGGAATTGAGACGGCCTATGATGCTGGCTGTTTCTGCCGTCAAAGTCTGAACAAGCAAAGGGAGCAAAACCTGCGCAAACTTTCATAGACCAGACTTCATATACGGATTTATCCCAATGATATTATCGTGTAAATCTGCTGATAAAGGAAGTTTTTCTCAAACGCTTTTACCATTTATTCCGTCGGACGACAATCCCGTCGTTACCTCAGGAGGCGCCCAAACGGCTGCACCTGTATTCCAGAGGGGTCAGTCCGAACTTCCGTTTGAAGGCCGTAGAGAAATGGGCATGATATTCATAACCGACACATGCCCCGATCTCTTGTATCGTCTTACTGCTATCCAGCAGATAACGACAGGCTATCTCCATACGATAATCAAAAATATGGCCGAACACGGTGGTACCAAATACCGTTTTGAAACCTCGTTTTAAGGTACATTCGTTGGTACCTACCCGCAATGCCAACTGATGAAGCGAAGGGGGATTGAGATACTCCTGCTCAATAATGGCCTTGGCATGATGGATCTTATCACACTCTATCCCGACAGAACACGAACAATGAAGACACTCCTCTCCTCCCCGCCGTGCGAGAAAAAGCGAAAGAATTTCCCTAATCTTGGCATCCACATACATAAGTGCCATATTCCCATTCAGCTGTGAAAGCTTAATATCACTCAACGCTTTATAAATACCAGTACAAAAAGGGCGATTTGTCCGATATGCCCTGTAGAGTCTATCACAAAAAATGGTTTCGATATCTTCATTACCAAACAGGTCGGGATATTGTCCGGCAAGTTCACGGATATAATCGTTGGAAAGCATAATCTCCATCATGTGAAACGGCGTATGCTTAGGGAAACAGGCGCATGAGTCTATCCCGTCACATTGCAGGAGATTGGCATCTCCTTTGTTCCACTCCTCACTCCGGGTAATAGGGTCATAAAAGCAAGTGACGTGTCCGGCTAAGGCGGCACAAAACCAAACAGCATGATATTCATCGGCCTGTGCATACATCTCAATGGACTCCTCACATGATATATGATGTTCCATAATCGAAAAAAACGGAGTACATATTTCTTCGAATGTCGCTTTCAGATACCCATTGTCAATCCGATAACTATTTCTTTCTGTCCGGCTCTCTCCCGCCAGATTCTGTACGGGCCATTCCAGCATCATTTCATGCAAATCATGTTTCATTAACCGCGTTGCCATCATTATTCCTTTAAGTTAAAGTCAGGTTCCTTTTCGCGTAAGCAGTAAAAGCCGGTAAGGCTCTACTTTTGTCTCCAATTGGAGAGTAGATACAAAATTACAATAAGCCACCTATCGGCACAATCCCCATTAATAGGTAATTCTCCACGAATAATAAACAACAACCGGAAATATAAAAGCAGAAACTAAACATGAAAGTAAATTTATCAGGAGTTCCCGAAACTCTGTTTATAACCTTGCGAATAAGGGCTATAGAAACAGTAAAACCCAACGGCGCTATCAAAGACCCTTATGCCATAGATATACTCCACCGAATCGAACTGGCAAGTTCTTCGAAAGACAAAGTTTCGGAAGGTTCGCAGGTGGGCACAATTGCCCGTACCCTCGTATTGGACGAAATCATCCTCGACTTCCTGTCGAAACACCCTAAGGAAGCTACCGTCGTAAATCTGGGATGCGGACTGGATGCACGCTGCAAAAGACTTCCATTGCACAATTGCCTTTGGTTAGACATCGACGTAGAAGAATCCATCGGGTTACGAAAACTTTTCTTCAAGGAAACGGATAATTATAAAATGATCGCACGGTCGATGTTCGATGATTCATGGATGAACTCTGTTCCCAGAGGTCTTCCTCTGCTGATCATATCGGAAGGAGTGATGATGTACTTCAAAGAAGAAGATATCAGAGAGTTAATTTACCGGATCGGACAACGCTTCCACCATGCGGAAATGGCATTCGACGTAATTAATGCATGGACAGCCCGTAACTACAAATGGCATCCGGACGTAAAGAAGTATAACGCACCATTCCGATGGGGAACAGACAACGTATATGAGATGGAAGACTGGTATCCGGGACTACACGTGATTAAGGAATACCTGTATATGGACCGCTTAAAAAAACGATGGCCTCTGTTCTTCAAAGTGATGCTCCCACTATTCCCATCTTTACGGAAATCGTCCCGGATAGTACATATGAAGTTCCAACAACAATCATCTAAATAAGGAGAACAGGATATGAGAAATAAAATCTGTGTTTTCATCATCACTCTGCTCTCACTGTGCAGCGGCCTCCCGGCCCAAACACAACCGGGCAAACTAAGCGGAGTCATCATCGACACCAATGACGAGGAAATACTCCCGGGTGCCAACATATATATAGAAGCACTGAAGAGAGGCGTCTCGGCGGATAAAAACGGGGAGTTCCTCATCGAAGCTCCTGCGGGACGTTATTCGGTCACTTTTTCGTTTATGGGATATCACACCCGGAAAGAGGAAATAACGATTCCGAATACCAAAGGTAAAAAGCTGGTTATCCGCCTGGAACCGGAAGCTCAGTCACTGGGTGAAGTTGTCATCACAGCCAAAAGTGAAGCCCGCCAACTGCGCGAGCAGGCCATGCCTATGTCGGTAATCAGCATGCAACAACTACAGGGGACGGTCAGTAATGTGCAAGATGTCCTGTCGAAAACCGTAGGTGTAACCATCCGTAACACAGGAGGTGTAGGCAGTGCGTCCCGGGTATCGGTACGCGGTCTGGAGGGGAAACGAATCGGTTTCTTCATTGACGGAAGCCCGATGAATGATAATTCGGACTTCATCGACATTAATGACATACCCGTGGAGATGATCGACCGAATTGAAATCTACAAAGGAGTGGTACCCGCAAGGTTTGGCGGATCGTCCGTAGGCGGAGCTGTAAACATTGTCATCAGGGAGTATCCGCCCAAGTACCTTGATGCCAGCTACAGCATCGAAAGTTTCAATACCCACAAGCTTTCACTGGTAACCAAACGGAATATTGCTTCTAAAGGACTGGAATTCGGAGGCGGGGGATTCTATACCTATTCTGACAACAACTATAAGATGGAATCTCCCTTCGAAGAGGGGCTTGTCATTAAACGTAACCACGATAAATTTAAAAAGTTAGCTGTTGCAGGTAGTCTGAAAGCACGTAAATGGTGGTTCGACCTGATTGAGTTTGAACCTGTCTTTATGCACACTTTCAAAGAAATCCAAGGAATCGAATATAATATTGAAAAAGCCCACACTTACTCTGACGCTTTCCTCTTTGCCAACAAGTTGGAGAAAGAAAATTTTCTTGTCGAAGGGCTCGATATGGAATCGAATCTGGCCTATGCTTATACGGTATTTCATATGGTGGATACCGCCGCATATCGGTACAATTGGGACGGTACCACTTACCCCGCCGTATCCGAATATGGAGGGGAAATAGGCAAATGGGCTTCAAACGCCAGAAACGAGAAACATACAATCACCCACAAGTTACACCTGAACTACGTTATCAACAACAACCATTCTGTTAACTTCAACTCACTGTTCAGTTATGCCTCCGGACATCCTAAGGATGACCTGAAGGACAAAGTTGTCGGTTATAAAACCAACTTCAAAAGTACGATGATGAGTTGGATTGCCGGAATAGGATACGACTTCCGCACGAACAATGATATTTTCCTGAATTCACTTAACGTGAAGTATTATACATACGGCATGAATACTCACATGAGCAGTATTATGTCATCGGAAGCAGAAAAAGTAGACATGCTGAAACGAGATTTCGGTATCAGCAATGCCCTCCGTTACAGATTCACTCCGGACTTCATGGGTAAGTTTTCGGTTGGATATGACGTACGCCTGCCTGCCGAAAGTGAACTTTTGGGCGATGGATATGCAGTCGCTCCTTCCGGAAATCTGCTCCCGGAACGGAACACAAGCATCAATCTGGGGTTCCTGTTCGACCGTACCGGAAAGTCTGCCAGTAATCTTCAACTGGAATTGAACACTTTTTATGGGTATCTCGAGAATATGATACGGTTTACCGGAGGTTATCTGCAATCGCAATACCAGAATTTCGGAAAAATGCGCACTTTGGGAGCAGAAGTAGAGGTGAAAGCGGACCTTACCCACTGGCTTTACGGCTACTGCAACATGACCTATCAGGATTTGCGGGATGTACGAAAGTTCGAACCGAACACTCATGTCCCCAACCCGACCAAAGGTAGCCGGATGCCTAACATCCCCTATCTTCTGGCAAACGCCGGACTGGAATTTCATAAAGAAAATCTATTCGGAGGCAAAATGCAGAATACCCGCATCTTTACGGACGGTTCTTTCGTTGAAGAGTATTTCTACGACTTTGAACAAAGCCGGTTCCAAGAGCGAAGAATACCACGCACCTTCTCTGCCAACGTCGGAATAGAGCATAGCTTCATGAACGGACGGTTCATCATCACAGCACGGATAAACAATCTGACTAATGCCCGGATGATGTCCGAATTCAACCGTCCTCTACCCGGACGCAATTGGGGAGTAAGGCTGAGATATGTATTGAAATGAAACAAGATTATTTATTTAAAAACCAAGAGAACTATGAAGATTAGAAATCTGACACTGGCACTTGCCGGTGCTGCACTTGTATTTTCGGCATGCGAAAAGGATCCTGACCCTAAAGTCCCGGCCGACAATGCTAACATCGCCCTGGCAACTATTCTGCCCAACCCCGATGGTATGACGGGAGCCGCTTACCTGCAGCTGATCCGTGATGAATTTCCGCAGAACACCAACAATAACAACGGAATTCCCATTCCCTACGGAGGAGCATATCCGGTTATTGAAGGAAACGACATCTTTGTATTCCCGGGATACATGGGTGACAGTAAAAACGAACTGGTGAAATACACAAGAGTCAACGGCCGGTTATCAAAGACAGGAACAATGAAATTGCCTCCCAACTCTTCGGCCACCAATATTGTTTTCGCTTCTGCTGAAAAAGCCTACCTATCTATGGCGGGACTGGGCAGGATCGCTATTTTCAACCCTATCACCATGGTCCAGAAGGGAGAGATCGATCTGTCTTCTCTCGGAGTGTCCGACAATAATCCGGACCCCTCTGCCATGTTGTTGCGCGACGGACTTTTATACGTAGGCCTCAGCCAGATGGTGGGCGGATGGGTTCCTCCACAGGACCGTCCATACAGCGACATTGCCATTATAGACACTCAAACGGATAAACTACTGAAAATGATTACAGACAAAACCAGTGGTATCTCCATGCCTACCCGTCCGATTGACCGCTATTCAATCTTCATGGATGAAAAAAAGGATATCTATATTTCGTGTGTCGGTGCCTTTGGCATGGTCAAAGGTCATAATGCCGGCATATTGCGTATCAAGGCAGGAGAGACTGAGTTCGACCCAACGTATCGCTGGACCATTACGGGAGCTGACATCAGCGGAGAAGAAAAAACTGCGGGATTTATCTCTGCCATCCGGTATGTAAACAATGGAAAAGCATATGCTTATATCAATATGCCCGGTTACTACAAGCCTGGAGAACAAGGACATACCGCCATCGCCGATCTCGCTGTAGAAATAAACCTATACAACCGGTCCATGAAAAAGATCAAGGGACTCGACCTTTCCAATGGTTTCGGAGTCATGCTTGCCCTCTACAAAGGAACTGTGCTGATAGGTAACTCTTCGACTAAAGCGAAAGGTATCTACTCTCTGGACATACAGACAGGTGAGGTGTCTAAAGAACCCATATTGACTACAGTAGGTAATCCGATATTATGCCACTATTTTGATAAATAAAGACCGATGCCTTTCATGGTTCTAATAAACAAGGGCTCTTCTTGCAGAATAAACAGAGTTACCGTATCTTTGCAGCCGTTTAAAAAAGAATGATTATGGAACTTCCAGAAGATCCGATGATGTTGTTCAGCGTCATCAACATGAAACTCCGCGATTGTTACAAATCGCTCGATGAACTATGTGACGATATGAATGTCAATAAAGAAACACTGATTGGCAAACTGGAATCGGCCGGATTTGAATACAATGCCGAACAGAATAAATTTTGGTAAAACAGGCATCCCCCTGCTTTAATTCCCGTAACCTTGTAATTCTTATATCCGGTGGATAATAAATGCTTCGGATAGTAGATCGGAATACAAGACGGAGAAAGCATAATTCACCACAGAGTTCCACAGAACGAGCTTAATCTATCGATAGCTAATGATATTTATTTGTGTAAATCCTGTGTAACCTGTGGTGAATACGAGTTTCGATACACCTCCTTTTATATCTCTATTCTCAACCCAATAATTGATTCTTATTTATTGGTAAAACGGAACCAGTTAAAGTCGGCATATCCGTCTTCACCGGCTTTATCTCTGGTAAAATTAAATAAAGCAAAGCGATTGGCTGTCCAGACCAGCCCAAGCCCCATATTAAGATCATTACCTATCGGAATGAATGTTTTCCCATCAAGGCTATAATAGAAAGTAGCACGGAAGTTCACATCCATCACACGGGCACGTACCCACAATTTATTTCCCGTAAAGTTGTCGATGATCTCAATATTCTTACCGTCATTACACATCACGATTCTTTTCATACCCTCCGACTGTTCCACACCGACATAGGCATAAGGAAACTCGAAAATTCCAAATCCTGCCACATTTCCATCCTTTAGTCCGGACACGTCGATTTCGACCGTTGCCTCGGACGAAGGCCCCTGCACACGCTGTGTCAATGTATTACGAGCTGTTTTCAATGAGTCGGCATATGAAGCTTTCAGCCTCATGTAGCCTTTCCGTTCCTTCAAGGACCATCGGGTATTGTCCGGATTATGATTCCACTGCCATTGCAGCCCGAGTACGGGAGTATTAAATTCGTCCGTTGTAGCAGGAGAAGCAAACGGATATGCTTTACCTACTTCCGGTTTCGGATACGTAATGACATCTTTACCATTTCGCCCCAACATGGGCCATCCGTCTACCCACTCTACAGGAACCAGATGGGGAACACGTCCGATGGGCCCCCTGTCCTGCATAATGATAAACCACCAATCACCATTCTTAAGCTGTACCATCCCTCCCTGATGCAAACCGTTGGGAGGATAAGAGCTACAATCATTCATAATTAATTTATGTTCGTAAGGACCATAGATATTGTCGGAACGCAAACAAATCTGCCAGCCTTCGGTTCCGCCTGCCGGGCAAGTGATATAATACTTCCCGTTTATCTTATAGACGTGTGCACCTTCCATACCATATCCTCCTCCAAACTCGTGAGCGTTCTTGAACCTCTTTTCCCAGATTTTCACTTTTTCTCCTTTCACAGATTTGGCATCCGCATTCAGCTCCGTGACATAAAGCGTACCTTGTCCGTGGACGACATAAACTTTTCCGTCATCATCAAACAGTAATCCGGGATCGTACAGATATTCAGGAAAGATTGTACGCTCCCAAGGACCTTTCACATCATCGGCAATACAGATTGAGAAGTGTCCGGGACCTTCCCCCTCCCATGAAGGAGTGCAGAAGCCCACATAAAACTTACCATTGTGATGACGAATGGTAGCCGCCCACGATCCCCGAAGATAACGGTCACCCCCTTTTAAATCATAGCAGGGATGCTCATCATAACGCTCTACCGCATATCCGGCCATCTCCCAGTTTACAAGATCCTTTGAGGTAGCAATAGGGCAACCGGGAACATAGTGCATACTGGTAGAAACAAAATAAAAATCATCCCCTACTCGAATGACATCGGGGTCAGGCCAGTCTCCCCACATTATAGGATTTGTAAATGTCCCGTTTCCATTATCCGGGTTCCAGACCGAAGTTTGTGCACCGACACTGCAAAAAGGCAGCACCAATGCGATCATAATATAAAAAACTCTTTTCATCTTTGTACTTTTTTTATTGGATACATTCAGCATCTTCAACATAAGGAGCCACTTCTGCCCCAAACAAACGGGCACCTTTATTTTCAGATTGGCGCAATCCCAACACTATCACATTCTTTTCACCGGGACGTAGCCAGCACTCCGGAAGATAGAACTCCCGTTGCGGACCCTCCTCCCAATGGCGTCCGATGTTATGTCCGTTCAGCCACATATAACCGGTACCCGTAGCATTTACTATCAACTTCCAAGGTATCCGGACAGAAGGATCATTCCGGGGCATATCAAACTCAAGACGATACCAGGTAAGCAATGCATCCCGTCCGACACCGGCTTCAAGAGTATCTGCAATCCTTCCTTTACGAACTAAAGGATAATCTGCAGGAAGCTCTGCTACCGACCAGCCCTCCGTACTATCCGGCTCTCTGTTCCAGCCCTGACAGATTCCTCCCAGATCGGCAGAGACCTCCCAGTTTATTTTTTTAATCACTTCGAATTCCTGTTTCAGGCGGACAGCCTTAAGGAGGCCTCCTGCCCCACTCTGGTTACTCACCACAATAGCTATCTCATTGTCGCCAGGTTTGACGAATGGAGCAACATTCACTACATAAGGCTTATCCCATTCTTCGTGCGTACCCACTTCCTTACCATTCACCCACAAAGTTCCGGCATCATCGATACAGCCAAATTCCAGAACAGTCATTCCTTCCCGAATCATCTCCGGTGTCCACCTAAGGTGTGTACGATAAACTGCACTTCCAGCCTTCTCCTGCAAAATCCAGGCAGCAGGCCATTCCGGTTTTTCAAGTCCGGCTATCTGCAAAGTGGCCAGATCGTCAATGGTCCGTTGATCGAGCCGTATTCTTTCCCAGCCCGTTTCTTCGGCAAGCAAGGCAGACAGCGGTTCCTCTTTATCAATGGTTCTTACTTCCCATTCCTCCACCGGCAAAATTCCCGTCTGTTTACGACCGAAACCGGCTTGCCGGAGTCCACTCAACTCTTCCATCGGACGGTAACCATGAGCATGTCCCCGGTTTTCGTAGATAGCAACCACTTCGTTCATTCCTTTATGCAACAATCCTGAAACGATAAAGGTGTTATCCAATTCGTCTCTCGACACCCGCTCGGCAAACTTTCCGTTCACTTGCACGTAAACCGGGTCACCAGTGAAAAGCTCGAACACCAACGAACCGTAAAGATCTACTTCCTTTTGAGTGAGGTTCACCCGGCTGCGATACATAGAATAACGGCAATCGTTCACACCCAATTCGGGAAGCGATACACCTTTGCGCAAAGGCTTCCAGTCGCCACGAAAATCTTCGTATTTTCGCCATACTTTCGTTACTGATATGGCGGCGGGAAGTGCAACCGGACGTGCCGGCAATACCTGTTCACGGGGATACCATTCGGTCGAAGTGCCTCCGGGAGAAAGTACCAGTAACTTACTGTCAAGCGCCCCCAACCGACAATCTATCCGCATCGGCTTTCCTTCTATAGTCAAGTTGACTATCTGACGGAATTCTTGCTTTTTATCACGGTTCAATAAGAAAATAAATAAAGTTCCGTCCGTAGCCCGGCGTACCCCCATCGTCAGATTATCATTTCCTTTCATCTCAAACGGTACAGACTTGCTTCTGACAAGCCGGCTTCCAAATTTACCAACCACCTCACCGATTCCTTTCACTGCAGCATATTTCTCTCCAACGCCTCCGGTTTCTTTCAACGGAGCTCCATAATCGTAAGTGGTAGTCATACGTCGTGCTCCCCAGCCGTCAAAATGTGTTCCACCGAAAAACATATAGTAATTCAACCCGGTAGAACCTCCTGCCATTGCCATCAATGCCATTCCCCGGGCATGCCGTCCGTCCAGATAGCTATCTTCGCTCAAGCGTCCGCCAACCGTAGAGAACCACCCTCCCTGCAACTCACACACAAAGGCAGGAGCATTGGGCTGTTCTGCTTTCAGATTTTCAATACGTGACTTGGCTTCATGCATATTCCACCATACATATTGATTATCCATATCGAATAACTGACTGATCACCAGATCGTGCGAACCGCGAACTTCGGGAGTTACACAAGTGAAAAGGGGAACATCGATACCATTCCGGATACAAGCATCTGACAGTACACGCAGAAATTCTTCTTTCTTCTCAGATTCCATATCAAAATAGATATATTCATTTTCAAGCTGCACCATAATGATTCCTTTCTCTCCGGGTTTCTTATGTGTAAGCTGTTCATCACAAAATACCCGGCAAACAGCATTGTACCAGTGTTCAGACCATTTCATATGTTCGGGATGGTTGCTCCGGAGCCAGAAACTGGTGTCATAACTGTCCGGGCAATATTTAGCCAACCAACGGGGATATGCCCCTCCCGCCCATTCGGCACAGATAAAAGGGCCAGGACGGACAATGGTATAAAATCCGAACTCCTCGTGTGCCATACGCAGCCATGCTTTCAGATCATCAAAGTCGAATTGTGAATAATCATCCACATTCTTAGGCATATTCCGTTCGTGCCAATTCCAGGGCACATAAGTTTCCACTGTATTAAACCCTGCTTCTTTGATCTTCCTGAAACGGTCACGCCACAACTCCTGCGGACAACGGAAATAGTGGAATGCAGCACTGAGTATAAAAATATCTTTCCCTTCGATTGTAAAGCAATCTTTGTCGTATCTCACCCGGTCGGGATGGAAAAACTGTTTCTCGGGCAACTTCTGAGCCGTTACTGAGGAACACACTATCATCCCCAACAGGACACATAATAACCAATTCTTAGACGGTTGTTTCATCTGATTTTCAATAAAATTTAAGTTTAAAACGATATTTCATATTATCTCCAAACCATTGCGGATAATTCGTCCCCCATAGAGTATTCAATAAACAGAAATGGATACCGGCATCGGGGTCTGCAACCTTATTGTCGAATGACAATAAATCACGATTATTAAACGCCACCAAAGGAGCATCCAAAGACTCAAGACTCAATTTTCCCTTTCCACTGGAAAAGAGAACGTCTCCCGTCACTCCGTGTATCTGCCTCGCACCGTTATAAACAACATCTTCCACATCGACACGCTCTCCCATCTTATCAACATAAACTTTCGAATCACAGGCTTTTGGAAAGAACGAAAACCAAACAGCTTCCGGAACACGATTCTTCGGTTTATCAAACCAATTGATCTCCACCTTGATATCAGGTGAGTCATATGGGAATACATATATTATTTCAACATACTCCGGTGCACCATAAACAGGTTCATTCAATTGCTGGCGAATCCGGACAGTGGTCTGTCCGACCTCCTTTTTTATCCAGATATCCGATGCCTTATAACTCCATATCCCATGGGTAACAGACAGTTTATCGAGCCCGGGTTTTCCATAATCCGCCAACATCCATCCTTCCGGATTCTTTGGACAATACCTATCAATAAAATGTGCAAAATCGGCTCCGGAATAACGTTGATAGGCAAAATCCCCCCAGCCCTGCGTATCATCTACCCAAACAATGCCCTTTTGTTTATCTTCCAGATAGCATAGTGTACCATTCTCCTGATTGAAAGCAAACCGAAAAAATGGGGTATTTATCTTTGCTTTTGAACGGTAGGAACGGAAATCGGTATCTTGATTTTTCACCGGAATCAGTTTCATGAGAGCTTGCATCGCTTCGTATTGCAAGGCCGGAGTGAGTTTGGATATAGCCTGATAAATATATTCTCTCTTTTCACTCCAGGAGCGTTCGGAATACCGGGCTTCTTCACTGTCCAGAAAGGAAGGGTAAAGATCGAACTGATATTTATCAAAATTCCTCAAATACCACTTTACATCCACTCCCCATGTATGCTCAGCCATTAACAGCAAAGGAATACAAAACTGTGTATCCATTTCACTATTAACCTTTAGCTTACCATCCTGTATCCATTGATTACGTAAACGCATTAACTGACGGAACTGAGCCACTTTCATAGGATCACTGCCAATGCCATATATCCACGTATCTCCCCACTCTTGAGTAACGACCGGCAGACTGTTCTCAACTTTACTCAATTCAAGAGCTACTTCATTCAACGAAGACGGTATGATCCGGGCTGACGGATATTTTTGCTTTAAGCCGGCATAGATTCGCTCAATCTCTTTCAAGGAATGTGGCCCATGATTGTCATGAGTGAAACAAAAAACCGCAGCAGTTTTTGTTCCGGGCAAATGCACCGGTTTGCCATAGTCTGATTGATAGATTACATTAATGGCATCGCCTTTAGCATTCTTCCAGCGAAATATCTCCGGAAATCGTGCCACAGCTGCACCCGGATTTGTCCCTACATGCAACAACTGAATCCCATTCCGCTTTAAGACAGAAATAGCCCCCCTCGTGACACCGGGTACATCCGTTATTTTTGCAGCAATCGTTTTCCGGCCAAAAAGCAGATCCAGTTTTTTCGAAATATTCAATGCTGCGGACAGCATGGCACTATCACACAATTCAACCTGCATTGTGAAAGGCATTGCGTGCCAGGTAAAGTCTCCCCGGTCAATAGCTTCCTTCATTCGTTGTCCATTTTCATTTGAAGCCCTTTCCAAATAATTCCAGATAAGCCACGACCCACAAGTCCAGGGATAATCAATCTGTGACAACGAATCTTTCATAATTTCTTCTGACAGATTTAAAACTGCCGGAATAAAATTATAGGTATAGGTGTCAATCACTTTAGAGCCCCAATCAGTAAATCCTACATCTAAATGGGTCTTGAATATTACGTACACCTTTTGTATATCCGCATCCTTTACCGGTTCTTTCTCAGCACACAAACATTGTAGCGAAGCAAACCATCCTAAAAGAGTATATAAACAAAAAATTTTCATGGTAGTAGTCTCTTTTTATATTCCAATTATCAATTTACTTATAGATTGTGACTTCAGCCAATCCGGCTGCTCCTTCCGAACTTTTCTCAATGGTGATACGCATATATTTTAGTTTCTTACCAATCTGCACCGGCTTAAAATCCCATCCCGTACACTCACGTTCATACAGAAGTTCCCAATTTTTTCCGTCGATAGAGGTTTCCACTTTATGCGTATAAGTGGAACTATCCTTCTGAAACCGGATACGGCTTGCAAACACTTTCTCGGATTTATCCAGTTCAAGCGTTACTACTTGAGGCTGAGTTTCATTGTCAGCAATCCACCACGAAAAATCGTCTCCATCTGTAATGCATGCGGCTGTATAACGTTTCTGTTCCGAAGTGGCTTCAACCCGCACTATTTTCAACGGAATTTTTGTACGAATTATATTTTCCCAAGCAGTTGCCTTCACAACTGCTCCTTCCTCTTCATTTCCGGTATAGGAAGCATGTTGTCCCTCAGGCACATACGCTCCGTTATATCTTCGGGTCGTAATCTCCCGACTATCTCCCTTAAGCCCATCAGCCGAAACCGAAACATGAATTTTACCCGGACGACAAGTAGTCCGTATCAGTGCGTATCCGATTCCACCCTCTACTTGCTGAGGATTAACCCCGATACGCTCTATACCATCCCCTATCAGACTCCCTTCGCCGGATACGGATATATATATCCTGACATCTGAAGTATTAACGGGAGTTCCATACGAATCACAGATCTTAAAATAGACAGGAATCATATCCGAACCATCCGCTATGGGTTGTATTCCATCTTCTTTCAACCAGATTTCAATCTGCCGGGGTTGTCCGGGAGTACGCACACTGTGAGTTGCAACCACCTTTCCGTCTACCAGTCCTTCAGCAACTAATTCACCGGCTTCATAGGTTCCGGCATCGAAGACATAACAGGGACTTCCCCCTTTCTCCACAATAGGATGATAAAACGGTGTACGCTCTATGCGCGTCTGTTTACCTATCAGTTGATGATTACGAAACAACCGGACTTCATCACAATTGGAAAATACGGTAATCTCTTTCACGGATGAGACATAACGCGGAGCTGTATTCTGTGACGCGATAAATACCATCGGTCCGTCATATAATCCGGGTTGGGATATATCCTTATCACGCATACTCTGCATCATATAATAACTGAATTTGGGATATCTATTCATATCGACCATTCCACAAAACATAGTTTCCTGCTCTGCTCCACGTGCATAATCATTATAACTCCACAAAAAATGTCCCCCCATCCGTGGATTTGCGTCAAGCATGCACCAGTCAAAGTATCCATGTCCGTTAAGCTGCTGAAAACGTCCCCGGCACTGCTTCAATTGTTCCTCTTCATTCTCCATTAGACTCACACGAGGTTTTTCTCCTACGCCGTCACCCCACTCACGACAGAACAGTGGTTTCACCGCAATCTGGTCTTCCGGATAATTACTCATCACATCCCCATCTTTCGGAAAACGGGATACCTGTTTATAAAATACATCAAAATAATCAACCCGGTCCGTATGTCCGAAGTAGTCACCGGCAGTATACATTTGGTCGCCGGGATATTCGGTATGTGCAATGGCATGTAATTCCCGGGCCACTTCCGCCGGATAACGGCTCTCATTCAAAGCTGTTTCCCAAAGAATTACCGAAGGATGATTGCGATCCCGACGAATCATCTTTTTCCCGACTTCATAGAGACGGGAAATAAATACAGAATCTTTATTAAAATACTGCCAACCGGGAATACATTCCACAACCAATAACCCATATTTATCACAAGCAGCCAAGAAAGCAGGATCTTGTGGATAGTGAGCTGCTCTGACGGCATTACAGCCCCCGCGTTTCAAATCGATCACATCTCTTTCTTGCATGGAGTTGGAAGCGGCATCTCCAATATAGGCAAATGCCTGATGACGATTTGCCCCACGCAAATAAAGCGGTTCACCGTTTATGAAAAATCCCCTGTCACGGGTGTAAGCAATCGTACGTATACCAACTGCCTCAGCGCAATGATCTGTCACTTTATCATTTTCAATAACCGCACTTTCTAATCGATACAGATCGGGAGTATATGGATGCCACAGAAAAGGATTGTCTATCTTTAAATCTTGCTCGATATAAAGAGCCTCACCGGCCAACAAACGAAAAGAATCTTGTTGGCAGGCTACCACTTTACCGTTTTTATCAATCATCCGGGTACGAAGCTGCGCCTTCCGGAGATATTGACCTTCATTTCTGATATGTGTTTTTACATGAGCAACAGCTCTCTCTTTTTCAACTATCGGATATGTGACGAAAACTCCGCCACCGGCAACTTCATCCTCTTCTAATGCATGAGTGATGTGAAGCGGATCGGCAATAATCATTTCCACATCCCGATAAATACCACTGTAATAATAAAAATCCATTCCTCCCTGTGGCTTACCGGGAGGTGTAAGCGGATCATACTCTGCTGAAACTCTGACAGCCAACAAATTATCTTGATTCCAATTAAGATAGGAAGTGAGATCTGCCACAAAACCAATATATCCGCCTCGGTGAGTATATACTTTTTGCCCGTTCAGAAATACCTCACAGGCGTTCATCACTCCTTCGAACGAGATACTGATCCTTTTATCTTTGTATTGTGACGGTACCTTAAAAGTGCGTCTGTACCAACCTATTCCATCATAGATAATATCCCCTCCACAATGCTTCTTCTCTAATTGCATAATGTGAGGAAGGGTAGCGGCTATCCAGCCGGAATCATCCAAATCAGGATATTCACCATTTACAATATCCCCGCGGTGAAAGGCCCAACCAAGATTCATGTTCAGCGAAATTCTTGTCTCCACTTCCCCCGCATAAAGCAGAGAAAGTGGAAACAGAACCACTAAACAAGAAAAAATAATCCTATAAAACAACCTTTTCATCTTCACAAAAAATTTTAATCATTTGTAATCCTTTCGCTTCAAACTCAATAGGGGCCGGACAAGAAGTTATCATACCCTTACGTCTTTTACCCCGGCAATCCTCCTTTAACGACACAGGTAGTCCTCCCATTTTGTCAAAAGATTGATTGCCACGCGAAGAAGACACATGAATTTCCCTACCCGACGGACATAATTCAACACAATTCGAGTAAACACCTGTATTAACAAAGAGTGCAAACAATAATATTGCACTCTTTGTATATAAGTATTCAAAGTTCCCCATCCAAATCAATAATTGGGATTCTGTACAATCGCAGGCGTAGCGTCAATCACACTCTGTGGAATGGGCCACAGATAATTCTTAGCCGGATCGAACTTCCGTTTCTCCACAAAAATACGTTCATTGGTCAGTGAGAGAGCACCGGTCTCAGGATCAACTGTCCCCAACAGGCAACCATACACATTGCCATTCAATACTTCCTCACCAATCTTCCAACGGCAAATATCGAACCACCGCAGTCCTTCCATAGCAAGCTCTACGCGTCTTTCTCTCCTGACCAATTCACGCAGTTTCTCCTGACCGGTATAACGTGCTCTGTCTACAGCCGGCATTTGAGCACGGGTACGTATCTCATCCAGCAGATCATATACAGAATCATCAATTTGATTCAATTCAACTTTACATTCGGCATACATTAACAAAACTTCAGCATATCGCATCACAATAGCATTCATACCGCAATCCCACATATCGGCATAATCAGATAAATCGTCCACATATTTACGAAGCAGATATCCTGTTTTTGAACGTCCGTAAGGAGCATAATAATCCCCATTCGGGTCCTTCACATCGATAGGGTCATAACGCTTTCCACCGTAAAGATTTCCCGGAGCCAATATGGTAGCAGCCAGACGGGGGTCTCTATGCAGATAAGGCTCTTTCGGATCATATACTTCGGATTCGTCGATCGTCTTTCCATCTTCACACTCAAAGGCATCTACCAACGACTGGGTAGGATTGATGGAACACCAACCACCGACACTGGCAGGAGGCAATACTCCCAGCACCCCGGTCCCGTAAAGGCTTTCTACATACTGAACATCCAGAATGACTTCTGAATTATTTTCATTGGCTATTTTAAACAATCCTTTGTAATCCGGAAATAGCTGATACCCCAACCCCATCACTTCTTGACAAGTAGCCAGACAGTCGGCATATTGATGTTCGAACAACTCCATACGGGCTTTTAGCGTTAAAGCAGCCCCACGGGTGATACGTCCTACATCACTGCCGGAATAAGACTCAGGGAGTTCCGAAGCAATGTCCTTCAGTTCATCCAAAATAAACTGAACCACCTTTGCTTTCTCCGTACGTGGTAAATTGGCTTCTTTAATATCAAGAACAGTGGTCACCAAAGGTACATCACCATAGTGAGTTACTTTCTGGAAGTAGTCCCACGCACGCAAAAAGCGTACCTCGGCAGTCAGACGTTTACGCAGGTCTTCGTTCATTTCGGGACGGTGAATATTTTCCAGAAAATTATTATAACGTACCATATTGCCATATCCCATATAACTATAACCCGGATCAATCGGAGTCGCAGTTCCGGCGGCCTGCACTGCCCATCCTTCCCAAGTGAAAGGATTGTAAGAATTGTCCGACGCACAATCGGCATAAATTACTTCATCCATTGAGAACCACCCGTTGTAGCAACCCGTAGCCGCTGCCATCGCATCTTTCTCAGTTCTCCAGAAAGCTTCATTCGAAGGTTTGTCCAGTGGGTTTCGATCCAGAAAATCGGTGCTGCATGCCGAAAACAGAGCAGCAAACAAAAAGCTGTATATTATCTTTTTCATATCTATCATCTATCAAAAAGTTATGTTTAAACCAAAAGTATTTGTCTTGACCTGTGGATAGGAACTTCCTCCTTCGGGTGATTCCGGATCGAAGCCTTTATCAAACTTGGTAAAAGTCAGCAGATTCTGCCCACTATAGTAGACCCTGATTCTCGAAATCCCCATCACATTACACCATTCTTTGGGCAGTGTATATCCCAATTGGAAGTTCTTCAGGCGCAAATAAGAAGAATTGACAATCCAGAAGGAGGAAGGATTATAGATACTATTGTTCTGCCGATAAGATGAGAATGCTCTCGGGAATTTTCCATTCGGATTGGTTTCGGCATCCCAACAGTCACGGTACATATAAGACGGCTTACCTTTTGCTCCGATCATTTCGCCCACTACACCGGGGCCTGCAAGATACCCTTGTACATCAGCAGCTCCCTGGAACAGGAAAGTAGCATCAAACCCTTTCCATTCGGCAAACAGATTCAGCCCGAAAGTCCACTTAGGCATTGTATTACCGATATAAACACGATCCTCTCCGTCAATTTTTCCATCATTATTGATATCACGGTATTTGATGTCACCGGGTGCAGTTTCGGTACCGGGTATCGTAGCGCTATTGGCAACCTCTTCTTCAGTTTTGAAAAGTCCTTCCGCAATATATCCTCCGATAGAATTGATGGCATAACCTTCCTGATTAAAATACTTACCGCTCCAGATGCGTGCTCCGCCATTCTTCAGGTCAAGTACTTCATTCTTGTTATATGCAGCATTAGCCGACACCTGGAAGTTCCAGCCATGAGTATTCAGTTTATAGCCTGCAGTCATTTCAAAACCGGTATTTTTTACTTTACCTGCATTCTGGTAAGGAGCATTCAGACCGTACAAGGTGCTCACCGGCAATTTCATCAGAATGTCATAAGTCAGTTTACGGTATCCTTCAATAGACAAAGTGTACTGATTGCCCAAGAATCCCATATCAAGTCCGAAGTTCAATGTTTCTGTGGTCTCCCAAACAAGGTTACGGTTAGCACCATCTACCGGAGCCACTCCCTGTACAACTGTTCCGCCGAAGGAATAGTTGGCTTGATCAAGTACAGATTGATAAGAATAGTAAGAAATAGCCTGATTGCCCAGAATGCCCCAACCTCCACGCAACTTCAGATCGGACAGTACATTGCGGGTTCCTTCCATAAACGGTTCATTGATGATTCGCCATGCTCCCGAGAAAGAGGGGAACACACCCCAACGGGAGTCTTTAAAGATGCGTGAAGTTCCGTCACGACGGATATTTGCCTCTACCAAATAGCGATTGTCATAGTCGTAGGTCAGACGCCCAAAGAATGAACGCAATGCGTATTCATTGGCTGAGCCATTGGCTGTCTGTCCATCAGGTGAACCGGCATTCAATTCCCAAAGATCATTGTTCAAGAAGTTTTTCCGGTATCCCTTAGTCCAGTCCTCACGATAATATTCCTGTTCGTATCCCGCCAGTGCACCTACAGTATGTTTGCCAAACGTATTGTTATAACTGACCAGTGTCTGTAAATTCAATTTCAGCCCATTCTTACGTTCATCAGTCTGACTGTTAGGTCCCTGATATTTTGTAGGCTCTCCTGTTTTCCAGTTATAATACTGGATATCTTTAATAAACTTCTCGTCGGAGATCGATTTATATTCATAACCCACGATTTCCTGAATCTTCAATCCCTTGACCGGTTCATAGCTCACATTTCCGATGGCCCTGGTGATGTGTTGCTTGGTAGTACGCAAATTGCCTTCCTCGATAAAAGCCAACGGGTTACCGTCATTGGCATATCCATAATATCCGTTTGAATATTTATAAGGAATAAAAGGGGCGATCTGGTTGATTTGTGAAAAGATATTAGACATCTCACCGGTAAAACCACTCACAGGTTCCTGTGCCTCACCATACGTGAAGGAAAGGTTCATTCCTGCTGTAAACTTTCCCATCTTGGCATTCATATTACCCCGTACCGAATAGCGATCGTATTTAGCAATATCGATAATACCGTCCTGTCCCAGATAACCGGCAGAGAACATATAAGTCATCTTATCCGTACCTCCCGAAATCTCGGCACGGTGGCTGTGTTGCAAACCGGTTTTGTAGAATAGCCCCTGCCAATCCGTATCGGGATAGTTGTCAGGATCCGAACCGTTTCTGAACTTTTCAATCTCTTCGTCCGTATAAATAGGTTTCTTACCTTCATTAACCATGGCTTTATTGTACAGCTTTGCGTATTCCCATGAATGAAGATATTCGGGAAGAGCTGTAGGTTTCTGCCAGCCCACATAGCCGTCATAACGTAAAGTAGGTGCTTTATCACCTCCCTTTTTAGTAGTAATCAGGATAACTCCATTTGCCGCACGTGAACCGTAAATAGCTGCTGAAGAAGCATCTTTCAGTACTGAGATATTCTCGATATCGCTGGGATCTACCTCATTGATACTGGATACGGGTAAACCATCCACAACATACATCGGATTAGAGTTATTTAAAGTCCCGACACCACGCACACGAATGGTTGTATTGTCACTTCCCGGCTGTCCGGTTCCGGAAATGACAGTCACACCGGGCAATAACCCTTGGATGGCATTCGATACGTTAGTCACCGGACGGTTTTGCAATGATTTGGAATCGACAGCAGCAACTGCTCCCGTCAGATTCACTTTCTTCTGAACACCGTATCCCACAACTACCACCTCTTCCAGGGTTTTGGTATCCTCCTTCAGAATGATGTTAAACGCATCCTTCCCTTTTGTCGAAACATCTTGTTGCAGATAGCCGATGTAACTGACAGTCAAAGAAGCATTCTCCGGAACTTCCAGCGTAAACTCCCCATCCAGATTTGTTATCACCCCATTGGTGCCTGCTCCTTTTTCAACAACATTGGCTCCGATGACAGGTTCCCCCATAGCGTCCTTCACTACTCCAGATACCTTCTTCTTCCGGGAACCGGGTTGTTGGTCCGTTTTCTTTTCAATAAAATAAATCTTATTATTTCTTACCTCAAAAGTAACTTTCGTTCCTGCCAATAGTTTTGTCAACGCATCCTCCAGAGTGGCATCTTTCAACTGAATGGATACTTTACGGTTTACGTCGATCAACTGATCGCTGAACACCAGCCCTAACCCTGTCTGGCTTTTTATAGAAGACAGTACCTTCTCTACCCTCTCATTATTAAAATTTAAAGAAACTTTTTGTGACCATGCCGAAACAGTGAAGCCAAATAAAAGAACTCCTAAGAGCAACAGCATTTTCGTTCTGGTTCTTGTTTTCATTTCATACAGTATTAAATTAGTTATTTTTATGATTTATAAAAAGGCCTTTCTATATAGGCTAACACACCATCCCAAAGAAGGTATGAGTGTCATTTTCATTTTTCTGCAAAAAAATGTGCAGAGAAATGATAAGCCTTGCCTTCACGTAGCTGTAATCGTGTTCTCCGATCCCCATAAGCTACTTCATAGGACTCGTTTTGCCGTGCATGCAGGACGGCTTCCACCAGCTGTCCGGATTTCCACGTAATATCCAATGTGTGTCCACCGTACACCTGTATCCCTTTTATGCAGCCATCGGCATATTCATGGGGCCAAGCCGGCAGTAGTTCTATTTTCCCCTCTTCCGTATAAACCAGCATTTCCATCAAAAGACGCGGAAAACTCAGAACCGCATCCAGATTGTAAACCTGATGTTCGGGATCATGCGAGGTAACCAGTCCGTCATATAAATAATGGCGGCGGCAAAAGCGATCCAGATTGGTCTTCACTTTCTCTATATCGCCCAGCCGTACAGCCTGTAGTGCTACATGGATTAGTCCATGGGCCGAACCGGTATCGAAGGCAAAACGTTTGTCCAAAGCTATACCTGCTGCTTTAATAAGACGGGGATCTCCTTTTGACTTACCCAACCGGGAACCGGGAAACACCGGATATAAGTGTGAAAGATGTCTGTGGTTATACACATCCGGATAACAGGGATCAATCCATTCGGCCAATGCTCCATCGTTATTTATCCGATAAGCCGGCAAGTGTTGCAGGTAGTGACTCCACCGTTCCAGTTCTTTCTTATCCACATGGAACTTATGCCCCATCTCCAGAAGCAGATCAAACACTTCTCTGGCAATGGCAACATCCATCGTAGCATCTTTGCTCAGCCAGGTATCAGTTCCGGGAGGTGCGTTTTCCGGTGAAACACTCGGACAGATATGATAAAGGCTGTCACAGCCCATAATAAGATAATCTTCATAAAAACCGGCCATCTCCCGATAGAGGGGGAATACGTGTTCTTTTAGGAAGGTCTCGTTACCGGTCAGCATAGCATACTCGTAGAATGGCCGTATATTCCAACCGGCCCCACCTGCCCAGAACATCCAGGGGAAAGATCTTCCGAAATGGGTCAGATATCCGTTTTCCGGATCATTGTAATGGGCTACAAGAAAGCCCCGGCATCCCAAGTAGTTTTTCGCATTCAGTCTCCAACCCGGCAATAGATTTTCGACATATCCAATATAAGACTCCGCACATTCGTGCAAGTTGCCCATAGATGCTGCCGAAATAGCCAGATTAATATTTGAATCCCAGACAAATCCGCCAATCCATCCGGGTTTCCAGCCTCCTCCCCAAATTCCTTGTAAGGGAGGCGGATATTTGCCGGACGAAGAAATCAAGAGATAACGGCCCATTGCGTGAATCTGCTCCAAAAACAAAGGAGTAACCCCACATTCGTGAATCGTCGAAAGCATTTTCTCAGTCGGAACGGTCTTCCAGTCGGACGAACATCCCAGATCCAACTGCATGCGACGGAACATTTCCCCATGTATCCGGCTATGAGGTTTCAGCAATTTGCCATAATCAAGCGGCAAACCCGACAGTTCTTTTTGTACGGACGAACGCACGGATAAACGGGCCTCCTCCAGAGGAGTGATCCTAATGAGCACCAACACCTCTTCAGCGTCCGTTATCCGTAGAGAATCTCCTTCAGCCGTCATACTTCCTCCCTTAACCGTCACACGGGCTAACCCTTCATAGCCGCCGGCATCATATTTATAGCCGGCACGATAGGATAACCAACCCGACACGGCTTCTGCTTTCACCGATGAAAAAGCACTGTCCAAGTTATGTTCAAAGTGCATGCCTTCACGTCCAGGAGTCTCTTTCAGACTCAGCACCAGATTCATCTTATTACACTCATCGGCTTTCAAGCGGACCACATTCACATTATGCTCCCTGGACGAGAACACAGATTCCGTCACCTTCCCGTTTTCGTACCAGGAAGTGAGCACTTCTCCAGTCTCCAGGTCGAGCTGCCTTCTATACTGTTTTTCGGTTTGTAAAGGTATACCCGTATGCCGGATACACAGGTCGAAAGCCGGATGAGGAATCAAAGGCCAACGTTGGCGGGCTCCCATGGCAACCAACTGACGGTCCGCTTCGCTCGTCATCAACGCATCCGCGGCATCACTTTTTCCTGATTCCATCAGACTTCGTACTTGCGGGAGCAAAGAAGCGGTGCAAGGAACCGCCACTTTATTGCGGTCCCATCCCCTTATAAATAATTCTTCGTGGACACAGATAATCCTTTCTTCTCCCGGCTGTCCCATCACCATTGTTCCATGACTTCCATTACCGGTAACGAATGCATCCTGCCAGGATGCAGCAGGTTTTTCGGACCAAACTACCCATCGTCCGGACGAACTTAGAAAAGATGGATGGCTCTTAATCCCATGAGTAAAGGAAAACGGGAGACAGGCCATCAACAAAGTAAACAAATACTTCATATAAACACATAATCATTGTGATATCTTTATGTACAGACATCTGGTTCATACTCAAAATAAATATTCTGAAAGACCTTTTTAGTACACATAAGCTAACACCTCATCCGAAAGAAAGTATGAGTCTTCTGTTTCAGAGTACATCTAAAAAAATAGATGCAGTCCCTTTTGTCTGGTCTGCATCTATCTATATGGGAATGATGAAATCCATCTATTCTTTCTTCAAGACTTCGAACACCCCGTCTTCTGTTTGTGAGAAACGTATCCATGAAACCGCCTCCAAATCACGCAATACATCATCAACGTTCACTTTGCTGGTAGACAGAGTAAACCTGTTATTCAATAAAGTAGAATCACGCACTATGAAATGAACATCATACTGCCGTTCCATCACTTTTATGATCTCTTTCAGCGGAGTGAGATAAAAGTTCAGGCTATTGGAACGCCAGGAAGAGATCTGGTTCATATCTTCCGGTTCGGATATCTGGCAACGTCCGGACTTTCTATTATATTCCGCACTTTGACCGGGTACAAGAGGGTACTCCTTATGCTTCGAATCCTTTAGCAGAACTCCGCCCTCTTCCAGTGTCACCCATACATTCTGCTCTGCAGGATATGCCTTCACATTAAATTTGGTTCCGGTCACCTTCACCTCGATTCCCTTCAGATCAACAATAAACGGACGGTTCTTTTCTTTGGCTACCACAAAATAACCTTCTCCCCACAGCTCAACACTACGATTGAACAGCCCAAATTGTTTGGGATATCGCAAACGAGTATCCGAGTTCAACTGTACGACCGTGCCATCCTGCAAAACAACCTGCATCTGTTCACCGCAAGGAACCTTCAGTTCAGCATACTCCGTAGCAGAGAATACACCGGTTCTGTCGGCCAGAAACCAAAGCGACAAACTGAGAAAAAGGAAAGGGATCAACACGGCCGCCGCTATCAGTCCGCGACGATAAGATATTGTTTTTTTCTGTGGTTTGATCTCTCCCATAAAGCGTTGCCGCATCCGTTCTTCCGGCACCGGATGGTCCAGCCAATCCAAGGCCTGCTCTTCCGTCAACCGCAAAGATTCATTTTCCAGCCGTTCCGACAGATAGCGGCTACCTTTCTCTGTAGCAAACCATTCCGCCACCTTTCCGGCCTCCTCTGCAGAAGCTTCATTATTGAGCACCTTATCTATAATCGCATCATCTATTTTCATTTCTACTTTTCTTTATCTACTAATAAAAACACTTCACCAACTTAAAAGTATGAGTTGACACTCACCCTAAAAAATGAATCCACAATACATGAAGTAATACAATCAACGATTCTATTTCTGCACGAAGTATCTTAATGGCCTGGGTATAATGTGATTTTACGGTAGGAACCGTGATGTGCATCTCGTCCGCTATTTCCTGATTGGAAAGCCCTTTCTCTATTTTCAAACGGCATATTCTTTGCTTTTGAGGGGGGAGTTTGCCGATAGCAGCCCGGAGATGCTCCCTGAAGTCTTTATCCTCGAAATCTTTCAGGAAACCATCATCGGCTTCTTCGTCTTTCTGGGCCATTTCATAGTGTTTCTCGAAAACAAGGTTACGATGTCGTAATTCATTCAGTATGTAGTTCTTTAAAATAGTAAATAATAAACTCCGGATTCCGGACTGAAAGTCAAACCTTTCCCGCTGTTCCCACAGTTTCATAAAGGTGTATTGTACGGCATCTTCGGCTTCTTCACCGGATTTGAAATACCGATAGGCCAATGCATACAACAAGCGATTGTACTGCCGGAAAACAGTAACGAAAGCATGCTCGCTACCTTTACGAAGTTCTGCATACAGTTTCTGGTCAAAGTCTAAGAACTGATTCATTATCGAATATTCCCCACTTAAAGATTTAAGGCAAAATACAGAGACCGCAAAGATAAGAAAAAACAGATTGAACCTTATACTCTTTCAGAATGTTTTATCTGTAGAAATTTAAAACAACAACGGTTATGGAAAAATATCTTATTCACAGTAATGAGCTGCACCTGATCGATCAAGAAAGAATCCACCAGGCAGTAGAACAGATGGTAGAGTCATTGGATATGGCAGCCGGATCTACATTCAGTTTCGATCTTTACAAAGTGGTAGAAACCTATTTCAAGGATTTGGATAAGCGGAGAGAGATAAACCATCTGTTAGGCATCACAGACAACACGTATGATCCGACAGAAGATTTTGGAGTGTGTTAATCGGTTAAATATAAATCTTGAAAAAGGGTGGTTACCTCCGACGAAGTAGCCACCCTTTTTGCATGAGTTATCAGTTGGGTGCCTGATGAACTGTGAGTTGAGGGAAGGGGAAGTTAATGCCTTGTTCGTTGAATGTAGCATAGATCGCCTTGTTAATATCGAAATACACTCCCCAATAATCGGCACTGTTCACCCAGACACGGGCCACCACGTTCACACTGCTCGCATCCAGGGCATGGAGAGCTATAAAGGGAGCAGGATCATCCAGGATACGCTTATCGGCAGCCAGCACCTCACGTACCACCTTCTCAACCTTATTATAATCTTCACCGTAATCCACACCGACAATCCACTCTACCCGCCGGGTTGTCTGATTGCTGTAATTAGTCACGACCCCACTGCTCAGTGCACCGTTCGGAACATAAATCAATTTATTGTCGGCAGTGGTCAGGATAGTGTGGAAGATCTGGATTTCCTTGACAGTACCGGAAACGTTCTGTGCATCTATCCAGTCGCCCACCTTATAAGGCTTGAACAGCAGGATGACCAGTCCGCCGGCAAAGTTCTGCAGATTGCCCGAAAGAGCCATACCGACAGCCACACCGGCAGAAGCCAGCAGAGCGGCGAACGAAGTGGTTTCCACTCCTAATGCACCTACCACGGAAATAATCAGCAATACGGTGAGAAGGATATTAACGAGGCTCTTTACAAAAGTTTTGATACTGATATCGACATTTCTCTTATCCATAAGACGCCTTACAAGTCGGTTCAGCATCCGGATCAGAAAACGTCCGACCAGAAAGACAATCACAGCCTTCAGGATGTGGCCTCCGGCCTGTATACCCGAATCGATCAACTGCTGGGTAACCAGAGCCAGTTTATCCAGTCCATCGGCCTGTGCAATGGCCTGATCAAGCTTATCGGCCGCCACCTGCAGAGAGTCTGCCACTTGTTGCGCGGCTTGAAAGAATAGTAGCATAATAGTACAATTTTAGAAGTTTTTCATTTAATAACAGCAGACAAAGCTACAATGTTTTTATCAAATAGCGAAGTGTTTCTTGCTTAACACGCCCAAAAAGCGTAAATTTGCCACCGATTCACTGAGTAGGGGTGCCTTAACATGACGGGCTGAGAACATACCCTTTGACCTGATCCGGGTAATGCCGGCGTAGAGAAAAATAAATTAGCAACATGAAAAAGATGATTTTTGCCGGCTGTCTGATAGCCGGAGCAAGCGTCTTCGCGCAAGCGGGCGAGACAGACAGCTTGAAAGTAGTAAACCTGCAAGAGGTGCAGGTAGTATCCACACGTGCCACTTCGAAGACTCCCGTAGCATTTACCAACGTGTCGAAAGAGGAACTCAAAAAGCAGAACTTCGGGCAAGATATCCCGTATCTGCTCAGTATGACACCTTCGGCACTGACCACCAGTGATGCGGGGGCAGGCATCGGCTATACCACCCTGCGTGTGCGCGGAACGGACGGGACACGTATCAACATCACCGCCAACGGCATTCCGATGAACGATGCCGAAAGCCATACGCTTTTCTGGGTGAACATGCCCGACTTTGCCTCATCGGTGAAGGATATACAGGTGCAACGCGGTGCGGGAACTTCGACCAACGGTGCCGGTGCTTTCGGTGCCAGCGTGAATATGCAGACGGAGGGGATTTCGATGAAGCCATATGCCGAACTGAATGCTTCGTACGGAACCTTCAATGCGCACAAAGAAACGGTAAAATTCGGTACCGGACTGTTGAACGACCATTGGGCCTTCGATGCCCGCCTGTCCAACATCGGTACGGACGGATACATCGACCGGGCTTCGGTAGACCTTTATTCTTTTTATGCACAGGGGGGATATTTCGCCGACAACACTTCGGTGAAGTTCATCACTTTCGGCGGAAAAGAGAAAACGTATCATGCCTGGAATTATGCCAGCAAGGAAGAAATGGAGAAGTACGGACGACGTTTCAACTCGTGCGGCATGTACACGGATGATGACGGCAACATCCGTTTCTACAAAGACCAGACGGACAACTATCTGCAAATGAACTACCAGCTCTTGCTGAACCACACTTTCTCGCCGGAATGGAACCTGAACGCAGCACTCCATTATACGAAAGGAGACGGATATTATCAGGAGTATAAGGAGGACCGGACACTGAAGGAGTATCGCCTGCCACCTTTCATGCACGACGGCAAAGAGGTGGACAAGAGCGACCTGATCCGCCAGAAGAAAATGGACAACCACTTCGGTGGCGGCGTGTTCTCGGTAAATTACCAGAACGGAAAGCTGAACGCTTCACTGGGAGGTGCGCTGAACCATTATGACGGATGGCACTTCGGACGGGTGATCTGGGTGAAAAACTACATCGGCGAACTGCTCCCCGACCACGAATATTACCGGAATAAAGCGAAGAAGACGGACGGCAACCTCTATCTGAAAGCCAACTATAATCTGGTGGCGGGGCTCAATGCGTACGCCGACCTGCAATACCGCTACATCAACTATAAGATAAACGGCGACAACGATAAGTTTGACTACAACGCGGACGCCCTGCAAAAACTGGCGGTAAACGATCACTTCAACTTTTTCAACCCGAAAGCCGGGCTGAACTGGGACATAGACGCCAACAACCGGGTTTACGCATCGTTCTCCATCGCCCAGAAAGAACCTACACGGAACAACTATACCGACGGCAACGCGGACGAGTATCCAAAGGCGGAAAAACTACTCGACTATGAGTTAGGATATACCTACCGGAACACTTGGCTGAGCGCCGGGGCCAACTTCTATTATATGGACTACAAAGACCAGTTGGTACTGACCGGAGAGCTGAACGAGATAGGCGAGGCTATGGCGCGCAACGTGCCCGACAGTTACCGGATGGGAATGGAACTGATGCTGGGTGTGAAGCCCTGCCAATGGTTCCAGTGGGACATCAATGGTACACTGAGCAAAAACCGGGTGAAGAACTTCACCGAAAAACTGTATGAAGACGAATGGAAGAATCCGATCGAGGTCAGCCACGGAAATACACCGATTGCCTTCTCGCCGGACCTGATCCTGAACAACCGCTTCTCGTTCAGCTACCGGGGATTCGAGGTCGCCTTGCAATCACAATACGTCAGCAAGCAGTACATGAGCAATGCCAGACAGGCTGACCAGACGCTGGACACCTATTTCGTGAGCAACCTCAACCTGGCTTACACCTTCAAGCTCCCTCACGTAAAGTCGGTTACGGCAGGATTCACCATCTACAACCTCTTCAATGCCGAGTACGAAAACAACGGATATGCAGGCAGCGGTTATAAAATAGTAAAAGGAGAGGTAGAGCGCTACAACTATGCCGGCTACGCCGCACAGGCCGGAACGAATGTAATGGGTAACATTTCCATCCGCTTTTAAGCCATGAACTACCTCGAAATCACAGGCACCCTGATCGGGCTGATTTATCTCTGGCTGGAATACCGTGCCAGCATTTACCTTTGGATAGCGGGCATCATCATGCCTGCCATCTACATCTTCGTCTACTACCGGGCGGGACTGTATGCCGACTTCGGAATCAACATCTACTATCTGCTGGCGGCCGTTTACGGATGGATTGTCTGGATGCGGGGTGCCGGCCGGGAGTCGAAAGCCGAACTCCCCATCACACATACTCCGCTGAAAAGGTATCTTCCGCTGACCGCGGTATTCTTAGCAGCCTTCCTCGGCATTGCCTGGATACTGATCCGGTTCACGGACAGCAACGTACCCTGGCTCGATTCGTTTACCACGGCACTGAGCATCATCGGCATGTGGATGCTGGCGCGCAAATACGTAGAACAATGGTGGGCATGGATACTGGTCGACGTGGTATGCTGCGGACTCTACATCTACAAAGAGCTTTATTTCACATCCGCCCTTTACGGACTTTACTCAATAATTGCTATCTTTGGCTACTTTAAATGGAAACAAATGATGCACTATGAAAGTAAATGATATCGATATGGATGCCGTGATACTGGGCAACGGCGAATATCCAACCCACTCCATGCCCGAAACCATGCTGATCATGGCTCCCTATGTGGTATGCTGTGACGGATCGGCCGATGAACACATCCGCCGGGGATTCATCCCGAATGCCATCATCGGTGACGGGGACTCCCTCTCGGCGGAGAATAAAGACCGTTTCAGGGAAATATTCCATCAGATAGACGACCAGGAGACGAACGATCAGACCAAAGCGGTCCATTTCCTGCTGGACCAAGGCAAGAAGGTGATCATCCTTGTAGGTGCAACCGGCAAACGGGAAGACCATACATTGGGAAACATCAGCCTGCTGGTGGATTATATGAAGGTGGGAGCACAGGTGACGATGCTGACCGATCATGGCATGTTCGTCCCCGCATCGGGACGGAACACTTTCAAATCACGCCCCGGACAACAGGTCTCTGTCTTTAACTTCGGTGCCACCGGACTCAGAGGAGAGGGATTGGTATACCCGCTCAGCGACTTCGACAACTGGTGGCAAGGGACACTGAACGAGGCGACAGGTGACGAATTCACGATCCATGCGGAGGGAGACTACCTGGTTTATCTGAATTACTGAGAGGTTTCTCCTTCGTTTCCGCCACCTCGACCAGATAGACACTGATGCATATCATGCCGATGGCAATGGTCTGCGCCCAGCTGAAGCGGTCCTGCCCGACCAACAGGGAAACGATGGTGGCCACCATCAGAATCAGATAACCATAAATGGCAACTACGGTAGTCTTCAGATATTTCAGTCCTATGGGCACCAGCAGATAACTGACGACCGTAGGGAAAATTAGGACGAACAGGAGAACAGACAACGGAAACCAATGCACCGGTCCGGAAAATACCGGTGCGTGAAAACCGGTGATGGCAGAGACCAGAATGCTCGAAAAGGCCGCTCCGGCAAAGGTATACTTCAGCACCGTAAACATCCCGACCGATTTCAGGATACGGTTGCTCGCCACCAGATAGATGGCATAGGCAATCGAACTCAACAGGCACAGCACGTTCCCCGTCAGGGCGTCCGAAGCCAAGTCGTCACTCTTTTGTGCCAGGATACAGAGGATGGCCCCGCCGAGTCCGAGGGAGATGCCGGCAACCTTCAGGACGCTGATTTTCTCTTTGAAGAAGACGACGGCGATGACAAACACCCAAATGGGCTGGAGACTGGTGAAAATGGAACTGGAGACGGGGGTCGTCTTACTCAGCCCCACCAGATAGAGAAACATAAAACCGTAAATGCCCAACGCACCAAGGAGGAAAAGGTAGATCTTTTCTTTGCGGGTAGAAGTCTCGGGCTTGACAAACATTCCGATGATCCAGAAAGCAACGGCGGCAAACACGCACCGGAGGGCCACTCCCGAAAGAGGGCTGACCCACACGGGAAGCAGGTATTTCAACGCATTCATATTCAATCCGCTAAAGGTTTTGGACACCACCATGCTCAGATTGGCCTCCACTTTTTTATTCTTCATCATACACGAGGGGTTAGGTTTTATTGGGGTACAACAAAAGAGGCGGCGGAAAGTTCGGGAAAAGGAGGGCGATAAAGCCTGGAGCGGGAAGCGGATTCCAGTTATTTAGTTTTACACAAGAACCGACTTTCACCCGCATGTGGAACGAAAAAAAACCGCGTGCGCGCGGAAGCGAATCCGGGGGAAAAGCCGGCGGCGGGGGAAAAAGCATATTTCACCACCGAAGGCACAGAGCGGCACAGAGTATTCACGTCAATAATCCATGACATAAATCGTCTGCGTCACCCTGTGCCCTCATGTGTCACCCTGTGCCCTTAGGGGTGAGTTTCTACCTGCCCAGCAGGTAGCTCTTGAAATCGGCAAACTCCTTCGTCATCGGCAAGCTTTGCTTCTCACCTTTCATAAATGCCCGGAGCTTGGCAGGTATCTCGACCTCAGTACCGATGATGGCCTCAACCGTCTGCAAGAATTTTGCCGGATGGGCCGTCTCCAGGAAAACACCTGTCTCACCCGGCTGCAAGCCCTCTTCCAAGGCACGGAAGCCGCATGCACCGTGGGGATCGAGCAGATAGCCGGTCTCCTGCCATACGGTTTTCACAGTCTCACGGATCTGCCCGTCGGTATACGTCGCACCGGAAATCTCGGCTGCGACAGCCGCATGCGAGTCACCATACAGATCGAGTACACGGGCAAAGTTACTCGGGTCGCCCACATCCATCGCATTGGCAATGGTAGCAACCGACGGACAAGGATTGTACTGCCCCGTCTGCAAGTATTGATAGAAAATGTCATTCCTGTTATTGGCAGCGATAAAACGCCGGATGGGCAACCCCATCTTCTTACCGAACAAGCCTGCCGTAATGTTTCCGAAGTTTCCGCTCGGCACGCAGATGACGGCATTCGCTGCCCGTCCCGCCCGTTTCAACTGTGCGTAAGCGTAGAAGTAATAGAAAGCCTGCGGCAGGAAACGGGCCACATTGATGGAGTTGGCCGAAGTCAGCAACAACCGCTCGTTCAGTTCACTATCCATAAAGGCCGCTTTCACCAGCGCCTGACAGTCGTCGAAAGTGCCGTCCACTTCGAGTGCCGTGATGTTCTGCCCCAGCGTAGTGAACTGTTTTTCTTGTATCTCACTCACCTTTCCCTTCGGATAGAGCACATACACATGGATGCCTTCCACTCCCAGAAAGCCATTGGCCACGGCACTGCCCGTATCTCCGGAGGTAGCCACCAGCACATTCACCTGCTTCCTGCCTTCCTTGCGGATAAAGTAGCTCAGCAAACGGGCCATAAACCGTCCGCCCACATCCTTAAAGGCAAGCGTGGGACCGTGGAAAAGCTCCAGTGAGTAGATGTTGTCCTTAACCTGTACCAGCGGAACATCAAAGTTCAATGTGTCATAAACGATCTCTTTCAATATTTCCGTCGGGACATCTTCGCCAAAAAAGGCATCCGCCACCCGATATGCGATCTCCTGAAAAGAAAGGCTGTCTATCTCGTCGTAAAACTCCTGCGGCAAATGCCGGATGGTCATGGGCATAAATAAGCCCTTATCGGAAGCAAGCCCTTTTACCACTGCTTCTTCAAGTGAAGCAAGCGGTGCCTGCTTGTTTGTGCTATAATATTTCATAGATACTTTTGTTATGGTTTTGAACTCACCACAGAGGACACAGAGAATATCTTTCTCTTAAATACACTGAAAAGCAAGAGATTAAAACTCTGTGTCCTCAGTGTCCTCTGTGGTGAACCGTATTCGCTAATGATTCATAAACTCTTTAATAAACTCATCCTCCTTCATCAGTCCGTAGCTGCCCTCCACTGCTGCCATTTCATCGAAAGTCTGCACACTGTCCGGTTCGATGCCCGGATACCAGATGAAAAACGGTACCGGTTCATTAGTATGCGTGCGCAGCTCGCAAGGAGTGGGATGGTCGGGCAATACGGCGATGGCCACCGGTTCGTCCCAATCCTTCACCGCCTCGTAGACAGGGCCTACGGCACGGCTGTCCAGGTTCTCGATGGTCCGCAACTTCAGTGCCACGTCACCTTCGTGACCGGCTTCGTCACTGGCTTCGATGTGCAGATAGACAAAGTCATCCGTCCTCAAGGCTTCCAATGCGGCGGCTACCTTATTCTCATAGTTGGTGTCGTACAGTCCCGTCGCCCCTTCCACCGCGATGCGGCGCAGTCCGGCATAATATCCGATACCGTTGATCAGATCGACAGCCGAGATTACGGCTCCCCTCTTCACTTGCGGAAATGTATCGGACAGACGTTCCATCTGCGGACGATAACCCGGACTCCACGGCCAGATACTGTTGGCAGGGTCCTTGCCTTCGGCCATCCGCTTCAGGTTCAGCGGATGATCCTTCAGCAGTTCCTGCGACTTCAGGATCAGTTCGTTGAGCAAGCCGGCTGTCTCTTCGGCCTCCGGCACCAGCGGTTTCACCATCAGCGGACGGAAAGGCTTTAAAGGCACATCGTGCGGCGGAGTGCAGTCCAGCTGCTTGTTCCCCCCTTTCACCACCAGCAAATGGCGGTATTGCACACCGGTATGAAACCGCACCCGGTCGTCACCTAACTTCTCCTGAAGATATTGAATCAACACATCCGCCTCTTCCGTGGTGATATGCCCGGCCGAATGGTTCTTCAGGATATCCCCTTCCGTACAAATCAGGTTGCAACGCATCGCCATCTCGCCCGGCTGCAGATCTACACCGATACTGGCGGCCTCGAGCGGCCCGCGCCCCTCGTATACCTGCGGAAGATTGTATCCCAAAACCGACATGTTGGCTACTTCACTTCCCGGATGAAACCCGTCGGCTACGGTCACCAACCGTCCGACCCGTCCCATGCGGGCCAGTTTATCCATATAAGGCGTTTTTGCATATTGCAGGAGCGTCTTGCCTCCCAACGATTTCACAGGCCAGTCGGCCATTCCATCGCCTAACAGGATGATGTGTTTCATAAGCTTCTTTTTATACGTTTGCAATACTCATGATGTCGGCAAACACACCGGCGGCTGTCACTCCGGCACCCGCACCGTATCCCTGAATCATCATCGGGTATTCCTTATAGCGCTCGGTAGTCAGCAGGATGATGTTGTTGCTGCCCTCCAGTCCGTAGAAAGGATGGTTGCGGTCCACTTCCTGCAAGCCTACGGATGCCTTACCGTTTTCCAGCTTGGCAACGAAACGCCAATGTTTATTCTCGCTTTCGAGCACCTTGCGACGGGCTTCGAAGTCAGCATCCAGACTGGGTACCTTCTTCCAGAAGTCTTCCAGCGAACCTTCGAAAAAGTCGTTCGGCACAAACAGGTTCTTTTCAACCTCTTCCTGCTCCAGCTTATATCCGGCTTCGCGGGCCAAGATCACCAGCTTACGGATCACATCCTTGCCACTAAGGTCGATACGCGGATCAGGTTCGGAGTAGCGTTCCTCCTGCGCCATCTTGATGGTACGGCTGAAAGGCACATCGGCACTGATCTTATTGAAGATATAGTTCAGTGTGCCCGAAAGGACGGCTTCGATTTTCAGGATCTTGTCACCGCTATGTATCAAGTCATTGATGGTATTGATAATCGGAAGTCCGGCACCCACGTTGGTTTCAAACAGATATTTCACACCACGCTGACGGGCTATCAGCTTCAGTTCGCGGTAATTCTCGTAAGCCGACGAAGCAGCGATCTTATTGGCCGCCACCACAGAGATGTTGTGTTGCAGGAAGTCCTTATACAAAGATGCAATGTCCGGACTGGCCGTACAATCCACAAATACTGAGTTGAATATGTTCATGCCGATAATCTCTTCGCGGATAGTGTCCAGCGAACTGTCGGTTCCTTTCTCTTTCAACTCCTCACGATAGTTGCCCAAGTCGAATCCGGCACGGCTGAACATCGCTTTCGTCGCATCGATGATACCCACCACATGCAGTTTCAGCCCATTCTCCATCATCAGTTTCTTCTGTTGCTGGCGTATCTGTTCGACAAGGCTTCCACCCACCGTACCCACACCGCAGATAAAGAGGTTGAGCACCTGGTATTCCGAGAGGAAGAAAGAGTCGTGGATCACGTTCAGCGATTTACGCAGTGATTTTGAATCGACCACAAACGATATATTGGTTTCGGACGCTCCCTGCGCACAGGCAATCACGTTGATACCATTCCGTCCCAGCGTGCCGAACAGCTTTCCGGCAATACCCGGTGTATGTTTCATATTCTCACCTACGATAGCCACGGTAGCCAGGTTCTTTTCTGCCTGGATAGGCGAGATCTCACCCATCTCGATCTCTTTGGCAAACTCTTCGTTCAGCACCTCACAAGCCAGATCGGCATCGGCATTACGCACGCCGATAGAGGTACTGTTCTCTGAGGAAGCCTGCGAAACGAGGAACACACTGATGCCGTTCTTTGCCAACGCCTTAAAGATGCGGTAGTTTACACCGATCACCCCCACCATACCCAAACCTTGCACCGTAATCAGGCTCGTGTCGTTGATAGACGAAATACCTTTGATGGCCTTGCTCTTCGTATGGTCTACATTCTGCTTGATCACCGTTCCCTGCCCATCCGGATTGAATGTGTTTTTAATCAGAATCGGTATATTCTTGTGACACACCGGATAGATGGTAGGCGGATAAACCACTTTTGCACCGAAGTTACAGAGCTCCGTCGCTTCAACATAGGTCAGCTCACTGATGGTGTAGGCCGTACTGATCACCCGCGGATCGGCAGTCATAAAGCCATCCACATCTGTCCATATCTCCAAGCTATCGGCACCGAGGGCTGCGGCAATAACGGCGGCAGTATAGTCGGAGCCACCGCGTCCCAGATTGGTCACGTCTCCCGAAACCTTATCAGAAGAAATAAATCCCGGTACGAGTGATACCTGTGGAATCTCTTTGAAAGCCTCCCGCACCAACCGATTGGTCAGTTCCGTATCCAGTGTATGCTTATTGTGTTTCTTTTCTGTCTTGATAAAAGTGCGTGAATCGAACCACACAGCCCCCTGAATCAGCCGCGACGCAATCAGTGAAGACAGGCGTTCACCATAGCTGACAATGGTATCGGATGTTTTCGGGGAAAGGTCTTTAATCAGATAAATGCCCTGAAAAATATCTTTCAGTTCATCAAGCAATTCATTCACCTGATAGTGCAACAAAGTTTGAGTTTCTCCGGCAGGAATCACTCCCTTTACCATTTCTTCGTGACGGCGTACTATTTCCCGATATGCCCCTTCGTAAGCTGCATCGCCGGTGGCGGCCATTCGGGAAGTACTAATCAACTGGTCAGTGATCCCGCCCAATGCGGACACTACAACAATTACCGGCTCACCGGCAGACTCTACGATTTTCTTTACGCTTAAAATGCTGTTCACGGAACCTACGGACGTTCCGCCGAATTTCATTACTTTCATGCAGATACTTATTTAATGGAATGCTTTGTACGCTCCTTAAGGCATACAAAACCACTTTTGTTGATACAAATAATAAAATATAAAATTGAGTTTTGCTTACTTCCTGTAAGCGTGAATCACGTAGATACACATCATACTATATATTAACCCCTAAGGGTCATCCCCATTGTCCCCTGTGTCCCGATCATCAGGATACACATCGATGTGACTGTATGTGGATAGTAATGCATCATTGTCTCTGTTTCTACTTTTGATTTTGATAAGATGTTGCAAAAATAAGAATAATTTCATTCAATCTATCACTTTTTGCGATTATTTTGCGATAAAAGTATAGTTTTTACCAGAAAACAGATACTTACCGGACAAAGTACGCCTGCAAATGCTTCAGATGAATGCCGGAAGGCAGAAGTACCGATTTGTCTAAATGATATTCATAAAGGCTCAGAATCTGTTTTTCCGAACGAATGCCAAGGGAGCTTGCAAAAAATGCAGCCATACCGTTTAGCCAGTTATCTGTTTGATTGTCATATCCGGAAAATTCCGTCAAAAACAAAGCAGATTATCCTTTATAGTATCATTCAATACAATTGAAAGGCTAAACAGATTCTTTATGCTACTCCAAATCTGCCTTCTCCATCAAACCAACCAGCCGAAAAGACGCTGGAATCGGTATGAACGGAACCTCTATTCAATAGAAACGAAGCCTCTGCCGGCAGGAAGTTGACACTCTACTTGCACGAAGTTAACATTGTGCCGTCACGAAGTTAACATCCTGCCGCTATGAAGTTAGCATCTTACCGCAACGAAGTTAATAACCTGAAGCCCTAAAACCGAATAAACTAACGACGGAAATGCGGAATATGCAGTTATTTGGGAATATTTATTCAAGTTCCATTTCCGGAATGCAATCTTATCGCACAAAGCTTGTCAGCGAAGCTGGCCAATAGGCGACATTGAGTCAGCAATCCGTTCATTTCGCTGACAATCGGCCAGATGCTTTATCCAAAAGAATAACGGCTTCCCGGCATTCAAAAGTCAAAAGCTATATTCTGTTTGGCAGAAAAAGACGAAATGCGTAACTTTGAGACCTATTTATCAAGAGATCAATGGCAAAAGAGAAAACCGTTTATGTATGCAGTAACTGCGGACAGGAATCACCCAAATGGGTGGGCAAGTGTCCTTCGTGTGGCGAGTGGAATACTTATGTAGAAGAAATCGTACGCAAGGAGGTTCCGAATAAACGTCCGGTATCGGGCATCGAATCGCCTAAAGCCAAACCTGTCACCCTGAACGAGATCGAAGCGGACGAGGAACCCCGCATCGACATGCACGACGAGGAGTTGAACCGGGTACTGGGCGGCGGACTGGTGCCGGGATCACTGGTGCTGATCGGTGGCGAACCGGGTATCGGAAAATCGACTCTGGTACTTCAAACCGTGCTCCACATGCCCGAACGCAGGATACTCTACATCTCCGGAGAAGAGAGTGCAAGGCAACTGAAGCTCCGCGCAGACCGACTGACACAAACGTCGAGCGACTGCCTGATTGTGTGCGAAACGTCGTTGGAGCAGATCTATGTGCACATTAAGAATACACGTCCGGACCTGGTAATCATCGACTCCATACAGACCATATCCACCGAAAGCATCGAGTCTTCGCCGGGAAGTATCGCGCAAGTGCGGGAGTGCTCGGCCTCCATTCTCCGTTTTGCCAAAGAGACGCATACTCCGGTATTACTGATCGGGCATATCAACAAAGAAGGCAGCATTGCCGGTCCGAAGGTACTGGAACACATCGTAGACACCGTGCTCCAGTTTGAGGGGGACCAGCATTATATGTACCGTATCCTGCGCAGCATCAAGAACCGCTTTGGCAGTACGGCCGAACTGGGTATTTACGAGATGCGGCAAGACGGGCTTCGCCAGGTCAGCAACCCGTCGGAGCTGTTGCTGTCGCAAGATCACGAAGGCATGAGCGGGGTAGCCATCGCATCTGCCATCGAAGGAGTCAGGCCGTTCCTGATAGAAACACAGGCACTTGTCAGTTCTGCCGTTTACGGCAATCCGCAACGTTCGGCAACCGGATTCGATATCCGCCGCATGAACATGCTGCTGGCTGTGCTTGAGAAACGTGTCGGCTTCAAGTTAGCACAGAAAGATGTCTTTCTAAATATTGCCGGGGGGCTGAAGGTGAACGACCCTGCCATCGACCTGGCTGTTATCAGTGCCATCCTTTCATCCAATATGGATGCCGCCATCGAACCGGAAGTCTGTATGGCAGGTGAAATCGGGTTGTCCGGTGAAATCCGTCCGGTGAACCGAATCGAACAACGTATCGGTGAAGCCGAGAAGCTTGGATTCAAACGGTTTATCCTGCCTAAGTATAATATGCAGGGAATCGACATGAAGAAGCTGAAGATAGAACTGGTGCCGGTGAGAAAGGTGGAAGAGGCGTTCCGGGGACTCTTCGGATGAGTTCACCACAGAGGACACAGAGGACACGGAGTTAAAAAATAGAAAGACATAGGAATGGAAGAGATTAATATACTTACCAGCAAGGTTCTGGGATTAGCTTTCGAAGTACATACGCAACTGGGAGCGGGATTATTAGAAAGTACTTATGAGACATGCTTATTCCACGAAATTATCGAAGCTGGCATAAAAGTGGAAAGACAAAAGAAATTGCCTATCATATATAAAGGTAGTAAACTGGATACCGACTATCGGTTGGACTTACTAATTGACGACCGGCTTATTATAGAGCTAAAAAGCGTGGAAGCGCTACTTCCGGTACATTCTGCCCAAATCCTGACTTATATGAAATTGAGTAATATTAAGTACGGACTATTATTAAACTTCAACGTTGCAAGCCTCAAATACGGCATCAAACGTTTCATATTATAAACTAATTAAACTCTGTGACCTCTGCGTCCTCTGTGGTGAACCTATGATACAAGAATACCAACTACGAATCCTCCCTGAAATTGCCGCCAACGAGCAGCAACTCAAGACATACCTTTCTCAGGAGAAAGGGCTGAACCTGCGTGATGTAACCTCTCTCCGCATACTGAAACGGAGCATAGACGCCCGGCAACGCACCATCTTCGTCAACCTGAAAGTGCGGGTATACCTCAATGAAATGCCGACGGATGATGAATACGAACGTACTATATATAATAAGGTGGAAGACAAGCCACAGGTAATTGTTGTGGGCGCCGGACCCGGCGGATTGTTTGCCGCACTGCGACTGATAGAACTGGGGCTGCGTCCCGTCGTCGTAGAGCGTGGCAAAGATGTACGCGAGCGCAAGAAGGACCTGGCACAAATCAGCCGGGAGCACCGGGTAGACCCGGAATCGAACTATAGTTTCGGTGAAGGGGGAGCAGGCGCTTACTCGGACGGGAAACTATATACCCGGAGCAAAAAGCGGGGAAACGTGGACAAGATACTGAACGTATTTTGCCAGCACGGGGCTTCCACCGCCATCCTGGTGGACGCCCATCCGCACATCGGTACGGATAAACTGCCACGGGTGATAGAGAACATGCGTCATACGATTATCGAATGTGGCGGTGAGGTGCACTTCGAAACCCGGATGGACGCACTGATCATCGAGAAGGGGGAGGTGAAAGGCATTGAAACCCAGACGGGCAAGACATTCCTCGGACCTGTCATTCTGGCGACAGGGCACTCGGCACGGGATGTATACCGATGGCTGGCGGCCAACAAGGTGCCCATCGAGGCGAAAGGCATTGCCGTCGGGGTACGCCTGGAACATCCGGCAGGACTGATAGACCAGATCCAATACCACAACCGGAACGGGAGAGGGAAATACCTGCCGGCAGCCGAATACAGTTTCGTCACACAGGTGGAAGGCCGGGGGATATACAGCTTCTGCATGTGTCCGGGAGGATTTATCGTACCTGCCGCCAGCGGGCCGGAGCAGGTGGTGGTCAATGGAATGTCGCCCTCCAACCGTGGCTCCCGGTGGAGCAACTCGGGGATGGTGGTGGAGATACAGCCGGAAGACATCATGAACGACGAACGGTTAACGATGAACGATGAAGCAGAAGGGAGCCATCCCGAACTGGCGGTGCTGCGCTTTCAGGAAGAGCTGGAGCGCCAGTGCTGGCTGCAAGGAGGCAGACGACAGACGGCTCCCGCCCAGCGCATGGCAGACTTCACACGCAGGAAGCTGAGTTACGACTTACCGGAATCGTCGTACAGCCCGGGGCTTATCTCTTCTCCGCTGCACTTCTGGATGCCGGAGTTCATCACCGACCGGCTGTCACAGGGTTTCCAGCAGTTCGGACGCAGCAGCCACGGATTCCTCACCAACGAGGCGGTGATGATAGGCGTAGAGACACGGACTTCATCGCCGGTACGCATCGTGCGGGACAAGGATACATTGCAGCACATCACCCTGCGCGGACTCTTCCCGTGCGGTGAGGGGGCCGGTTATGCGGGGGGCATCGTCTCGGCAGGAATCGATGGAGAACGATGCGCAGAAGCAGTAGCACAATTTATGAATCAATAGGACTTATGATGAATCACCAACCCGAAATAGCCATCGTAGAGGCGAACACCCTCACCAGCCTGGGACTGAAAACAATCCTGGAGAGGATGATCCCCATGGCAGTCATCCGCACGTTTCCCGGTTTCGGCGAACTGATGGACGACACGCCGGACATGTACGCTCATTACTTTATCTCCGCACAGATATATGTGGAGCATAATGCTTTCTTCCTCCCCCGGAAACGGAAAACCATCGTACTGGCGGGAGACAGTCACCAATTCCAGCTTTCGGGCGTCCCGATACTCAACATCTACCAGACGGAAGAGGGGTTGGTGAAGGACATCCTGAAACTCCACCAGCACGCGCACCACGACGGTTATCCGGTGAAGGACATGCCTCCTGCCCCGCCTGCCGCCACCGGACACGAGCTTTCGGCACGCGAGATCGAGGTGCTGGTGCTGATCACCAAAGGGCTGATCAACAAAGAAATCGCCGACAAGCTGAATATCAGCCTGACTACGGTGATCACACACCGGAAGAACATCACCGAGAAGTTGGGCATCAAGTCGGTCTCCGGGCTGACCATCTACGCGGTGATGAACGGATACGTGGAGGCGGACAGGATATAAACCGGGAATTCACCACAGAGGACACAGAGGGCACAGAGGATATTTTGAGTTATCGATTGCGCTGTGGGCGCTGTCCGCCTTGTCCGCTCTGTGTACCCTATATACACTACCCTATATTCACTATATACCTTACTCTGTGCCCTCTGTGTCCTCTGTGGTGAATCAGTGGTGAATCCGATATATCCTAATAAATGAGGATTGCCGTTTAACATTTTTTGCTGCATCTTTGCAAACGAATCAATGAAAAGATACAGTAAATGAAGAAAAACAGCATTCTTATTGCTCTTGCCCTCTTTTCGGCCAGCGGAACATGGGCCGGGGAGCTGCCGAAGGACACACTGAAGGTGATAGACGTAGAAGAAATCGTAGTCATCGCCGCTCCGAAAGAAAACCGCAAACTACGGGAGCTGCCGACCGCAGTCACCATGCTCTCGCAGCAGGATATGCAGGCCAACCAGGTAAATTCCATCAAAAGCCTGACTGCCCTTGTGCCGAATATCTTCATACCGGACTATGGTTCCAGGCTGACTTCCGCCATCTATATCCGCGGAATCGGCTCACGCATCAACACGCCTTCCGTGGGGTTGTATGTGGACAACGTACCTTATATCGACAAATCGGCGTTCGACTTCAACTACGCCGACATCGAACGCATCGACGTGCTGCGCGGCCCTCAGGGGACCCTCTATGGGCGCAACACCATGGGCGGACTGATCAAGGTGCACACCAAATCGCCTTTCAGCTATCAGGGCACCGACCTCCGTCTGGGTGCCGGAAGTTACAACAATTACAACGCTTCGGTGACCCACTACCATCGTGTATCGGATCAATTCGCTTTTTCAACGGGCGGATTCTACGAATACGGCGGCGGATTTTTCAAGAATACCTACCTTAACAAAAGAATAGACAAGAGTCAGGCAGCAGGCGGACGGTTCCGCGGCATTTACCTGCCCGGCGAGAACCTGAAGCTGGACCTGAACATCAGCTACGAGTACAGCCACGAAGGGGGATATCCGTACTTCTACACAGGAAGAGTGGACCCGGCGGAAAGAGAGGACGATCCGCGAAAAGAACGAATCGGCAAGATCTCGTACAACGACGAGAGCACCTACCGCCGCGGGCTGCTGAATGCGGGAGTCAACATAGAGTACCAGGCGCAGAAGTTCATCCTGAGCGCCGTAACCGGATTCCAGAACCTGAACGACCGCATGTTTCTCGACCAGGACTTCACGGAGAAGAACCTGTTCAACCTGATTCAGAAGCAGAAGCTGAACACCCTCTCGGAGGAAGTGATGCTGAAATCGAAACCGGGAAGCAACTGGCAATGGACTACGGGCGCCTTCGGTTTCTATCAGTGGCTGAACACAGACGGACCGGTGATATTTAAAGAAGACGGGGTAAAAGAGGTGATAGAGGGAGGCGCCAACAAGGCCTTCGCCAACTTAGGCCCCAAAGCCCCCCGGATGGCGCTGACGGTGAACAACCCGACACTCCGCGTCAGCGGCAACTTTGACACTCCGATACTGAGCGGAGCGATCTACCACCAGTCTACATTCAACAACCTCTTCACCGAAGGGCTCTCCTTTACCGCCGGCCTGCGCCTGGACTATGAAAAGATATCGATGACGTACAACTCCGTCAGCGACCCGATGGACTTTGATTTCAGCATCAGCATGCCGCCCATGCTGAACCTGAAGGACCAGCACATGAAGGCCCCGGCATCCTTCAAAGGCAAGCTGAAGAACGATTACCTGCAATTGCTCCCCAAATTCGCCCTGCAATATGAATGGCAAAAAGGGAACAGCGTCTATGCCACGGTTTCACGCGGCTATCGTTCGGGAGGATACAACGTGCAGATGTTCTCCGACCTGGTGCAGAGCGAACTGAAGAACTCGATGAAAACCGCCATGATGGAAAGCGACGTGTTCAAGAAATACGCCGGGATGATCGGCCAGATGATGCCGGAAGAGAAGATCGACGTGAAGGCATCGACCACGTATAAGCCCGAATACTCGTGGAACTACGAAGCGGGCGCGCACCTCACCCTGTGGGAAGGCCGTCTCTGGGCCGACCTCGCCGCCTATTATATGGATACGCGCGACCAGCAGATAGCGCAGTTTGCCGAAAGCGGACTGGGACGCATCACCATCAATGCCGGCAAGAGCCGAAGTTATGGCGCCGAAGTCGCCCTGCGCAGCAGCCTGACAGACGCGCTCAGCCTGAACGCTAACTACGGATATACGTATGCCACGTTCACCGATTACGTCGTCCGCCAGAAAACGGAGGACGGCAGCCTGCAAGAAAAAGAAAACTATAACGGCAACTACGTGCCTTTCGTCCCCAAACACACGCTCAACGTGGGCGCGCAATACATCTTCCGCATCGCTCCCCGCCACTGGCTGGACCGGGTACAGGTGAACTTGAACTACAACGGTGTCGGACGGATCTACTGGACGGAGCAGAACAACGTCAGCCAGTCGTTCTACGGAACCCTGAACGGACGTGTCAGCCTGGAGAAGGGAAACGGACAGATCGGATTCTGGGTACGCAACATACTGGATAAGGAATATGCCGCGTTCTATTTCGAATCAATGGGCAACGGATTCATGCAAAAAGGCCGTCCGGTGCACTTCGGGGTAGACGTGCGCTGCCGGTTCTGACGCCGAAGCCTGCGCCTCCGGAAGGACGCCCGAAGGGGGCGGAAACAACGGTGCACCGTTTCCTCAAGAGCGGTGCACCGTTTGTTTAAGAGCGGTGCACCGTTTTTCCGACGACGGTGCACCGTAGTTTTCACTGTTCTCACCACAGAGGAACAGAGGACACAGAGGAGTTTTTCTCTCTCTCTTTTCTCTGTCCTCCACCCTCCAAGGGCGAGCGGAATTAAAACTCTGCGTCCTCTGTGTCCTCTGTGGTGAGAAGATCTTATTCGTTGATCGCCCCGCAATGCGGGCATACCCCCTTCTCCCGGAGTTTCTGCCCACAGTTTCCGCAGCGGTATTTATAGCCGGAATTCCTACGCACCTTCTTCACAAAAAGCCAGATGAAGCAAGCTAAAAACAGGTAACCGATATAAATGTGCGTGGTCAGGATGAAGAAGAAGTAGCAGAAGATGCAGCAAGACATCAGCCCCAGCAAATAGAAAACGGCGGCGGCAGGAGTGAGCTGGCGGAACAAATCGTCGAGCACGGCCAGCGTGACGACAATAAACAACCAGATGCTCAGCAGAAAAACCGAAAGGATGAAAGGCACCTTGAACGGCGAAAGGGTGGGATTAAAGTAGAAATGCTCCCAGGTATCGGGGACAAACACCTGCATCGTCTCGTAAACCGTAGCACTGAACGCCATCAGCAGACAGAGGAAAAGGGGATAGACGCTGTCGATATCATTGAAGTAAACCATCTGCAACTGCTTCTTCATGAAAGCACGGAGCAGGTAGGCCCCGACAAAGAGGGCGAAAATGATGACGAAATACGAAGCGTGAGTATTGCTGAAAAGGTGGATAAACTGCGAAATACTATCGGTGGGCACGAAGGAGCGCACCAGATCACGGTTGCGCACCCACCCCTGGACGTCCTGCGAATGGGCCAGCTTCACCCATACGCTGTCCACGCTGTCCTGCGGATGAATGGAAAACTCTGCCACGACCACCCGGTCACCCTTGTTCAGACTGACATAGGCATCCTTCACCGGAAGATATTCCAACCGGACGGAGTCGTCCAGCACCTCCAGATTCGTGTTCCAAGTATAATGGTACCGGAAAAGATAAGCTAAAGAGTCCTTTGTTTTCTCCCCCAGCCCCTCGGCAGTGAGATCGGGCGGTGAATAATGGCAGGCCGCCAGCAGGAAAAAGCCTATCACAGCATAACACAGACGCGCGCAGAGCCCCTTCATTTTCATAAGGCACTCACTTTCATCTGGCAGTTCCGGCAGTCAAATTCCAGGCGGAAGCGTTTGCCGTCCGTCGATACCAGATAATAAGGTTCACGATACGGAGAGCGTTCCCGTTGATGAACCGGACACCAGCCCATGCTGTAGCGCAGGCAATGTTTGCAGAACATCAGCACCGCCTTCTCCACAGGCGTCTGTTCAAAAGCAGGAGCAATGCTTGCCACGCCATGCCCGGCATAAAAAGAGGCAGCCCGCGCATTCATCACATTTCCCAGATAGGTCAACGTCGTCTGCGGAAAAGCATGAGTCGTAGGCCTAAGCACCGCCAGCTCTCTCCGGTAGTTGATACGGCGGGCGGCAATCAGTTTCTCAATCGCCTGCCGGCGGAAATCGGCCAATACCGAAGCAGGCAGAAACCAGTTCTCCGTGAAGTCGATGTCGACGCGTTCCGCTTCGAAAGGAGTATTCCCCAACTTAGCCAGCTGCGTCTTCAGGTTCTCTTCCTGTAGCGTACGCGCCTGCTCTTTCGCACGCGGCAGCGACAGGGTCACACGGTTATCATCCTCATCCGTCAGCGTCAGGGCGAATCCGAAGGCAGTGTCCGCCAGCCGGATGGCCACGGTCATCTTGCGTTCGGACGACCGGCGGGCGAGTATCTTCTCAAACTCCTGGTCGAAGTTACGGTACAACACCGTTCGGGGCTTGATGCGGGGCATCTCCTGCGGATAGAGCTTATTGCCCTCCACACGGTTGATGCGGAAACCTTGCAGTTTGCCTTGCTCGTCAATGTAGCAAACACCGTCACCGTTATTGAACGACTTCAATCCCGCCACGGTCAGATAATTCCCCCTGGCCTCTTTCATCGTCCCCATCTCCTCTCCCAGCGACTTGGGGGTGTCGAACGAAAAAACATCCCTGGTGCGCCCGTGCAGGAAATAATGCGTAAAACCACGGCTGAAACTCTTGTCCAGCTGAGGCTTGAAAGCGTAACGGCAGCTGCCGGAAGAAGCACGCACATACTCCTTGCGGCGGGCAAGGATGGCATCCAGCTTCTGGCGGTAGGCGGCCGTCACGTTCTTTACATACGAAACGTCCTTCAACCGGCCTTCTATCTTGAAAGAAGAGGCACCGGCATCGAGCAGAGCCTCCAGCTCCTCACTTTGGTTGAGATCCTTGAGTGAAAGAAGATGTTTGTCCTTCGCAATCACCCGGTCGTTCGAATCGACCAGGCTGAACGGCAAACGACAGAACTGGGCACACTCACCCCGGTTGGCGCTACGCCCGAAACAAGCCTGGCTGACGTAGCACTGCCCGCTATAACTTACACAGAGCGCTCCGTGCACAAAGATTTCCAGAGGCACGTCGGGACAAGCCTCATGTATCTTGCCGATCTCCCGCAACGAAAGTTCACGCGCCAACACCACTTGGCGGAAGCCCGCATCGGCCAGAAATCTCACTTTCTCTGCCGTACGGTTATCCATCTGCGTGCTCGCATGCAACGGAATGGGCGGCAGCTCCAGACCGGCGATTCCCATATCCTGCACAATAAGCGCATCCACTCCGACACGGTACAGGGCCCGGATCATCTCCTCCGTCTCCTTCAGTTCTTCATCTTTCAGGATCGTATTGACCGTGACATAAATCCGCACATTATACAAATGGGCATACTCCACCAAAGCGGCTATATCTTCCAATGAATTGACCGCTGCCGCACGGGCACCGAACTTCGGCGCACCGATATATACGGCATCCGCCCCATGATCGATGGCAGCCATGCCGCATTCCAGGTTTTTGGCCGGAGCCAGCAATTCTATCTTACGTTGTTTTATCATCTGATATCTTCAATATTATAAGGAGTCTCCTGATAGACGAAATAGTTCAGCCAGTTGGAGAACAACAGGTTGGCATGTCCGCGCCAACGCACCAGCGGCCCCTTGTCCGGATCATCATCTACATAATAATTGCGAGGAACCTCGATAGGCAGACCTTTCGACACATCCCGGCGGTATTCCGTATCCAGTGTCAACGGCGAATATTCCGAGTGCCCCGTCACAAAGAACTCACGCCCACCGCGAGCCACCACCATATACACTCCCGAATCGTCCGACTCCGAAAGCAATGTCAGTTCAGGCACCTTTAGTATATCTTCTTTCCGCACTTCCGTATGCCGGCTATGGGGAACATAAAATTCATCATCGAACCCGCGGAAGATGGGATGCAACGGAAGCAACGTGCGATGTTTGAAAATGCCGAACATCTTCTTGTCCAGTGCATACTTGGGCACACCGTAATGATGGTACAGACCGGCCTGCGCGGCCCAGCATATATAGAGCGTAGAGGTGACATGGGTACGTGCCCAGTCAAATATCTCCGTTATTTCGTTCCAATAATTCACCTCCTCGAAATCCATCTGCTCTACCGGCGCACCGGTAATGATCATACCGTCGTACTTATCGTCCCTCATCTTGTCGAAGTCGGTATAAAATGTCTTCATGTGTTCTATCGGTGTATTCTTCGAAGTGTGGCTCTTTATCTTCATAAAAGATATCTCCACCTGAAGCGGAGTGTTCGAGAGCAGACGCACCAAGTCTGTTTCTGTCGTAATCTTCAACGGCATCAGGTTGAGGATGACAATGCGTAGCGGGCGGATGTCCTGTTGTGTTGCGCGGGAGTTATCTATCACAAAGATATTCTCCTCTTTCAATAGTTCTATCGCAGGAAGCTTATCGGGTAAATTTAAAGGCATAATTGCATACGTATTTAATAATCAATGCAAAAATAGTGTTTTCCTTATTTAGAAGATATACAAATTAAAACATTTTAATCAAAATCGATACCAACTAATGATTAAAAACTCTATTTTTGTACCTACAAATTAGTACTAATAATTAAAATATCAAACAAAATGGCTTACGTAATTAGTGATGATTGTATTGCTTGCGGAACTTGTATTGACGAGTGTCCGGTTGGCGCTATCTCTGAAGGTGATATTTATTCAATTGATCCTGAACAGTGTACAGACTGTGGTACTTGCGCAGATGTATGTCCTTCTGAAGCAATTCACCCAGCTGAATAATACAATCCCCCAAAACAAGATAAAGGCTGCTTTCCTGATGGAAAGCGGCCTTTATTGATTTTTACCCCTACCCGGCTATTGAAACCGGATACTCTTAAAAATAAAGAAGGATGCATCTTTTCACCGATACATCCTTCTCCTTTATCTGATTGGCAGAGTCTTATTTCAGCTTAGCCAATGCTTCTTTGATGCGACGGATCGCTTCAACTATATTTTCATCGCTGGTGGCATAGCTCATACGGATGCATTCCGGAGCACCGAACGAAGTACCGCCTACGCAAGCTACATGAGCATCCTCAAGCAGATACATCGCCAGATCATCCGAATTCTCAATCTTACGATCCCCAACAGATTTGCCAAAGAAAGAACTGCATTTAGGGAACAGGTAGAAAGCGCCTTCCGGCACATTCACCTCAAATCCCGGAACTTCTTTCGCCAACTTCACAATCAGGTTACGACGACGTTCGAAAGCCTTACGCATCTCTTCCACCGGAGCCTGAGAACCTGTATAAGCAGCCTCAGCAGCCTTCTGAGAAACTGAGCAAGGACCCGAAGTATACTGTCCCTGAAGTTTATTGCAGGCTTTCACAATCCATTCCGGACCGGCAATGAAACCAATTCTCCATCCGGTCATCGCATATGCTTTTGACACACCGTTTACAATCACCGTACGTTCTTTCATCTCGGGGAACTGAGCGATACTCTGGTGTTTTCCGATATAATTGATGTGCTCATAAATCTCGTCGGCAATGACGATAACCTGCGGATACTTAGCCAATACGGCAGCCAGACCGGCCAACTCTTCTTTGCTGTAGACAGAACCGGTCGGATTAGACGGTGAGCAAAGAATCAAAGCTTTGGTCTTCGGAGTGATGGCAGCTTCCAGTTGGGCAGGAGTGATTTTGAAATCCTGTTCGATACCGGCAGTTACAATCACCGGAGTACCTTCGGCCAGTTTCACCATTTCCGGATAGCTTACCCAGTAAGGAGCAGGCACAATCACCTCATCACCCGGATTTACCAACACCATGATGGTGTTACATACAGATTGTTTTGCACCATTTGCACAAGAAATCTGAGCGGCTGTATATTCCAGACCGTTTTCTTTCTTCAGTTTCTCTACGATTGCATTGCGCAAAGCCGGGTAGCCCGGAACCGGAGAGTAACGAGAGAAGTTGTCATCTACCGCTTTCTTGGCAGCTTCTTTGATGTGATCGGGAGTATTGAAGTCGGGTTCTCCCACACTGAGGTTAATTACATCAACACCCTGAGCTTTCAGCTCAGCGCTTTTTTGCGACATAGCAAGAGTCGCCGAAGGCGACAAGCTGTTCAAACGGTCTGATAGTTGGTTCATTTCGTATCTATTTTATTGTTGTTGAGTGAATTTGATTGCAAAATAAACTATAATATTTGATATATGAAAGCAAATAGACAGTTTACTTATTAAAATGAAGCGTATGCCCCATCCGCTCTTTCTTTGTCTTCAGATAACGTACATTATAAGGATTCGGTTTAACCTCTATTCCCACGTTCTCGGTAATCTCTAACCCATAGGCTTCCAGACCGATACGCTTCACCGGATTATTCGTCATCAACTTCATCTTTTTCACTCCGATCTCACGCAGAATCTGCGCACCGACCCCATAATCACGTTCGTCGGCATCAAAACCCAAATGGAGATTGGCATCTACCGTATCATATCCTTCTTCCTGGAGTTTATAAGCGGCAATCTTGTTCATCAAACCAATACCACGACCTTCCTGATTCATATAGACAATTACCCCTTTTCCGGCAGCTTCGATCATCTGCATAGCTTTATGAAGCTGCTCACCACATTCACAACGGCATGAACCGAAAATATCACCAGTCATACACGAAGAGTGCACACGTACCAGAATCGGTTCGTCTTTGTCCCACGTTCCTTTTATTAATGCAATGTGCTCCATCCCGTTCGATTTCTGACGGAAAGGTATCAGACGGAAATGTCCGAACTGCGTAGGCATATCCACTTCCACTCCTCTATCAACAATCGACTCCATCTGAAGACGGTATGCGATCAGGTCTTTGATGGAGATTATTTTCAATCCGAAACGACGGGCCACTTCCACCAATTGGGGCAGACGAGCCATGGTTCCGTCTTCATTGATGATTTCAATCAACGCGGCAGCAGGATACAAACCGGCAAGTTTAGCCAAATCGACACTCGCCTCAGTATGTCCAGCGCGACGAAGGACTCCACGCGAACGGGCACGCAGAGGATTGACATGCCCCGGACGTCCCAAATCGGAAGGTTTTGTCTTCGGATCGGCCAAAGCACGGATAGTCATAGCACGGTCGTGCATGGAAACTCCCGTCGTGCATCCCTCAAGTAAATCGACAGTAACCGTAAAGGGAGTCTCGTAAATTGAAGTATTGGATGACACCTGCATATCCAGTTCCAACTCGGCACAGCGTTCTTCCGTGATAGGAGCACAAAGTACGCCACGGCCATGAGTCAGCATGAAATTCACTTTTTCCGGAGTAATCTTTTCGGCAGCAATAATGAAATCACCTTCGTTTTCACGATCTTCATCATCTACCACAATTACGAAATTACCTTCTTTGAAGTCGGCTATCGCCTCTTCGATGGTATTCAGTCTTATTGGTTCCATACTCTTATATCTTAATTTTTGTTATTAATATCCTTTATTGTAAGTTCTACATCCCGGTTCAATGCAATTATCCGTTCCATATCCTTATTCAGGCGTATACGGAAAGCCCAGATACGGAAATAGAAAAATAAACCGATAGGCATCAAAATTCCAATTGCCATATTAAGCCAATAATTATGGAACGGACGCACATGTGCGTTTACAGGGATAATCGGATATTTCTCCAGCTTCTGAAGCAATATCAACGAACGGGTATTGGACATCTCATCTACCAATGACTCCATGCGGTTGTTAATCGCAATGATCTCCTGATCCTGACCGGCAGCCATCCACAAACTAAAATAATTAGGAGCTTTAGACAACCGGTTCTTTTCCATATAGTTTTTACACTCCTCCGAAAGTGCATCCAGATCAGAGGGAAGGCGCCGATAATCCGGATCATGAATAATCACCTCCTTCTTTGACAGATGGCGGACACTGCGCACACCGAATACTCGCTTAAACCAAGCAATATAAACATCAGTATTCAATACCACAGAATCTTTATTCGATTTATAAGTCAGGAAATATCCCAGCGGAGCCAGAATGGCGGAACTCATCCACATCCCCATCCATACAATCCACTTCCCGTCGCGAGCCATTTTATAGCCTGTATTATCAATAATATAATAAATGATAAAGGTAAACACGGAAACAATAACCGGCATACCCAATCCACCTTTGCGGATAATGCCTCCCAAAGGTGCGCCAATAAAGAAAAATAAGAGGCAGGAAAGAGAAATTGTGATTTTCCGATGCCATTCTATTTTATGTCTTCGTATGCTAAGATCATTCTGAGCCATTGTAAAGCTCTTAAACCCCCAATCACTCGACAGATTCTCCGTACGGCCAACGGCTGAAGCTATGATCTTCTGCTTATTCATCAAGGTAGCAACTTTAAACAGACTATCCACATTGTAATCGCCAATGCGCGCTTCCTCCATCTTCAGGGTATCTTCCTTGGTCAGTCCGGCCGCAGTGCGATACGGCCCCTTACTTGCTTCAATGTAATACTGCCTGCCGATACTATCGGCCAATACAGTCATCGAGTCGATGGAAGCCTGTATTTTTATCATATCTTTGGTGGTAGACTGATTGCTCATAATACTAGCATCAGCCATATTAAAGTCCGAATCGAACTGAATGATCGTATGTTTCTCCCGGAAAGATTCCCGGCGATAAGGAACATTCTTCGAACTCATGCTCTGTGCCTTCAGATTCTCAAACATCTCACCGCTATACAGATGTAGATAAAGATGCTGCTTATCGGCTGTCATCTCCAGACGCCCCGAATCGGCTACAATAATACGTGCATTATCAAAGTTATTGGAGAAATCATAAATAATCACATCGTAGAGCATGCCCGTCTTACGGTCTTTTCTTTGCACTTTCAAATTATACCCATCAATTTCATCATAAAAAACTCCTTCGGGAATATCTACCTCAGGAGATTTCTGCTTCATCGAAATGAGCAAAGTGCCCAACTTGGCTTGTGCCCGCGGCCCTATGACATTTTGGAAATAGAAGGATACACAACAAATGGCGAAGACAAGGACAATGAGCGGACGCATAATTTTAAGCAGCGAAATGCCTGCTGCCTTCATGGCGAGCAATTCAAAACGCTCGCCAAAATTACCAAACGTAATTAAAGAAGCCAACAACACTGCCAAAGGCAGAGACATCGGTACCAGACTCAACGCAGAATAAAAGAAGAATTGAGCCAGTACACTCATTTCTAACCCTTTTCCCACCAATTCGTCTACATACTTCCACAAAAACTGCATCATGAAGATGAAGAGGCAGATGAAAAATGTACCGACAAAGAGTAATAAGAAACTCTTTATTATAAAAATATCTAATCTTTTTATGCGTAGCATCTTAATAGTTTCATGCAATTAAGATACAAAATTAGCACAAAAAAAGGAGTGCAAAAAATTTTTGGTTGAAAGTTAACTAAAAACCGCATGTTCTACGTAACTTACTCACTTGGGAATCCCACAATTCCTTCAAATCATCAACCTCTTCCGGATCAGAAAAGTCACTAATTTCAAGCACGTAATCGCCCGTCAATTCATTATTACTCATTTTTATTTCAAAATACTCCCTTTCATTTTCGTCATCAAGCCAATGGAAACGAATAAACGAATAGGCCCGAATGGCAACAATAGTTGCCTGACGCTGTTCGATTTTACCCCAACAAAAAGTCACTGTTTTATCATCTGATACCACTTTGTCTGCAAACCAGTCCTCCAAACCGGTAGGTGTGCTTATTGCTGACCAAAGAATATTTTTAGAAGTCGCATTCAGAAGGTATTCCAAATGTATTTTCTCCTTTTTCATAGCTTTATTATTGATTGTGTGTGCCAAGATAAATACTTTTTTCTAAATACAAGGCATAATTAATTCACTTTCTTCATTACATCTCTTCTTTCAGAGTCAGAAATAGCCTGTTCATCATACTTTCAGAGATGTTTTTTTAAGTTAAACACAAAAAAGATAGAAAATGTTTTGGAGATTAAAAAAAAGGCTCTATCTTTGCACCCGCAATCGAGAAACAATGGCGGGATAGCTCAGCTGGTTAGAGCGCATGATTCATAATCATGAGGTCCCCGGTTCAATCCCGGGTCCCGCTACCAAAAGAAAATTAGCGTTTAGGAGGCTTCCACTCTTGGGCGCTTTTTTATTGCCCGACACGCTGCTCCCCTCATACATTTCACTCAGTTATCAACAAGGTTATTAACAGGTATCCACCAAAGTTATCAACAGGATAACAAAATAAGCTTCAATTGATTACAAGTTTACATTCATTCTATTAACCATTACTTCAAACAGGCTATCAACAAGGGAAAATGATAATGTTTCAACTATGTAAGTCTATTTACTGAAACGAGGTAAATGCAGGAAGTCAAAACAAACAATCTTATCGAAAGGTTCAACCACCTACTTTTTTTTATCAAAGCACATATACTTATTAAAATAGCAAATATCCCCGCTAAACCTTATAGGAGAAAATTGGGGAGTAAAAGTTCTAACATTACTCCATAAGATTAAAAATCAAGTAATTATAAGCATTAGTTACATTCCTGCAAAAGGCTTGTTTTAACGTACTGTTAAAACAAGCCTTTTGATAATAAAGAAGAAGTCTTTTGTGCACAAAAGACTTCTTCTTTGCAAATAGAAAAAAACGTTCTGAAAAAGGCATTAACAATGTTAATAGAAAAGGACTACGCTCCTATCTATTTCAGATCCCGGCAAGCCGTATGCTCCAATCGAGATTCACAGAAACGTAACCTTTTTGGGCTTGAGAAGTTATTTTAAGTTCAAATTACTCCTTACCGATGTGATTGCTGCATTAACTGGTGTAACAGACTTTTGAGTGCAATAGTCAAACTCTGCAGATTTATCGCCGGTAAATGATTTCCATTTTAGTTTTAATTTGACTGTTTTACCATTTGTATCCGGCAGACCATCCAGTTTAAAAGCGACCAGACCATCTCCCATCGTACCATATGTGTCTCCGTACGCATGATGACGGAATTCTACCTCATAAGGATTCTCCGGATTCTGGCTTAACAATAAATTTACGAAATGGGCTTTATGATAGTCTCCCCACGTTGTTCTGAAACGTAGAGTCAAATAACCATCTTCTGCAATAGTCACCCAGTCATTCACAATTTCGACTGGATCCGTGCCATATACAACATCATTTTCCGTCCCCCGATCAGGTGCAATCGATTTGGTCAGAATACTATCTATCCAGTTCACCTGTATGGCCTTATCATATTTTCCACCTGATTCATCCAATTCATCATAATTCACCAATGCCCTTACTTCTTTCTCGCCAAAAGGGGAAGAGGTCATATTAGTAGGCAATAATGTCGTGCTATCATTCAACTGCAAAAAGCATGAACCATCAGTCGCGTTTTTCACCGTTACAAGTGCATTAGGAAATCCTCCTACATAATAGTACTTATCATTGTCATCCAGACAAGACTGTAAACCGGCAGAACAAACAACCGCCATCGCAATTATAACTCCTTTATTCAAGAATGAACAGACTTTCATAATAGATTTCATTTTCATTAGACATTCAAAATAGGTTCTCTCTATTTATAGAAATAAAACAATTCCGAAAAGCCTGCATCCAAGAGTGTTAATTAAAAATAATATCAACGGCAAAGAGTACTTTCAGGTCCAAAATATGATCTTTTGAAACCGCCCATATCAATTACTATTTTTTGATGACAAGTTCATCACTTACATCATTAAGATAAGTATTCCTATGGGTAAGCCAAAATTTCTCATAAAAACAGTTTCTTCAAAAGACATCCCCTATATTCATAAAACGGAACATATCACACATCTCGTTTTATGAATACAGGGGATCAATGAAAGTTATCGAAAAATTAATAACCGGATTGCCCAAAGGCCCAATCACAGTATCCTTTGGGTAAAGAGCGGGATTTGCCACCAAAAGTCACAGAGAACGGTTGTTTCAAGTTACAATGCAGATTCACGATTTGTTTTTCATCTGCCTTTACTGTCAGTGTATTACCTTTTCCGGATACACGACAATTATATCCAACCACCTCACCATTTGGACGTTCTATCACAAAAGCATTAGTCAGTACCGTCTCACCAATACACTTAAACAGTTCGTGCACATCATTATCCTGAGTATTGACTGTCTGCCAATCGCTGATCATGTTTACATATTGTTCGCCAATAACAAACTTACGGGTATCATATAATTTGGGATGCGGATTGCCAAAACTAAGATCTGAAAAGTTCAATTTTGTATCAGCACTGCATGCCTGTTCTACTTCAAGGTGTGGATCAACAACAAAAGCCCAACGCAACTGTCCTGTCTTATAATCAATCAAATTAGCAAAAGCCCCCATTGCATTAAATGTCTGTTCCAACCATTTCTCGTCACCTGTCAACAAATAGGCATAATAGGTAGCATATGCACGCCATCCGCTCCAACCATGTGGCGAATTAAACATATTCGGTAACATTTGCACATCGTATTGCGCTTCCCAATAACGCATAGTACCTTGCCGGCGACGTCCATCAGGAACACGAAGCTGAGTCAGACAATCGTGACTATTAAGAATCTTCAGCATTGCATCAGTATAATATTTACGTGTTTCAGCATCTTTTTCAAGAACCCCCATCATACCGATCTGCAAAGCCGAACAAGAAATCATTCCATCCTCAAATGTCAACTCTCCCTCTGTCTGGAAATCACCTTGTGATGCAACCAATTGGTCAATTGCCTTTTTGGCAGATAAAAAATGACGTTCGGCACAATCTTTCCAAAACGGATCTTGCTCACCCAGTTTACGTTCAAGAACAGCAAGTTCTAAAACACTTTTAGCAATATAAATAACACTGGTATAGACTGTTCCGTGATTATAATAGGCTCCGTCATCACGCTGAGAAGTCCGAATCATCCAGTCAGCCAATTTCGATGCTTTCTTCAGATCCTCCAAATTTCCCTGTGCCTCATACTTATCTGCCAACATCCCAATTGTAGTAGAAGTATTTTGAATACGAGTTTTAAAATACAATGGCTCCACTTTTTCCGGATCATGCAATTTATTGTAGAGCTGATCAAAATAGTCACTCAATTGTTTATCCAATGTTTTATCCGGAAAATAACGGGCGGCCAGAAAGGCCGAATAGAACCCATACCAACTTTCGGCATGTGATGTGGGTTTCTGATGATAACGGGCTACATTCTCACGTGCCTTTTTCATCACCCACTGCCAAGGATGATGCACCGTCCATACTGCTTCGGCAACCTTATTGCCCGAACGGACGGAAAGAGTATAAAGTCCTGCATCTCCCAGTTTAACCTTTCCCATCCAACGTTTACCCTCCGCTTTAGTCAGTACAACAGGTAACTCTGCCCCCACATCATTAGTTACTTTTACCTCTGGAGTATCCGCTGTAAGCATGAATGACGCTTCCTCATGCGCAGCATAAGAGGTCTGACGAATATCAATCAAAGGAATATCTGCAGCTTGTGTTATAGCATATTCCAAATTATCCAGCTTCCCCACATTGATGAACAGGAAGGTCCACTCTTTACTTTCGCCTTGTTTCAACTCATACAAATCTTGCGGATGACGAGACGGTAAAGGTAAGGCATTCAACAAGTCAAGATTTAGCGATTCAATGCGATGCCCCATGAACCAAAACGGTGCCGGATCCTGATATCCCAAATTATAGTCCACACTCCAAGATGCTACAGGCTGTTGTGACACAAGTCCCAATGTATGTCCGGAAGGAGTCTGCAGATACCCGTAAAAATGAGTCTTTTCATTTCTCATCAAAGTTGGAAAATATTTACCGAACCAATCCGGATATTTGTCCATATATGTATCGATACCTAACTTAAGCCCTGCCTTCTGAGGTTGAAAAGGAACTGGTGACTCATTAGTCAACTTTACCCTCAATGCAGGTTGCCCATGAACTTTTGTATAGGAAATGCAGCAAAGCACCCCGTCTATTTCGCTGCGATAGGAAGCATATCCATCCGGAATCCAAGGCGCACGTATCTCTTTTCCCTCGCGTTTAGCATAGAAAGAAGGGCCGGCATGATCGCCCTTACGGAAAAAAGGTACTGTATCATTTCGTTGTTTATTTTTAAATATTAGTTGTTCCGCACATCCGGTTTCAGAAATTCTCCATTCCCAACCAGGGTGTTTCAAAACAATTTGTGCCGGAGTCATTGGACTGAAAATCAACATTCCGGATAATAAAACGGCTAAACGTATTCCTTTAAAAAGCATAATCTGTTTTTTCTATTCTAATTGTGAAAAAACGGATCCCGGCAATTTAAAGAATCATAAGATGCTCCATGACAAATTGCGGAATCCGTTTTGAATAAATTTATAATAATCTCTTAATAAGCATTAGTAACCCTCATTCTGAATGACCTGTCCACTACTTTCGGTAATGACACTCTGCGGCAACGGCATCAGGTTCATATACTCTTTTGCAGTAGTAGATCCCTTATACTTGATAGCATAATCAATATACAATCCATAACGAATCAGATCACTACGACGGCAGCCCTCACCCCATAATTCATGCCCACGTTCTTTAAGAACAGCTCCAAGAAAATCGTCCAGTGAGGTAAAATCACTCAACTGATAAGCAGTCAATCCTGCACGTGTATGTACATCATTCAGACGGTCCACAGCTTCCTGAGTAACTGCATTATTACTACGTGCCAATGCCTCAGCCATCAGAGTCAATACATCGGCATAACGGTAAACAACAACATCTACTTCACTGCTTTCACTGGTTTGTGTCGGATCTTCTCCATACTTAATAGGCAATGCACCTTTATCCAGATACTCGCCCGGATTAGTTTCATTGTATGTCACCCCATCTGTTCCTACATATTCACTACAAATAACTTCCAGACGCTTGTCCTTAGGATCGAAACTGTGGTAAAACTGCCATGGCATACGATAGCCATTCCATTTTTGGATATTCGGATTAGTTGTAGGATAATTACTTGGCAACACATGTGCATGCCACATTTGCTCATTTACCCCTCTGGTTTCAATACATGAAAAGATCATTTCATCATTGCCTTCATTCTCTAAAGTAAAGATGTCCTTATAATTAGTAACCAACGAATACCCACATTTCATAACTTCTCTTCCACATTCCACAGCTTTGCCCCATTCTTTTTCATGCATATAAAGTTTCATCAACACCGTATATGCCAGTCCTTTGGTAAATCGTCCGAAGTTCTCATCAGACTTGCTATATTTAGCAGGAAGTACTTCAGCTGCCGCTTTCAAATCATCTTCAATCAGCTTCACTGTTTCCTCTTTTGAAGAACGAGGTACAATGACCTTCTGGGTAGGATTCTGTAAAACTTCTAATGAAGGAATCTGAATAGGGCCATACAAGTCGTAAAGAATATATGCTAACCAGCCACGTCCACAACGTGTTTCGGCAACTAAACGTGTTTTTTCCTCTTCTTTCATATCAATACCAGAAATACGGTCTAATGTCAATGTCATCTTTCCGATATGATTCGCCCACGTACCATAAAAAGAAGTAGGGATATCAGAGGTAGCAGTGAAATTCAACTGTAATACAGCCGGCCACCATGAATCTCCCCATTTACAGTCCAATAGGTCGGTAGACATATCTGTATTGGAGGCCAGACCACCTTTAGCGCATTGAAATAATCCGCCATATCCATCTGCACGGAACGGACCGTAAGCTGCTGCAATAACCAGTGCATCTGCATCATCTGCATTAGTTGGAAATATAGTTGTATTAATAGAGTCGTATGATTCGGATTCCAGGTTAATGCAAGAATCCAATAAACCAATCACTGCGATAAACAGGGAAAATATATAAATTATCTTTTTCATATCATTCTTTATTTTTTATTGCTTAGAAAGTAATATCCAGACCAATACTAAAACTGCGCACATTAGGATATGCCCAATAAGAATCATCCGTTTCCACATCCAAACCATCATACGGAGTAATAGTAAACAAGTTGTTTACATCAGCGTAGATACGTACATTGGAAATCAGCTTCTTTGCCGATTTAACAGGCAATGTATATCCCAATGTAATATTACGGCATCGAATAAACCAGCTCTTTTCCAGAAAATAGTCTCCATATCCATAATTACTCATATATTGAAAATAACCCGGCATCTTACCCGATGTATTATCATGTGACCACACATCTTTAGCCGAAGTCGGCATGTTATAGCCACGATATAAGTTATTCACTCCAGTCATTGTCCCTGAACCAACAATCCAATAATCTTTATAAGAACCACTCTTTAATAAATCCAGCTGCCCATAGAAGTAAACATTCAGATCGAAATTCTTATAACGGAAAGTATTATTCAATCCCAACAAATACCCCGGATCACTGCAACCTTTAAATACAGCATCCGCATAATCGATCTTTCCATCCGGCTTTCCAGTCCTCAATGGAATGCCATGTTTATCGGTTTTATAAGTTCCGTCTGCATTGTATGCATATCCATCAATATCTTTTAATTTCACCTGTCCCGGTAGGGCTCCCGGCATCCAGGATACTTCCTCTCCCGGCTGAATCAACCCGTCAGACAGATACATATAGTATCCCCTCAACGGAGCATTATACATGTCGTATGGGTTCGGGCTCCAGCTCTCGTCACGTTCTTTCCATTTATCACGATAGAATGAGAAGGTGAAATCGGTATTCCAGCTAAAATCTTTTGTATCAAAGTTCTTTGTATTGACTGTCAGTTCAAATCCTTGGCTTTGTGTTTTACCAATATTGGCCGCAATTGAACCTACTTCATTATATGAAAGCACACTGCGGGAGCTAAGCAAATCAGAAACTACCTTATGAAAGTATTCTGCCGTTACATTAAAACGGTTGTTTAAGAAGCCCAGATCCAATCCTACATTCCACTCGGTCGTGGTCTCCCATTTCAAATCCGGATTACCGATCTGACTGACATAAACTCCTGTATATTCTTTATTACCGAAAACTTTATTATATCCAGTACCATAATAAGTGACTGATTTATCTCCAATATTCGAGTTACCTGTTTGTCCGTAACTTAACCTTAACTTACCGTTAGATAGCACTTTATCCAAATTCAAAGACCGGGCAAAATTTTCCTCCGTAAATCTCCAACCCAAAGCGACAGAAGGGAAATATCCCCAGCGGTTATTTTTTGCAAAGTTAGAGGCACCATCAGCACGAAGAGTGGCAGTCAACAAATAACGATCTTTATAGGTATAATTTACACGACCGAAGAAAGAAGCCATTTCGCTTTTAGAAGCGGAAGAACCAACCCATGGTTTCTCATAAGTACCTGCACCCAGATTATTAAACAGAAAAGCATCCGTCAAAAAACCCTGGTTACCGGCATTCAGATATTTGCTGGTGAAACGCTGGAAAGAATATCCGACCAAAGCATTCAAATTATGGTTACCAAAACGCTTTGCATAATTGGCTGTCAGTTCCAGCAAATAATCAGATCTGTCATATTGCCCGATATCTGCACGTCCATCTGCCTTTTCTCCATAAAGAGTTGTTTTGGGCATATACACTTCACGACGCTGGTAGTTGCGGTCAATGCCGAAGCTCGCTTTTAATGTGAGTTCATTAATAGGTTTAATTTCAACAAACGGAGTAGCCAACAAACGTTCTTTAGTCGTTTGGTCACTAATCTCAAGTAATGAAACAGGGTTTGGAATATAAGCAGCTTGTTGATTCAAACTGTAATCACCATTTTCATCTTTGACCGAAAGTAGAGGACTAAACTGAGCTGCCGACACTAAAATACTGGCATATTCATTTTGCCCCGCTCCCAACGGAACATTGTCCAATGTATTACGGCTCACAGTCAGGTTGATACCGACTTTTGCATATTTACTAAGTTTCTGATCCAAATTAACACGTCCGGTATAACGCGACATACCATTATTCTTCACAATACCCTTCTGATTAAAAAAGTTACCCGAAATCAGATATTTGGTATATTCTGTACCTCCATTGATAGAAATATTATGCTGTGTCTGAAAACCGGTACGCGTAATGTGATCAAACCAATCCGTATCGTTCACCGGATTCGCAATCTCCGCATCCGAATATTTTGGACGATATGCACTGGCGACATCCGATTCACTCTTACCGCCATAAATACCAACTTTATTGTCATACATCCATTTTTCCTTGAACCAGCGGTTAGACTGAATCATAAAATCCTGTGCATCCAACATTTCATATTGGGTAGCCATGGTCTGTACAGTAGCCGATCCTGAATAGGTAACTTTGGGTTTCCCCTCTTTTCCCCGTTTAGTCGTAATAATGATAACACCACTGCCTGCGCGCGCACCATAGATGGCAGTAGAACTGGCATCTTTCAATACTTCAATTGATTCTATATCATTGGGATTAATAGAGGCCAATATATTATCAGTTGTACCATTATTGCTGTTATAACCGACACTGACATTTCCCGCATTACTTACAGGAAATCCATCCACAATAATTAACGGATCATTACCTGCACCGGTCGAAGCAGCTCCACGAATGCGAAATGTTGTACCCCCACCCGGCTGGGCACTAACTGTGTTTACTTGCAATCCAGCAGCCTTACCTGCCAATGCATGACTTACCGTAGAGATTGTACTTAAGGGAGTATCATCCATCTTCACTGATGCTACAGCTCCGGTCAGGTCCTTTTTCTTCATAGTACCATAACCTACGACAACAACTTCATCTAAAGTTTTAGTATCTTCCTTCAGCGAGATAGTTAATTGATTCCGGTTTTTTACAGCTATATCCTGCTGTACATATCCAATATATGTAACCTGTAATACTGCGTTATCCGGCACTTCTAACTCAAAATCTCCATTGAGATTGGTAATTACTCCTGTTGTCGTACCTTTTACTAATACATTTGCTCCGATAATCGCCTCGCCACTGGCATCTTTTACAACTCCTTTCACTTTCTTTACCTTTGAAGCAGGCTTTTGCTCCACCGGCACAATAACGATGTAGTTGCCGTTCTTTTTGTATGTATAACCCGTATCTTTCAGGATGGTTGCCAATATCTCCAGGACTTCAGTTTCTTTCTGGTTTAACGAAACCTTACGGGAGACGTTCAGGTGTGAATCATTATAAGCGATTTTATACTTCGAAGATGCTTCGATCTTCTCAAACGCTTGTTTCAATGATACTGTTCCATCCCGAAACGTAACTTTCTGGGCATGTACTTGCAGAGAACCCGCCAACATCAAACCAAGGCAGAAGGTTGCCACTCGGATTGATCGATTTTTGTTCATAATATTATTTTTTTTAGTTAAACAATAGCCGTCCTTTGGCGACTTTTACAATAGGACAGTCTGTTATTTAACTACACCCAACGACAAAACGTTAACAAAAGCTAATATTTAAAATCTTATTCGATATAAATATCTTTCCCCTCTATCTGATATTCAAGTCCTGGAATCATTTCTTTGATCAGCATCATTACATTTTCTATCGACTCATTAGGATAAAAATGAATAGTTAGATTATTGGATTGATAAATAGAAGTCTGTAAATGTACCTGAACCGAATAGGCGCGTTCTAAGGTCTGTATCACTTCTTTAAACGGACTACTACTAAAATATAAACCTCCATCTCTCCAATCAGAATAATCAGAAGCTTTTACCCGTTTTCGCTCTATATGTCCGGTAGACGGGATATAAACGATTTGATCATCAGGCTCCAGTAAATAGGATGAATTGGAACGATTCAGCAACATACGAATGGATCCTTCTTCCAAAGTTGTCACGACCTTATCGATATTAGGATAAGCATTTATATTGAACTCCGTACCAAGTACACTGATTGAAATAGAGTTCGTTTTCACAATGAAAGGACATTCTTTATTTTTCGTTACTGAGAAATAACCTTCACCAGCCAGATAAACTTCACGTTCATCTCCAATGAACGAAGATGGATAAACCAACAGAGAACCGGAATTGAGCCAAACTTTCGATTGATCGGGTAAGATAATTTGTTCCCTCTTCCCATTATTAACATAGTATTGGATGAAGGTCACATTACTGAGTTCATTCTTGATAGTAAGAGTTTCTGTATATAAATAAGCAGAACCGAATAAAAGCAATAGAGGGATGATGATAGATGCAGCAACCCAAGTCCACCGGGGAATACGGAAACGCGGAGAGTCCGGTTCCAACTTCACAGAGCTTCCTCCAATCTGTTGTTCCAGCTTCTCAAACGCTCTTAATGTTTCGTGTTCATCCCCTTCCGGGAAACCGATCTGTTCCCAAATACCAGACAAAGCCTCCTCTTTCTCTTGCTTGCTATTTGTGTCGGTTAATCGTTTATACACTCTCCCCGCCACCTCTTCCGATGCCGGATGATGGAAAAAGTAAGTGATTATATTTTTTAAATAACTCATTCTATTAGTAATTTATAATAGGACGTATAAATCCGAGTTTATCCCTAACCGTATTAACATAAATAGAGAAAAATAAAGAGTAACAAAGCATTTTTCAGTTCTTTCAATGCCAGGTTAAGATGGTTCTCAACTGTTTTTTTACTTATCTGCAACTTTTCCGCTATTTCTGCATTGGTAAGCCCAGCCTCACGGTTTAACCGGAAAATCGTTTGCCGTTGAGGAGGCATGTTCTCTACCACCATATCAATCAATAATTGCAAATCTTTGGCAACTAACTCTTCGTAAGGTGTAGTATCCGTAGACTCTTCCACTGAATCAGCCCTTTGATCATCCTGACGATTCTGCCTGGAACGCAAATAATTGAAAGTTGTATTTTTAGTCAAAACATACAGATAAGTACCAAAGACTTCCACTTCACGAAATCGTTCCCGATGGGTCCACAGCTTAAGAAAAACCTCTTGTGCCAAATCTTCCGTTTCACTCTCTGATTTAACCAATCCCATAATAAAAGAGCGCACCTTTGGATAATAACGCACAAACAATGTCTTAAACGCTATATGGTTTCCTTGTGAGAATTGGACGACCAGCAATTTTTCATCTGCGATTTCAGAATGCATTATTATACCTCGCTTAAAAGATTAACTTAGACAAGTATCAGATTATATATCAATACGCCGACAAAAATAACAAAAAAAGCTTAATATAAAGATGTTATAAGTTGTTTTTTCCGGAAAATGCCCTACAGAGCCACAAGTTCACCTCTGTCATTTACAATCATCATCAAGCCTTCAGTCTCATCACGAAGCAGCTCCCCTTACCCAATTCGCTCTGCACGGTCAACGTACCTCCATGTGCTTCTACAAAGTCTTTTGAGATAGACAATCCTAAACCACTCCCCTGCACCTTGGTGCCCGGTACACGGAAATAACGATCAAAAATACTTTGGTGATATCGCGGATCAATCCCCTTCCCAAAGTCCTGGACATAGAGTTCGATATACTCCTCTTCACGCCGGGCACCAATCACCACCCGTCCATTCTCTTTAGAATAGCGGATTGCATTGCTCAAAAGATTAGTAAGCACCCAAGCTATCTTTTCACTATCCACAAATAACTTAGGTATCTTCTCTTCAGGGTACTCCACTTCTATCTGTATATTGAATTTATCGGCCTGTACCTGATTGGCCTTAATGGCATATTCAATCAGTTCGATAGGTTTTGTAATTTTCGGCATCATCTGAAGTTTACCGGCTTCCACCTGAGTCATATTCAGTAATTCTCCGGTAATATCAAGCAAACGCTGGCTGTTATCCTTTATATTCTTTGACAGCTGTTCTTGTTCTCCATTCAGAACTCCTACCCTCTTGTCCTCCAATAGCTGAAGGCTCATCATAATGGCAGAAATGGGGGTCTTCAGTTCGTGAGAAATTGTGGAAATGAAGGTTGTTTTTGCCGAATCGAGTTCCTTAAATTCTGTGATATTTTTCAGCAAAATGACGTCTCCCAAATTACGGGCTTCTCCTTTTTCTGCCTCTGCATTCTCAATCGGGATATAAGAAGCCTGGAAATAACTTTCTTTATTATCCGCATAGATTTTCAAGGGTTCATTCTTTTCGCCGGGAGTCACCAGTTCACGTATCAGTCTGCGCAGCAGATCATTCTTCAAAGAAAGTTCCTCAGCCGAGTGTCTAATCACATTCTCACGCTTCATATTGAGCACATTCAGTGCTTCATTATTAATAAAAAGAATTTCTCGTTCGGTATTCAGCCCGATAATCGGTTCATGGATACTATTGACTACAGCCTCAAGAAATTTTTTTGCAGAAAGAATATCAGCTAACGTACTGTCACGATATTCTGTCAGTTTCTCTGCCATACGATTAAAACTATCGGAAACCTCCCTGAATTCTTCATATCCCTTCATATCCAATCTCTTTTCATAATTATGATTGGCTATTTCCAGAATTCCACGAGTCAGTTCCTTTACTGGTCTATTAATGGAGCGGGGTAGCCAAATAAGCAGAACCAACCCCGTCAAAATACAAATACCACCCGTTATGGAAATCCATAAAAGAGCACGTTCCAAAGAAGGCATAGCAACCGGACTGTCAGGTTCCGTAGCCGTCAAAATCTGAAGATTAACCACTGAAAGTGTTACCAGTAAAATGATCATTCCGGCCAATATTCCAATGCCGAAAAGTAATTTGGTTTTTATATTCATAATCGATAATGAGACTAAATCATTTTTTATGCAAGTATAATCAAATCTACGTTCGCTTGTGCCAGATTATTTAAAAATCTGCGATATTTCAATATTCCGCACACAGCGCCGGGCAATCGGAGGAAAGGGGATCCCATACAAACAGTGGATATTTGTTTCTCTTTGCAAACCTGTACAATACTCCGCAACACATCTTTCGACTGCACCTGAACCACTTCTCCCCCCAACTCAGTCACCAGTTTAAAATGATTCAGCAAATGACGTTGGCTGGCCAGATCGATACGCTCCATACTCTCTCTGGGAGTCTGTACATAGAGTGCTACAAACGAGGTGTTGTACCGGGTAGCCAAACGGGCCGCTTTCCGTATAATACGCCGGGGAGCTTTTTCCTGACTACTGATGCAAGCCATAAATTTTTCATGACGAACCCCAAGGCCAATGCTCATCACAACTTCATTTTCCACTTTCTTCTCTACTCGCAATGCGACCTCTTTCAAGGCCAATTCACGGAGTTGCAAAATGTTTTCAGTCTTAAAAAAGTTATTGAGTGCGGTCTGAATCTTCTCCGGTTTATATATCTTCCCCGCTTTAAGCCTGGTAATCAGTTCTTCGGCTGTGAGGTCAATATTCACGACCTCGTCAGCCTCTTGAAGTACGCTATCGGGGATACGTTCCCGAACTTCAATGCCTGCTATATCCTGCACTTCTTCGTTTACACTCTCAATGTGCTGGATATTGACTGCCGAAATCACATTAATGCCTTCATCGAGCAATGTCATCACATCCTGCCAACGTTTCTCATTTAGACTCCCTTCCACATTAGTATGTGCCAGCTCGTCCACTATCACAATTTCGGGATGAATACGGATAATCGCCTCCAAGTCCATCTCCTCAAGCTCTTTCCCTTTATAAAACAGTTTCCTACGCGGAATAACCGGCAAGCCTTCCAATACGGCCTCCGTCCCGGCACGCCCGTGTGTCTCAATATATCCTATCCGGACATCTACTCCACTATCAATCAAATCGTGTGCTTCCTGAAGCATCCGGTAAGACTTGCCTACACCGGCAATCATACCGATGTAAACCTTGAACTTACCACGACGTGATCTCTTTATCAAATCGAGGAAATGTTGTACACTCTCTTCTCTATCCATATTTATTCATTTTTTATACTGCATAACCCGTAACAGTATCACTACTGCTACGGGCCGGCTAACAACTTCACGAGTTTTTAAATTATATCTGATTTCACGGTTTTAAAGTGATACCAAACACCAAATGTGCATCTTCCATACGAGGATTCCAAACAGCCTGTGCAAATATAGGCAAAGCAAACGTATCATTGAATCTGATCCGGGTAGTTCCTTTCAAAGCAACATTGGTCACAGCGAATCCATCACAATTGTACTGAGGAGCCACATAAGGGACAATACCGCAAGTTGCGTTCAGATCTACCATCTTTACACAGAAAGGATAATTAAACTCGACATAAGACGAGTAATTCTGTTTGCCTTCCGCATTCTTATCTTGTCCGGCAAACATGGTATACCATGCTATAGATAAAGGAAACTTTTCAGACTGGACGGCATAAGTAAGTCCTGCTTCAAAATGGTGAGCGGTTTCATGACTTTTAAAATTAAAGTATTTACGTGCTCCCTGTCCTGCCCACCATAAATCCGCAACTGAAAAAGTCAATCCGGAATTACCTAAAGTATAGGCAGCAGTCAAATCTATCTCTTTAGCAGCAGCTCCGGCCGAAGCGGAAGTCCCGTCAAAATCTGTAGATCCCCATGCCGTCAGCGAAAAGCCTCCGGCACTGAACCCCAGGGTCGGCTGAATACTGACCCCTGTCTGATACATTCCACGCCAAATGTAAGAGCTTACCAGATCGCCCTGAACATTGAACTGTTGAGCATTTGCATTTATACCTCCCCAAAAACACATAGCCACAAGTGCCAGTGATGTTAAAATCGTGTTTTTATTTATAATATTTCTCATATTCATTTCCTGTTTACTTTTGTCTCTTCAAGAGCTATATTCAATTTTAATACATTTACTTTCTCGGTTCCGAATACCCCTAACAATGGTTTTTCCACTGCCTTATCTACAATCCTTCTGACTTCCTCTACATCCATTCCACGTGCTTGAGCGACCCTTTTTACCTGCACATAAGCACTCTGAGGAGTGATATCGGGGTCCAGTCCCGAACCACTGGCCGTCACCATTTCGGCAGGCACATCTTTACGGGACAAGTATGGATGGTGAACCAGGAAAGTGTCGATACGGGATTTCACTTCTGCCAGATATTCCGGATTGGTAGGCCCTTTATTACTACCAGATGAACTGGTTGCATCATAACCGTCACCTGCACATGAAGGGCGTCCCCAAAAGTAAATATCCTCCGTAAATTTTTGTCCGACATTGGCGGCGCCGACCACTTTACCGTTCAATGTCACCACCTCCGCATTACCCTGATTGGGACCGGCTACCCGAGCAAACAACCATAACACGAGAATATAGAACACTGAGAAGAATACACAAAACACAAGCGTTATCTTGATGGATTTTAATAATGTTTTCATTGTTTGAATATTTAGAAGAATAAACTGACTACCAAATCGATTAACTTGATTCCGACAAAAGGAACTATCACCCCTCCTAACCCATAAATCAGCAGGTTACGACGAAGTAGTGCCGATGCTCCGATCGGTTTATACTGTACTCCTTTCAAAGCCAATGGAATTAAGATCGGAATAATAATAGCATTGAAGATAACAGCCGAAAGGATCGCACTTTCCGGACTGTGCAGATTCATGACATTAAGTGCACCGAGTTCTGGAATAGCCACCATAAACAGGGCAGGCACAATAGCAAAGTATTTGGCCACATCGTTTGCAATAGAGAAAGTTGTTAACGTACCGCGAGTCATCAGCAGTTGCTTTCCGATTTCCACAATCTCTATCAACTTCGTCGGATCGTTATCAAGGTCGACCATATTACCGGCTTCCTTGGCCGCCTGGGTACCACTGTTCATTGCCACACCGACATTAGCCTGTGCCAGAGCAGGAGCATCATTCGTTCCGTCGCCCATCATAGCCACCAACTTACCTGACTGTTGTTCCTTACGGATATATTCCATCTTATCTTCGGGTTTTGCCTCGGCGATGAAATCATCTACTCCTGCCTTCTCTGCAATGTATTTAGCGGTCAGGGGATTGTCACCGGTCACCATCACCGTTTTCACTCCCATCTTTCTCAAGCGCTCAAAACGCTCCTGAATTCCCGGTTTGATGATATCCTGCAACTCAATAACCCCTGTTACCTTCTGGTCGACACACACTACCAGCGGTGTACCGCCATTACCCGAAATTTCAGCTATCACTTCTTCTATTTCTTTCGGAAATTTATTTCCTGCAGCCTCCGTTATTTTACGGATTGCATCGAAAGCCCCTTTACGGATTTGTGTACCATCGGACAAATCAACCCCCGAACATTTGGTTTCGGCAGTGAACTGAATCATGCGTGCACCGGTCGTATTAAGACTCCGCATGCGTACCCCCGATTCACGTCCTAACTCTACGATGGACTTACCTTCAGGCGTTTCATCCGAGAGGGAAGCCAGTAGACAGGTCGTAATAAACTCACGCGGACCGACTCCCGGTGCCGAATGGAATTTTGTCGCTCTACGATTACCAATCGTAATGGTACCCGTTTTATCTAACAGCAGAGTATCAATGTCACCTGCCGTCTCAACAGCCTTACCCGATTTCGTAATCACATTGGCACGCAGTGCACGATCCATACCGGCAATACCGATTGCAGAAAGTAGTCCCCCGATAGTAGTCGGAATCAAACAGACAAACAGAGAAAGAATAGCTGCGATCGAGATGGCCGTTCCAGGATGCTCAAGACTGGTATAATCAGCAAACGGAATCAGAGTGACGCAAACGATGACAAACACAAGTGTAAAACCGGCCAACAGAATGGTCAAAGCTATCTCGTTCGGTGTCTTTTGTCGGCTGGCACCTTCTACCAAAGCAATCATTTTGTCGAGAAAACTTTCACCGGGCTGTTGTGTCACCAATACCTTGATGTGATCCGAAAGCACTTTAGTTCCACCGGTCACCGAACTCTTATCTCCACCTGCTTCACGAATCACAGGAGCAGATTCACCGGTAATGGCACTTTCATCAATCGAAGCCAATCCTTCGATAATCTCTCCATCGGCAGGAATCGTATCGCCTGCCTCACACACAAAAATATCTCCCTTTTTCAGCATTGAACTGCTCACCGTCTGAATCTTGTCACCCATCACCAGTCTGGCAGGAGTTTCCTCACGTGTCTTACGCAGGCTATCCGCTTGTGCTTTGCCACGGGCTTCGGCTATCGCTTCGGCAAAATTGGCAAACAACAAAGTGATAAACAAAATCAGGAATACACACAAATTATATCCGAAAGCACCATACTCCGGAGTGAACAGAGAGAACACCGTCACCACCAACATAATAAAGGTAACTATCTCTACTGTAAACATGATCGGATTCTTTACCATCATTCGCGGATTTAACTTCACAAACGATTGCTTGATACTTTCCATTACTTGCTCCTTTTGAAACATAGAAGCTGACATTTTATTTTTCATAACTATATTATCCTGCTATTCTTATAAACTTAAATGTTCGGCAATCGTACTTAATGCATGCACAGGGAAGAAAGACAAGGCTGCAACGATAAAGATAACAGCGAAAGTCATCATGGCAAAAGTCGCAGTATCCGTTTTCAATGTACCGGCACTTTCGGGAATAAACTTTTTCTGTGCCAAAAGTCCCGCAATGGCTACCTGACCGATAATTGGAATAAAACGGCTCAGGATAAGCACAATCCCACATGTCCAGTTCCAAAAGTAAGTATTATCACCCAACCCCTCAAAACCGGAACCATTGTTGGCTGCCGAAGAGGTATATTCATAGAGTTGTTCGCTGAGCCCGTGGAAACCGAGGTTATTCAACCAGCCTCCTTCACTCTCTACAAAATCGGGATGATGTGTATAAACGTAACTTGAAATGGCAGTAAACACAAGGATAACAAACGGATGGAGCAAAGCAACGAGAGTTGCAATCTTCATCTCCCGGGCTTCTACCTTCTTTCCCAGAAACTCAGGTGTACGTCCCACCATCAAGCCACTGATAAACACGGCCATAATAATGAAGGTATAATAATTCATCCATCCGACACCGACACCACCAAACCAAGTGTTAATCTGCATATTCAGCATTTCGACCATTCCACTAAGCGGCATAGTCGAATCGTGCATGCCATTGACTGATCCGTTAGAGGTAACCGTTGTAGTAACACTCCACAATGCTGTGGCTCCGGCCCCAAGCCTTACCTCCTTGCCTTCCATCGCACCATGATCCTGAGCAACTCCCATCTCATCGATACGTGGATTACCTCCCATTTCCTGCTGAACATTAATGAAAACTCCGGCCAGATAAGCAAACAGCATCACTCCAAAGATGCTATATCCTAACTTTCTGCGATTGGTATAGAAGCCCAACGCCAACGCCATTGCCATCGGAATGATCAAGATTGACCAGCATTCAACCATATTAGTCAGATAAGTAGGGTTCTCCAGCGGATGTGAAGAATTAACCCCGAAATAACCGCCACCATTGGTTCCCAGTTGTTTAATAGGGATAATTGCAGCCGCAGGTCCTTGCGATACCATCTGCTCCTGTCCTTCCAGGGTAGTCACCTTCATCTTACCATCAAATCCCATCGGTGTTCCCTGCAAAATCAGGACGAAACCGACAATCAACGAAAGAGGTAATAAAATACGTGTACAGCTTATTACCAGGAAATGCCAGAAGTTACCTATTGTTCTGGTGGATTTGGCAGCCATACTTTTCATGATACCGGCCATAGCGGCCATCCCCGTAGCAGCAGTGATAAATTGGAACAGCATAATAACGAACAGCTGGGTAAAATAAGTCAATCCGCTCTCACCACTATAATGTTGCAAATTGCAGTTTACCATGAAACTGATGCAGGTATTGAATGCTTGATCGGGTGTCTGAGGGCCGTTACCATCGGGATTGAGTGGCAGCCAACCTTGTGATACCAGCAGTACCATTCCCCAGACAAACCAGAAGGCATTCAAAATCAACAAGGCTTTGAGAAACTGTTTCCAATTCATCTCCTCTTGCGGATTTATACCGCATATCTTATAAATCACTCGCTCTATAGGAGCCATAAAGTCCGACCAAGTCTTCTCTCCCTTATAAACCCGGGCTATGTAACGTCCCAAGGGATAAGCTAAGACCACCATTAGGACGATTTGCACCGCCACTCCTAAAATTTCTGTATTCATTGCTTTACTTCCAATTAAAACTTCTCAGGCCGAATGAGCACATACGCCAAATAGCCGAAAAGTGTAATACTTATTACAAATAGTGTTGTGTACATAAACTTAATTCTCCTCTCTCTTTAAATTGTTTCAAACCAATCGACACATTTCCAAAACAGCCAGAAGCAGACGATGCCGCTCAACAGGCAGAAAATAAATGAAACTGTTATTCCCATGTTCTTTACCTTTTAATTAGAATGTTTATATTTCTGTTTTACTTGAAACAATTAATGCCAAATGTGTGCCAAAAATGAAGAGAGTTAGCATAATCAACTAACATACAGACAGATAAAACAAATAGGGTATCCTCGTCAGTGCAAGGATACCCTATCATTTTGAAAAGGTATGTTTTATTTTGAAAGGGAGAAAAGCATAAACCCGGACAAGCAAGTATATTCCTGTCCGCTCAACTGCCAAGTTTATATTCTTCTATTTTCCGATATAAGGTAGTTAATCCGATTTTCAGCAAACGTGCCGCTTCAGTCTTATTCCCTTTGGTATGCTCCAATACCCTGGCAATATGCCTGCGTTCCATGGCTGAAAGTTCAAAGCTGCCCGGCATTCCTTCATCAGACTTTTCATAATGGCTGTTCTGTATTTCAAGCGGAAGGTCGTCTACATCCAAACAATCACCCTCACAGACAATCAGACTTCGTTCGATGGCATTACGCAATTCGCGGATATTGCCTTTCCACGGTTGTTGACATAAAGCCTCAAGATAAGCAGGCGTAATAGTACCCACCGGATGTGAAAGCTTCTCCGAGAAAGAACGGACAAACGATTCAGCCAGAATCTTAATATCCCCCGTACGTTCACGCAAAGGCGGAAGATGTACCTGAAATACAGAAAGGCGATAGAACAAGTCCTCACGGAAGCGTCCGGCTGCTATCTCAGCAGGTAAATCCCGATTCGTAGCAGCAATGATGCGTACATTGATGCGGGTAGGCTTCGTATCTCCTATCTTGATATATTCACCGGTTTCGAGGATGCGCAATAGTTTGGCCTGCAATTCAAAAGCCATCTCACCAATCTCATCCAAAAAGATTGTTCCATTGTTGGCTTCCTCAAAAAGCCCCTTCTTATCTTTCAACGCACCGGTAAACGAACCCGCCTTATGCCCAAACATTTCACTCTCCAGCAACTCTTTACTGAATGAAGAACAATTGACCGCTACAAAATTCTGCTGCGACCGCTTGCTGTTATAATGTATCGACTGGGCAAAGACCTCCTTTCCAGTCCCTGTTTCACCTGTCAGCAACACAGGGACATCAGTCACTGATACTTTACGTGCCAGTGACACCGCTTCTTTCAATGCCTTCGATTCGCCAAGTATAGTGTCAAACGAATACATCAGTCCGACTTTTTTCTCAAGCTTATCCAAACGGATATTCATTCGCGCTTTCTCTACAGCACGACTAATGAGAGGAATGATCTTATTATTATCATCTCCTTTTGTAATGTAATCGAAAGCTCCGTTCTTAATGGCCTGCACACCGTCGGGTATGTTACCATGAGCCGTCAGCAGGATGATTTCTACTCCGGGTGCTTTTTTCTTCATTTCCGTCACCAGGTCTACCCCGTTTCCGTCCGGAAGAAATACGTCACACAAAGCCACGTCGGGCATTTGAAGTTCCAATTGTCTGAGCGCTGCCTTGCAATCGCCGGCCTGGCACACTTCATAACCTTCAAGTTCCATCATACGGGCCAGCAGACCACGAATCTGAACTTCGTCATCTATAATCAGAATTTTACTCATGTCTGATAAGTTAAAATGTGAACGGTAAAAAACAGGGTGTGCAAATATAATGGTTTTCTACTACAATGCAAATGATCGGGCTGTGGAAAAAAACAACCTTCAATGGCATATACTTTGATCTTTCATTCATGACATAGTCCCTGAAAATTCGTCTAATCTGCCTTACAAATAGTACAACAGCGCTTTCAACGGGCAAGATACAGCCGGAACAGGTACTTATATTCCCTCCCATTTTGATAAAAACAACCTAAAATGGAAAGGGGTAACGAACAAAGAAAATATATCGTATAACTCAAAAACAAAAAAATGAAGATCTACAAATTCGGTAATATTCCCACTGGTTCAATCCGAGGAATGCAGGAAATGCTCCAACTGGTCAACGACAGTACACCCAAAATAATCGTTCTATCTGCCCCTACAGAAACTACGGAGCATCTAACGAAAATAGCAACACATCTTTTCAGTAGAGATACAGAACGGGCGCATGACGAAATAAGCAAACTGGAATTCAGATTCATTGATTTCGCTAACGAACTATTCAACGACGAGTCGATCAAACAACAAGCTATTGACTCCATCATCGACCGCTTCCGTACCCTATGGAACTTTACCCGGCAACGTTTTACATCGGTCGATGAAAAAGACATATTGTCGCAAGGAGAATTCATAAGCAGCATGCTGTCAAGCCTTTATTTGAAAGAACGGGGAATCAATAATCTATTGCTTAACAGTCTTGACTTTATGCGATTGACTCCGGAAGGAGAACCTGACTTGGAATACATCAATAAAAAACTGCACACATCCATGGAAGACAACAAACACATCAACGTGTTTCTTACCCAAGGACACCTCTGCCAGAATGCTTATGGCGAAACCTGTTTTCTCAAGCCGGGTGGAGACGATGCTTCTGCCACATTAATCGGAGCCGCCCTACGGACCGAAGAAATACGGCTATGGATAGGTGGTAATGGCATACACAGTTGTGATCCGCATTTCGTGAAACATCCGGCTATGGTTACACAACTCAGTTTCGACGAAGCCGAACGATTCGCCCATTGCGGAGGAACGGGATTCGATCCCTGCTGCATTTTCCCGGCAAGAGAAAGCAATATACCGATACGCCTGTTCTGTTCAATGGATCCCACGGAAAAAGGTACTCTGATTTCACACATACAGAGCGGAGAAAGTATAAAAACCATTACTGCCAGAGACGGTATTTGTTACATCAGATTCCAGTCGAACCGGACATTGCGCCCCTACTTGTTCATCAGCAAGATATTCGATGTTTTTGCAAAATACCACACTCCCCTGTGCCTTTTTACTTCGTCCGGCTCGGATGTATCCGTCGCCATCAACGATAAAGAACATCTACCAAATATCCTGCATGAGCTTTCGCGATACGCAACTACGGTAGTAAAGGACCGTATGTGCATCCTGTCGGTCATTGGAAACATACAATGGCAATATACCGGATTGGAGACCCGAATCCTAAACGCTCTGACAGCCATCCCGATTCGGATGATTTCTTATGGTAGTAATAATAACGACGTTTCTCTTGTTATCAAAGCAGAAGATAAGAAAGAAGCATTGCAACTACTGAACGATACCCTGTTTAAGCCTTCAGCTACAATGGTCTCTCATACATGTGCCCCGACATTAAACCGCAGTAAGTGGAACAACACGGACAAACCATCTTTTCTTCTAAAGAAAAGTTGACTAATATAGGGATATTGAGAATACGAATATCCTCATGTCTGTCAACAGATAATAACGGGATAAAAGAGCCGTCTTTTAAATCAACCATATCTCAGTAAGATAAGAGAGTGGATGCCGGATAATTTCCTGTACGTCCCATGAACCTTTTGAAGCCTATAAACGTTTATTTCCAAAGGAAACTATTTTAAAACGAAAACATATTCAAATGAAGATCATTATTATTGGAGGCGTAGCGGGAGGAGCTACTACTGCGGCTCGCATCAGACGTTCGGATGAAACAGCAGAAATCATCTTACTGGAAAAAGGAAAATATATATCTTATGCCAACTGCGGACTACCCTATTATATAGGTGACGTTATTGAAGACCGCGAGAAGTTATTCGTGCAGACTCCTGAGGCTTTCGGAGTACGTTTCAGAGTGGATGTACGTACCGAAAATGAAGTTATTTTTATAGATCGGAAAAAAAAGACAGTGACCGTCCGCCTTAAGAGTGAAGACACTTACGAGGAGAGTTATGACAAACTGTTAATATCCACCGGTGCATCTCCTGTACGCCCACCATTACCGGGCATTGACTCAAGCGGTATCTTTACTTTGCGGAATGTAGCAGACACCGACCGCATTAAAGCATACGTCAACAGTCGGCCTCCCCGCCGGGCTGTCGTGATCGGAGCCGGATTCATCGGACTGGAAATGGCAGAAAACCTGCATGCATTGGGAGCACAAGTATCTATTGTCGAGATGGGCAACCAGGTGATGGCACCTATTGACTTTTCAATGGCGGCACTGGTTCATCAACATTTGATGGAGAAAGGTGTAAACTTATATCTGGAACAGGCTGTGGCTTCGTTCGAACAAGCAGGCAAAGAGGTGAAAGTGATCTTCAAAAACGGACAGTCTATTCCGGCGGATATTGTGATCCTCTCCATCGGTGTACGTCCGGAAACTACACTGGCACGGGCTGCCGGGCTTACAATCGGCGAAGCGGGTGGCATCGCAGTGAACGACAATTTGCAGACTTCCGATGAATCGATTTATGCCATCGGTGATGCTATCGAATTCCGTCACCCCATTACAGGCAAATCCTGGCTGAACTATCTTGCCGGACCGGCTAATCGCCAGGGACGTATCGTTGCCGATAATCTGCTGGGAGCGAAAATCTCTTATGAAGGAGCCATCGGTACATCCATCGCAAAAGTATTTGACATGACGGTAGCCTCTACCGGCCTTCCCGGCAAGCGGCTGAGACAAGCGGGCATCTCATACGCTTCTTCAACAACACATCCGGCTTCACATGCAGGATACTATCCGAACGCTATGCCGATGAGTATCAAAATAACTTTCGATCCTCAAACAGGCAAGTTGTATGGCGGGCAAATTGTGGGATACGATGGTGTGGACAAACGAATCGACGAACTCTCACTCGTCATCAAGCACGGGGGAACGATCTATGACCTGATGAAAGTGGAACAGGCATATGCCCCTCCTTTCTCTTCGGCAAAAGATCCCGTGGCTATTGCCGGTTATGTAGCCGAAAACATCATCCTTGGCAAAGTGAAACCCGTATACTGGCGTGACCTGAGAGACATCGAACTGAAAAACGTATTCTTGCTGGACGTGCGTACACCGGATGAATTCGCACTGGGTTCGCTGCCGGGAGCGGTCAATATCCCGTTGGATGAAATACGCGACCGTATGGACGAAATACCTTCTGAGAAACCCATTTATACTTTCTGTGCCGTAGGATTGAGAGGGTATCTCGCTTACCGTATCCTGATTCAGCATGGTTTCAAAGATGTATATAATCTTTCCGGCGGACTGAAAACATACCGTGCAGCTACTGCTCCTATCGTCCTGCACGAAGATGAAGCAACGAAAAACATGTCTATTACTCAAGAAAGTCAGGTAAAGCAGCCTGCCTCTGCTGAAAAGATGCAGGCTGCACCCGTTGCAATGTCTAAAACCATCCGAGTGGATGCCTGCGGATTACAATGTCCGGGTCCAATCTTGAAAATGAAGAAAACAATGGATACACTCGCCCCGGGAGAACGAGTGGAAATTGTAGCTACAGACCCGGGATTCTCACGAGATGCCGCAGCATGGTGCAACTCGACCGGAAATAATTTCATCTCAAAAGAGAGTGCAGACGGGAAGTCGGTAGTAATTATTGAAAAAGGAGAGCCCAAAGCCTGTAGTCTCACTACAACGTGTGACAGCAAAGGAAAAACGTTGATTATGTTCAGCGACGATCTGGATAAGGCGCTTGCTACTTTCATCCTGGCCAACGGTGCGGCTGCAACCGGACAGAAAGTGACTATCTTCTTTACCTTCTGGGGACTGAATGTGATTAAGAAACTTCATAAACACAAGGTAGAGAAAGACGCTTTCGGCAAGATGTTCGGAATGATGTTACCATCGAGTTCACTGAAACTGAAGCTGTCGAAAATGAATATGGGAGGCATGGGCGGAAAGATGATGCGATACATCATGCACCGCAAGGGCATCGACTCACTGGAATCCCTGCGGCAACAGGCATTGGAAAACGGTGTGGAATTCATAGCCTGCCAAATGTCGATGGATGTCATGGGAGTGAAACGTGAAGAACTGCTCGACGAAGTTACGGTAGGTGGAGTGGCCACTTACATGGAGCGTGCCGATAATGCTAACATCAATTTGTTTATTTAATAAAGAAGTATGAATACAATATGTAAAATGCGCGATATCTACAAAGCTCTCTCTGTATTCGAAACAGCATTTGAGGAGATGTATGCGATATCGCTTAACGAAGCAATGGTGCTATGTGCGTTACGTGAAGCTGGAAAAGAGATTACATCGACTGCCATATCCGAACGAACGGAAATGGCTCCATCACATACATCGAAAGTCATCCGTGCAGTGGAGGATAAAGGACTTATCCGCCGCTCATTGGGTGAGGTAGATAAACGTCAAATGTATTTCAGCCTGACAGAAGCGGGAAAGAAGCGTTTAGACGAGCTGGACCTGGACAAAGTAGAGGTGCCGGAGATATTGAAACCGTTGATGTAAGTTTGTAACATCAGAGATCACCACAGATTACACTGATTATCTGTATGGGCAATAATCCAGTTGTTTTTCATCCGTATAAACTTGTGTAATCTGTGGTGAAAACGCCCCTGTAACTTTTCTATTCATTTACAAAAGGGTAAGAATGGAATCACTCTTCCAACCATTCTTTTATCAACTCGATAGCCTCCTCTTTCTCTTTTTGAGGTAAAGTGCCGATACGGGCCAAATGACTTCCGTTTGGTTGCACAAAGACATGAATATTCTTTTTTCCTTTCAGCCAAGTGACACCTGCTGCCGTCCATGGATCATTCTGCCCATAGATAAAGATCATCCTCGGATCATTTTTCTTTAGGAAATGAATTATTTTCCGGCTCAGAGTCTTATCAAACTTCATATTGCCGAGTTCTTCAGGAAGCATCAAACGCTTCAAGTAATCTTCACTGGTTTTAATGGTAAGATATTTTTTGAATGGACGGATATCATACCCATAATACCCCAACTCGCGGGCAGCTTGGACAAAGAAGGAAGTATTGGCACCCTCTTCCTCAAAATAAGACGGTTCGCTAATTGCAAGCAAATGTTTAAAGAGTTCGTCATCCGAGGCTGTAATTGCAGGAATCTGATCGACCGGGGTCCCCCATTGCCAGATAGAAAACGAATATTCGAGTACTGAATAATCATAAATCTCTTCTACAGGAACGCGAAATTTATATTTCTTTCCGGCACAATACTTCTCAAAACGAGGTAGCAAAGTAGGTTTACGCTTCAACACTTCCAACTGAAAATTTTCAATTTTCTCACGAGCCTCAGGAGTAGATACCATCTTTAAAAATGGTTCGTGACGCCCGTCTTCGACTCCATAGCAGAGTGGAGCCACATACGGAACAGAGATATCCACATCTTCGGGAAAGAAAGTCCGATAAAGCATCGCTGTCTGTCCTCCCTTACTGATGCCGGTAGCAATCCACTTACCGGGATAGATAGAGCGGAAAGCCTCGCGCACGGCATGTAAATCTTCAGCAGAGTTCTCGGCTGTCAGATATTGCCAATCTTTAGGAGTAGGGGTCGATTCGAGGAAATAGCGATACTCCACAAATATCATATTGGTATTAAATAGTTTTGATAGCTCTTCCCGGTAATTGATTCCCAAAGCATAAGAAGCGCCATAACCTTCGGTAACCATCACAGTAGGACGATCGAATCCGACATGGGAAACAATAACACGCTGACTGAAAGAGCCCTTCTCTGGATGATGATGATCTAACGGCTGGGTGAAATAAGCCACATATTTCTCAACAAACTCTGTAGATTCCAAGGGGTGGGTCTTGGTGATTTCGGTAATCTTACCCAACTTATCTAATAAAGTTGTTTGGGCGGATAGAGACAAAGATGTAGCAAGCAAAACGAGCCAAAGAGAAAATGTCTGGCAGATGCGTAGGTTCTTCATATTTATTTCGGTTTTAATTTTGTACAAAGATAGATCTTTCACCAAAGGCTCCAAGTAATCATACTGCATTTTAACATTATTCTTTGCGAACCTTTTAACAAGAGTCTTGTTATTTTCTGCAAACGCCTTAAGGTACCAGGGCAAGATTTTTTTAATAACCTAAACATTATAAAGATATGAAGAGATTAATTCCCATCTTATTGGCGGTCTTTGCATTCGCAGCTTGCGAAAAAGACCCTGACATGGACAAATTGGACAATGACTATTTGGTTTATACCAACTACGACAAGAAAGCTGACTTTAAACAGTTCAGCACGTACTACATCCCTGACAGCGTTCTCGTAATAGGAGATAAAAAAGATCCGGAATACTGGAAAGGTGAAGCAGCAGCAGCTATTATCAATGCATACAAAGACAACCTGAACAGCAAAGGTTTTGCTTATACTGACAATAAAGATGCTGCCGATCTGGGCGTACAGATTAGTTACGTTCAGAGTACTTATTACTTTACCGACTACGGACAACCCGAATGGTGGTGGAACTATCCCGGCTATTGGGATGCACCTTACTGGGGTAACTGGGGCGGTTGGTACTATCCGTATGTTGTGAACTATAGCATTACAACCAACTCATTCCTGACTGAAATCATGAACCTGAAGGCTCCCGAAGGTGATAATCAGAAACTTCCGGTTCTGTGGAGCAGCTTCCTGAGCGGTCCTGCAAGCTATTCCGGCAAAGTGAACCAGACTCTGGTTGTTCGCGCAATCAATCAGTCGTTTGCACAGTCACCTTATCTCACTAACAAATAATTTAATTAAGAACCGTTATGAAAACAATGAAATATATTTCTCTTAGAGTACTGGCCATAGCGGCCCTTGCTCTGGCCTTTGCCATGCCGGCCAAGGCACAGTTATCAGATAATGGATACGCTAACGTGGACTGGCAGTTCAACGTGCCATTGAAAAATCACTTTGCCGATAAAGCCAGTGGATGGGGTATGAACTTCGAAGGCGGTTATTTTGTAACCCCTAACCTCGGACTGGGTCTCTTTATGAACTATAGCAGCAATCACGAATACTTCCCACGCGCAACTTTCCCTGTGGGCGAAGGAACCGTGAATACTGACCAGCAGCATACCATCTTCCAGTTACCTTTTGGTGCCGCTGCACGCTATCAGTTGAATCGTGGGGGAGCATGGCAGCCTTACTTTGGTGTCAAACTGGGTGCTAACTATGCGAAAGTACGTTCTAACTACAATATGTTCGAAACCCGCGACAATACTTGGGGATTTTACGTATCACCGGAACTCGGTCTGAACGTTTACCCTTGGGCATATGGCCCGGGCCTGCACATCGCTGTTTATTACAGCTATGCTACCAACAAAGCCAACGTGTTGACTTACAATGTAGACAAACTGAACAACTTCGGCTTCAGGGTAGGTCTTGCTTTCTAAAAAGAGCAGAGGTACCTGACTATATATACATAAAGGGGCTGTTATATCACATAACAGCCCCTTCCTTTTAAAGCAATACATGCTTGCCTTTCATTTTGACAACTTTATCAATCACTATTTATCGAAATAAAGGCCAATTAGGATCTTCTGTATGAGCTTCTTTCATAATTGTCTTCAGCTCATCCGCTTTCTTGGGGAACAGGTTCAGCACGTTGTGTTTCTCTGACGGATCCGAAGCTAAATTATACAATTCGTAGTAGGGTTTGTTTCCACGTATATTCATATGAACGAGTTTCCAATCGCCTTTGCGGACAGCCTGGCGTCCGTTCATCTCAAGAAATTCAAAATAAAGATATTCGTGCTCTTTCTGCCCTTTGCGGTTTTGCAACAAAGGAAGTATGCTGACACCATCCATATTCCGAGTATCCACTTTCGGATCCAATACTTCCCTGAAAGTAGGCATCAAATCCCAGAATGAACACATGAAATCAGTTTCCGTATTTGGCTGTACACGTCCAGGCCACGATATAATCATAGGTACACGAATACCACCTTCATATACATCACGCTTGTATCCGCGCCAGATACCATTACTGTTAAAGAAATCCGGATCGGCACCGCCCTCCATGTGAGGACCATTATCACTTGAGAAAATAATAATGGTATTATCGTATACTCCCATATCTTTAAGTTTCTGTACAATCTGCCCTACGTATACATCCAACCGGTAAACCATTGCAGCAAAAGTAGCATGCGGATAGAACTGGGTACAATATCCCCCTTTACGAAAACCGGGACTGCCGGGCTCTGCTCCACGATAGGGTTTCTCCGGATATTTCCCCCTGAACTTCTTGATAATACTATCTTCCGGTACTATCAGTTCGGCATGCGGGATAATAGTAGGATACCACATAAAGAACGGTTTATCTTTATCCTTAGCTGCTTCATCCAGGAAAGCCAATGCTTTAGAATGAATCAGATCCTGCGAATAAGTTCCCTTTCCGTATTGCACGTTTAAATTGTTATCCGGCAAATCAACACGTTTATCATTATCCCACAAATGGTCGGGATAATAACTATGGGCGAGCAACTGGCAGTTATATCCGTAAAATTGATCGATTCCCTGTTTGTTAGGGTCACCCGCCGAACCGATGTAGCCAAGCCCCCATTTGCCAAAGGCACCTGTACGATAACCTGCATTACGAAAATCATTAAAGATGGTCTGTGAGTTTTCCGGTAATGGGAATTGTCCTTCCGGAGCAAGCTCTTTGTTCCCGCGAATAGCAGTGTGCCCGCTATGGGTTCCGGTTATCAGGCACGAACGCGAGGGAGCACTAACCGTTGTTCCCGAGTAACATTGGGTGAAACGCATGCCATTCTGTGCCAATCGGTCGATATTAGGGGTTTCGAACTTCTCTTGCCCATAGCAACTCAAATCTCCGTACCCCAGATCATCAGCCAGTATAAAAACAACGTTAGGGCGGGTTTGCCCCTGTGCTTTCTTTTTCTGTGCCAACGTTTGTTGTGTAGAAACCATCCCTACGAGCAATGCACTTCCGAGTAATAATTTCTGATTCATGATATGTATTTAAAGTTTTCAAAACAGAAGGAAGAGGGCGCTACTAAAGCCAGTTTCGCCACTCTTCTTCTCTCATTGTTTAATTTAAAAGAACGGATAAAGATCTTTCTATTCCCAGCCCGGGTTTTGAGTCAGATTAGGATTAAGCGCTATTTCTTCCAACGGGACTTGATAGAGATAATATTTTTCAAGCCAGCCTTTTCCTTCTTTCAACGGATCGTTGAACAGATAGATATAACCTTCGGTCATAGATCCATTTGCCCCATCCGATGTTCCGGTCATTTCGTTAAGCAGTGTCAGTGAGCTGAGTTCGCTCTTCGAAATCCACATACCTTTCTGCTGCATATTCACAAACCAAGGAGCCATTCTCCAACGACGTACATCGTAGAAACCGAATCCTTCTCCCATCAGTTCAATAATACGTTCACGACGGATCTCCCACAATACCGGATCAACGAGAATTCCATTATCATTTCCCTTCGGATAATATTTTCCACGATTCGGATCAAAATTAGCATCAATCTGCGCCACTACCATATCGGCCACGCCGGCACGTTTACGCAATTTATTGATTGTCTCGTCAGCAATTGTCTGTGTGAACTGGTTGGTCTCAAACATAGCCTCAGCATAGTTCAGCAAAACCTCTTCAATTTTAAAGACAGGTTTATCGGCAGTGTTCACTTGGGCATTGTTATAATTTTCTTCCCAGTTATCCCAGTTTTTCCATACATAATATCCCGAACGGCAAGCAACATAAGCATGTGGTCCGTATTTCTTTCCTTCAATCGTATATTGTGCGCCTCCCTGCAAATTCGGAACGCGGCGTACCAATGAAGCACTCCAGTTCTGTCCCGGTAAACGTTTCATACCGATACCCGGATTGCTACACGACTCATTCGCTCCCATGATGTCGATATATTCACGGTCGGCGGGATCACTGGTATAAGACCATGTAGCATAATCTCCCTTACCGTCTTTCACTTTATAAGGAGGCATGATGGTATGATACATACGCGGGTCACGGTTGCGGAAAGTAGAATAAATATCTTTGTCTCCCTTATACAAATCTGAGTGAGAAATAGTTTTTCCATCTTTACACAAATACAGGTTCACTGTTCCCTGATGCATTTCTATGTCGTGCGAAGAAGTATGTTCATAATAGCACGAGTGTCCCGGTTTTATTGTTTCCAGCCACTGCTGATACAGAATAACGCCTTGTACCTTACTCAGATCCTCTGTGGTCCACATCTCACCATATCCGGCTGCCGGTTGTCCGTCAGTTCCATAATATAATGTCGGATAGTCTGCCATCAACAGTTTGGATACACGGATACACTCAGTGAAATACTTATCATAACTTCCCAGTTCATGATATTTACGCCAAGTAGCTTCACGCAGCGTGAAACGTGAAAGAGCTGCACGCACACAGTCGCGATTGATGGTATTCGAACCGTCTTTTTTCTCGTAAACCGATGCATCACCGATATTCTCTTCAGCCCATTGTAAACGCTCCAGCACTTTATCGGCTACTTCAAAGCGTGGCATACGGGTACCATAAGCCTCTTCTGAGGTTTCATCCAGTGGTTTATCAATCCAGGGCACATCACCGAAACGATCGATAAGCTCCATATACCAGAATGAATGAAAGAAATATCCGACGGCTTTCCAGTGATTCTTTTCAGCTTCCGTCATATCAGAAGCATCCACATGTGAAAGCATCAGGTTAATACGGCGGATAAAGGTGGAAAAATTCCATCCATTACCTGATGTAGCATTAGTCACCGTTTGGAACGCATATTTATTCTGGCTGCTGGCTCCGCGCTGATTCAGATATCCGGCATACACATCACCCAAGTAATGAGAATTACGCCCGATTGCAGTGGTAGAAGTAGCAATGTTCGTATTAGAAAACATTTCATAACATGGCCACATAAAGGCCTTAAAATTGTCATAAGATTTGAAGGCATTTTCTTCCGTCAGGCTGGTTACAGGATATTTCTCCAGGAAACTATCGTTGCATCCCGACAGCATCATCCCCGCGAAAAGGGTTAAAAACAATAATATCTTTTTCATATTCGTGTATCAGATTAGAGTTTATAATGTGACATTTATACCGAATGAAACCGTGCGGAATGCCGGATAGTTCCATTCTATTCTTTCCGGGTCGATACCCGAAGGCAGAGAGGTGAAAGTAGCTACGTTTTCAACACTGACAAACGCTTTCATTTGTGACAGGAAGATCTGAGACAGCCACTTTTTGGGCAGGTTATAGGACAGAGTAATGTTCTTGATACGGAGGTAAGAAGCATCGGACAAATATTTGTCGCTTTGACGAAGATTTGATCCTGAATTACCACGGTTACCATACAGACGGGGATACTTAGCATTCGGATTAACTGCTGTCCAGTCACCGTTATCCGGGTCTTTCGGCTTCCAATAGTCATCCAGCCCATCGAATAGAGGAATAAAGTTATCACCGTTCATCGGGAAAGTCAGAACATTCGAGATCCAGTAATCACGTTTTCCGGTTCCCTGCAAGATAACATTCAGGTCGAAACCGGCATAGTTGGCTCCCAGATTAATACCATACTGATAACGCGGAGTCGTATTACCAATCACTTTGCGGTCACCCGGATTATCGAATGTGTTGTCACCGCTTGTAATAACATTAGTAGAACTTTCATCATCACGAAGATTTTTGAATTTCACATCACCCGGACGGACGTTATAACCATTAATCGAAGTTATGCCTTCCTTCAGTTTCCAGGACGAAGTATCTTCAAAATCATCTACTGTATAATAGCCGTCTGCTACATAACCCCATATTTCACCCATCACCTGTCCGGGATAGAAACTGCTTAACAGTTTAGTGGCCGCATTGTCATCGTATTTGGTAATTTTCGACTTATAATCAGAGAGGTTAAAACCAAGACGATATCCTACTTTACCGATCTGGTCGCGCCAGTTCAGGCTCAGTTCCCAACCTCGGGTACGCATATCGGCCGTATTTTGGTAAGGAGCACTGGCACCTACAACAGCAGGCAACTGTACGCCCGGAGCAAGCATACCGTTAGTATTACGCTGATACCATTCAAATACACCATTCAGGCGATTATTGAATAGATTCACGTCCAGTCCGACATTGACCGTACCTACTTTTTCCCAGGTAAAATTCTGGCTTACCAATGCAGGCAACGAGCTGATAGAGGTAACATACGTATTATCGATAATCCAGGAGGTAGACTTATTGCTGACACTCANAATCCAGGAGGTAGACTTATTGCTGACACTCATGGTCGGAGTGAATGTATATGGATTCACATTCTGGTTACCAATAACACCATATGATGCACGGACTTTCAACCCATCCAACCAGTTACGTGTAGACTCCATAAACTTCTCCTGTGCTATCTGCCAGCCGGCTGACACTGAAGGGAAGAAGCCAAAACGGGAACTCTTCGGGAATTTGGAAGAACCGTCATAGCGCCCGTTTACTTCCAGCAAATATTTGTCCTGATAGTTATAGTTGACCCTGAAAAAGCCACCACGTACAGCATACTCACTATATGAGTCAGTAGTCTTGATGGTTCCGGTTCCGGAGCCCATTGCCGGCACATCAATCACAGCTTGATTGTATGAGTAGGCGTCCAAAGTCTCTTGATAGCTCGATTCCTGATTGAATCCGGCCATTACTTTAAAATTATGACTGCCAAAGTTCTTACTATACGTAGCATACACGTTGATAGCATTATAATTCGTATGCCGTTTGTATTTTCTCAGATAATCGTCTACAAAAGATTTAGAGCTTCCTCCCTGGATAGTGGTATAATCATACTGCCCTGTATACCAATGATAATCATAAATGTTTTTATCGAACGTATACTCAAATACTGCTTCCAGCCCTTTAAGCGGTTTCAGAATAGATTTCAAGAAGATACGTGGATTATCATTATTGTTGTTTACCGGGTTCGACAGTAAAATCTGATTCCGCGGGGTAAACAAAGGAAGGTCTTCGTTTGCCAAAGTATTAACCGATGCCGGCAAATCTCCTTCGGGATAGTATGAAATCAAACGGGTGTTATACACACCACCCATTCCACCGGGTGAAGTTTGCAAACTGTGAGCATAGCTCATTGTCACTTCCTGAGTAAACCAATTAGTCACATCGGCCGAAATAAAGGTGTTGATATTCATACGCTCAAACTTATCACGATCGGATATCAACACACCATCGTTTGAAGTATATCCTCCCGAAATACGATAACGGAGCTTGTCCGTACCTCCGGAGGCCGAAATATTATGGGTCATCTGGAAGCTGGTCTCCATAAAGTTTTTATAGAGGTCTTTCTCATTCAGATAATAAGGTACACCGGATTCATCCATATAGATACCATCACCTACCGTATTGAAAGCAGACGGATTTTTCTGGTATTCACTAAGATACTCCATCCATTTACTGACACTTGGCGAACCGAGCGACCAGTAAGCATCCGAATATCCGCAATCCAGATAAGCTTGCAGATAATCCATCAACGGAGCTTGCTTAGGCAGGTTGACAGCTGTTCCGAAAGCAAAGTTATTATTGTAATTCAATGAGAATTTAGCGGCACCTTTGGGACGTTTGGTTGTGACAACAATTACACCACCGGCAGCACGTGCACCATAGATTGCCGCAGAAGCAGCATCTTTCAATACACTGATTGACTCGATATCTTCCGGATTGACCATGTCAAGATCACCTTCCACATTATCGATCAGTACCAGTGGCTTAATGGTATTACCATATGAACCGTCCGAGTTCTTGACGCCGACAGAATAGGCACCACGAATCTGGAAAGATTTACTTGTTCCGGGAGCATTACCCCCGTTAGAAACAAACAATCCCGGGACAGCTCCCTGAAGAGCATCGGATGCATTCAAGATAGGACGGTCACCTAATACCTCATCCATTTTGACTGAAGATACGGCACCGGTCAGATTCGCTTTCTTCTGAGAGCCATAGCCTACCACTACCACTTCTTCCAGTGCTTGGGTATCATCCATCAATATCACTTTGAGTGAGTTCTGATTGGTTATCTTAATATTTTGCGTTATGTATCCTATATACGAAATACTGATTACGGCATTGCCCGAAACAGAAAGAGAGAATTTACCATTAATATCGGTAATTGTACCATTGGAAGCATTACCCTTTTCTAGGACAGTAGCACCAATGACCGGTTCACCGGCAGCATCGGTTACAGTACCGGTAATCTTCCTTGCTTGCTGAACGGCAGCAACAGACTGGTTCTCATAAGTCTCTAAAGACGTAGCGAACACATGGTTCGGAGAGAGTAGGCCGGCAGAAATGCCAAGTCCTATCAGAACTT
>NZ_JAFKPJ010000018.1:0-115368 GCF_019633765.1 Bacteroides sp. 11BF
AAGTTCTGATAGAACTTAGAAGAGAATGCTCTTTTTACTATTGATTTTAATACTTTTCTTTATCCCACGCTCATATTAGGCTAAATTATTTACATTAAAAGAATGCCATTCACATTTGTCACGAAGCTATCACAGTGGAGTTATAGTACTAAATAAAAATATCAAAACACAAAACATCATGAATCATAAAGCATTATAAATCAATTCTCAGCGAGGTATCTCCTCCCCAAGAGTTGACTTATAGCACACTGGCATATGTAATGATTAATTCTACTTCATCGCCTCATAAATGGTTTCCTGAATTTTTTCCCGTATTGCCATTTTAGACAATTTGTTAACCCAAGCATCGGGATAGGTACGATTGCTCAGAAACACATAAACTAAACCATTATCCGGATCTACCCAGGCACAGGTTCCTGTAAATCCGGTATGCCCATATACAGAAGCAGGAGCAGAAACAGCACACGGACTTTTACCTTCATTCACCACATCCGGCTTATCAAAGCCCAGACCACGGCGGCTGATTTTAGATTTATCGGTAGTAAACAAAGCACAAGTCTCTTTACTTAAATAACGTCGTCCATCCAGCTCACCACCATTAAGTAACATCTGATAGACCTTGCCAACCTCACGAGCTGTAGAAAAAAGTCCGGCGTTTCCTGAAATACCTCCCTGAAATGCGGCCGACTCATCGTGTACAAAACCTTGCAAAGTGGTCTTACGGAGGAAACGGTCTACAGCAGAAGGTACTATCTCTTTCTTTTCGAAATAACGCAACGGTAGATATGCAGTACGCTCCAGCCCCATCGGTTTGTAGAATTCCTGCCACAGATATTCATCCAATGGTTTACCACTTAACTCTTCTGCAAGCATCTGCAACAAGATAAATCCGATATCACTGTAACGGTAATTCTTATCCTTTAACGGTACTTCTGCAATTTTTCTCTGCATCTCTTCCCTGAACGACTGATTCAACCATAGACTATCGCAAACCTGAAGGATACAGTCTCCGCTTTTCGTCTCGGCTGCCATCCCTTTATTGAACCGGAACCTCGGATTTCCCCAAGTACGAGCACCTAACCGTACCGTATGCAAAGCATCCTTTGACTGCTTGAACAACGAACCTTTATAACTTTTCTTATCAATAGCTTCCTGATAGAAGACTAATCCGGAAGGTAACCCCGATTGGTGCAAGAGTAGTTCACGAATGGTCAGATTCTCCTTATTCGTCTTACGCAAGAAAGGCAGATAATCAGACACTTTATCAGTCAGATTAAAGCACCCTTTATCATAGAGCTTCATTACAGCCAACAATGTACCTGTTGTTTTTGACAGTGAAGCCAGATCATAAAGATCTGTCGGTTTCACTTTTTCACTATGCTTATCTGTATGGTGCCCGAAACATCGGTCATATAAAGCCTTACCATCCTTCATTACCAGTATCTGGCAACCGGGATAAGCTCCTTCTTTAATACCTTCCAAAGCAATTGAATCGATGCGACTTAGCACTTCCGATTTCAGACCATATTCTTCGGGCACAAAATGGAAAGGCGTATGCGGCGTGATCGTCACTCCCGAACCGGCAGAAAACAATCCACCCACACTGGCAGACAGCCTTCCGTCTGCTGTCGCTTTGCCAAAAAGTATATCAGCCACACGTTCCTGAACATCATCATGAGGAGCATGAGCCAGTACCACAGCCTCAGCAGCCGATACAGCCCGCTGGATCTGCAACATGGATTTAGCCGGAGTATAGAATACATAAATTGCAGGAGCTTCCGGAGCAAACCGGGCAAAAAATGATTGGTAAGGAGCAAGGCGTTGCTCGGTAACAGTAACAATAACGCGGCGATAAGCAGCAAGAGAATCACGCAGTTTCTGCTGTTCGACCTCCGGCAAATCTTTACGCAATTGAAAACGCGCAAATGGAATATACTTCTTTATTTCGCGGTCAAAAGGTTCTGTTTTCCCGCCATCACCGACATTCAATATAGCTACCTCTTTCAGGTCGGGATGCAGAGGCAATACGCCTCCTTTATTATTCAACACTGTAATTGCAGCCAGATTTAGCCTGCGAATCAAATCACGTGTTTGAGGCGTATTAATACGAGACCCCAACCCCGATAGTCTCACAAAAGGTTTATCCTTTAGACCTAAAATGTATTTATAAGTGAGTATTTTCCGACATTTTGCATCAATTTCCTCTTCCGGAAGTTCTCCTTTTTCCACCGCTGCCAATACAGCATCTATCTCTTCCTTTAGCCTGCGGGGAGCCAATACCATATCATTTCCGGCTTTCAAGGCTTGCAGACAGACACTCTGATTACCGGAAACCCCTTTCATAGCAAGCGCATCCGTAAAAATAAGTCCCTTAAAAGCCAATTCCTCGGTCAGCAAACCATAAACCACATTGCGCGATAAAGATGAGGGCAATCCACCGATTGGTTCGATTACAGGAACCTGTAAGTGCCCCACCATCATACCACTGACTCCGGCACGGATAGCCTCTTTAAACGGATATAGTTCTACACTGTCCAGACGTTCACGTGTAAAAGGCAATACGGGCAATGCTTTGTGTGAGTCCACGTCCGTATCACCATGCCCCGGGAAATGCTTGCAAACCGAAAGGACTTTTCCACTCTCCAGCCCCGAAGCATAAGCAATCACTTTGTCGGCTACCTGCATCGGATCTTCACCGAACGAACGGGTGTTGATAACCGGATTATCCGGATTGATATTTACGTCAGCCACCGGAGCAAAATTCACCTGTACTCCCAGTTCACGACACTGGCGAGCCATTTCCCGTCCATACTCATAGATCAGCCGATTATCCTGAATACATCCTAATACCATATTTCTCGGGAAAACAGGAGTACCGCGTAAACGCATGGAAAGTCCCCACTCACCATCGAAGGTTATCAGCAACGGACAGCGTGCCATCCGTTGCGCTTCGTTGGTCAGTGTAGCTTGATTCTGTATCTTTCCACCGGAAAAGAGTAATCCACCGACTTTATAGGTATGAACGGCATCACGCAACAACTGCATATTCCGTTTGGTCTGCACAGGTGCAATGGTATAAATGAACAATTGGCCAACCTTTTCTTTCAAACTCATCCGCTTGTAAACAGAATCGACCCAGTGACGGCATTTTTCGTCCTGAGAGGCCTGATAAAGCAATAAAGGTTCTATAGGAGCAGATACACCAGGAGGAGCATGAAAGTTCTCACCAATAGGAGTATCTTTTAAAGTAGGAGTTTTCGCCCCTACCACAAAAAACGCTGATACGACTAAACCAGCAAATAAATATCTTCTTTTCATTCTATATTGTAAAAAGCCATTAGCTATTCTGTTGTATATAATGACTGATAAATCACTTCCTGTATCCCTTGCCTAATCTTCATGCTATTCAACTTTCCATTCCAGGAATCGGGACAGAGACGGTTACTCAGAAAGATATAAACCAAGTCATTTTCCGGATCCACCCAAGCACAAGTACCGGTAAATCCAGTATGTCCGTAAACAGAGGCCGGTGCCGAAGGTGCACAGGCATTTGCTTTCGGATCATTCAAGTTAGGCTTGTCATATCCTAATCCACGATGGCTGACAGCAGATTTTCCCATAGTAAATGCACGGCAGGTTTCCGATCTGAGATAACGCTTCCCGTCCAGTTCGCCTTCATTGAGAATCATCTGATAGATCTTTCCAAGTTCGCAGGCTGTCGAAAATAATCCGGCATTGCCACTCACGCCTCCCATAAAGGCAGCCGCTTCATCATGCACATATCCGCAAAGATTCTGCCGACGCAAATAATCATTGGTAGCAGTCGGCATTACTTCTGTTTTCTTATAACGGTTTAACGGTTGGAACAACGTACGTTCTAACCCCATAGGTCGATAAAACTCAGCAGCCAAATAAGCATCGAGCGTTTGACCGGTTATGGATTCTACCACCTGCTGTAACAGAATAAAGCCGATATCACTATACACAAAACGTTTACGATCCAGTTCCGACTGAACAATACTCTTCATCATTGCGGCTTTAAACTTTCTGTGCAGCCACATTCCATCGGCTATTTTCAACGTATGTTCCGGCGTTTTTGTTGCAGAGACGAGCCCTCTCCTGAACTTGAAATCCGAACAGGCATAAGTATATTCCCCCATACGGGTATGATGCCATTCATCCACAAACCCTTGTGTAAAAGGACCGGTTACTGAATATTCATCGATTGCGTTGCGATAAAAACGGATATAGGGAACCAAGCCGGATTCATGCAACAATAACTCCCGAATGGTAATATTCTTTTTGTTCGTATTCCGTAAAGCAGGCAAATATTTAGAAGCAGGATCAGTCAATTTCAACTGTCCCTGATCATAAAGTTTCATCACAGCCAATAGTGTAGCGCTTGTCTTGGTCAAAGAGGCAAGGTCAAAAAGATCGTTCGGACGTACCGGGGTACTATCCGTATCGGAATGAATGCCGAAGCATTTATCATAAACAGGCTGTCCATGTCGCAATACCAGTACCTGACACCCGGGAAATGCTTTGGCAGCCAATCCGGCAGATACTACAGAGTCTATACGATGAAGTCGGTACGATTTCAATCCATAATCTTCAGGAGCCGTACCGGCAGTCATGCCGGGCACTATATCTACACCTGAACCGGCAGCAAACGTCTCTCCGATACGCATAGACAAACGCCCTGTCGCCGAAGCTTTACCCAATACCACATCCGCTACATAACGTTGCAAATCCGCTTCATCGGAATGTGCCAGTACAACTGCAGCCGAACGGGCAACAGCCTCTTCAAGTGTCACCAGGGTCCGGTACGAAGTAAAGAAAGCATAAACCACAGGAGCCTGGAGATTGAGGTTTGTAAAGAACGGACGATATTCTTCCGCTTCTTTATCTTTTATCGTCATACTCACAATGACCCTCCGATGTTTTCCAAGTTCTTTTGCTATCCGTTTGCGTTCTTCCTCTCCCGTATCTTTATCCATTCGGAATGTTTTCAATGACAGCCTGGTGCGTAACTCTTCAATGAACAAAGCATCACTACCTTCACCACCTACCGTCAATACAGCTATTTCATCTTTAGTAACAAGAGGTAGAATCCGGAAATAGTTCCCCAGTACGGTCACTGCTGACGTGCGGAGTTTTGTCAGTAAAGCCCGTGCCTCAGGAGTGTTGATACGATCACTCAACCCATCTACTGAAATCACAGGACGCTTATTTAATCCCAAACGGTACTTATAAGTTAAGATCCTGCGGCATTTTGCATTTACTTCTTCCATACTGAGCCGTCCTTCCTTAATGGCTTGCAGAACATCCTGCTGTGCTTTCTCTATATTTTGTTGCACCAATACCATATCATTGCCCGCCTTCAGAGCCTTCACCGTCACATCCGGTTCGCTTGCTACTCCTTTCATGGCAAGCGCATCAGTAAAGACCAATCCATTGAATCCCAGCTCTCCTCGCAGCACATCTGTCACAATGCTACGCGACAATGAAGAAGGAGTTATACGATCAGGTTCCAGAGCCGGAACCTGCAAATGCCCTACCATAATACCACCTAAACCAGCCCGAATGGCCTCTTTAAAAGGATATAGTTCCACACTGTCCAGACGTGCCCGATTGTAATAGACCGCAGGCAGCGCCTTGTGAGAGTCTACGTCCGTATCACCATGTCCGGGAAAATGTTTGGAAACAGACAAGATACCACCACTCTCCAATCCACGCCCATAAGCTATCACTTTCTCAGCCACCGCTTCTGGGTTTTCACCAAACGAACGCACATGGATCACCGGATTATCAGGATTGGTATTGACATCCGCATCCGGAGCAAAATTAACATGTACACCCATCTCCCGGAATTCACGTGCCACTTCCTGCCCGTAGGCTTCAATCAGTGCATTATCACTGATGCAACCCAATGCCGCATTACGCGGAAACACAGGCGTATTCTCCAATCGCATAGATAGTCCCCACTCACCATCAAAAGTGATCATTAACGGAATTTTCGACCGGCTTTGTGCCCGGTTGGTCAATTTCGCCTGACCTTCTACCGTTCCTTCGGAATACAGGAAAGCACCCACTTTCAACTTACGGGTCAGTTTATCCACTAATTTTTCAGTATCTTTATCTGTCCGTGGAGCCAGGGTATAAACAAATAATTGCCCGACCTTATCCTTCAGTTTCATGCGGGAGAGCGTTTGCTCTACCCATTCATTGCAATGTACATCTTCCTGTACAGGTAAGAGTCCTGCTGTTTGCTGAGCCCAAAGAGCACCCGCACCCAGCAGCAACGCAGCGGTTAGCAGTTGTTTTAGCATAGTTTGTTTGGGGGTATTTCAAAAGGGAAAATCCCTCTTATTTCTTATTTTCAAGTGTCAAGTCCATCTGTCCTACATAGATCCCGCTCTTACCGGTATGCATCAATGATACATTTTTGCCATCCATATTAAGAAGAGTCTTCGGTCCTTTCATAAAGGTATGCGAGTGTCCTCCGAGAACAACATCTATATTACGGGTTTTAGGAATCAACTGGTTTTCATCATATTGCACACCCAAGTGAGAAAGACAAACAACCACATCACAACCCTCTTTTTCTTTCAGGACAGCAGCCACTTCATTTGCCGTAGCTACAGGATCATTATAAACGACTCCCACGCATTTATTGGCCTGAACCATGCCTTCAAGTTGGCAGCCCAATCCCAAAACACCAATCTTAACTCCGTCTCTCTCGATGATTACATATGGTTTCACCAAGTCTTTAAGCACTGTGGCACTCACATCGTAGTTGGCACATACCACCGGAAAGTCGGCCATCCGGAACAAACGTGCCATATTATCCAGATCGAAATCAAATTCATGGTTGCCAATAGTCATGGCATCATATTTCATTTCGTTCATCATCTTCACTTCTACCTCACCCTGAAACATATTATAATAAGGGGTCCCCTGTGATATGTCTCCGCAGTCGAACAATAACATATCAGGATGTTCCTTACGGAACTCTTTCACAAATGTAGCGCGACGTACAAATCCTCCCTTATCATAATTCCGGTCACCTTCCTGATTGATAGGTTCCAAACGGCTATGCACATCACTGGTCTGCAACAGGATCAGTTTTTTATCCTGTTGGGCAAATGCTGAAAAAGAAAAAAAGAAAATGAAAAAGAAAGCCAGAAAATTCTTTTCCATAAAACTAAGAATATATTTATTATTGGTTGGGGATATCATAATTCACTGAATTTTATCATTTTACATTCTATTATACCTTTACTTCACGGTGATTCTACCATCCAGTGCCGAAGCTATCTTCTTTCCGGCAGCTGTTTGTTGTCTCACATAGTCAAGAAAGAGTCCGCGTAATGTTGCTCCTTCCGGACATACACGTTTCTCCGCTTGCAAGAAAGCTTCCATGCTTCCGTTACCGTCAGCCAGATAATCAATGGTCGCCACCGTATAAAGTTTGTTGTCATCAATCGGCTGGCCGCCCACTGTAGCGTTCAGTAATTTTCCATCCTTAGTGATTTCCATCCGGATACCACTCACTCCTTCTCCCTTCAGCGAAGCAATACTTGTGAGCAATGCTTTCAGGTGTGTTCCCTTCATCGTCATTACGCAAAGTGAATTTTCGAATGGCAATATCTCATATACCATTCCCACCGTAATATCCCCGGCAGGCAAAATATTACGCAATCCGCCCATATTCACCAATCCCATGTCAGCCGGCTTATCCTGTACTTTCACCGCAGCCTGGCGCAATACTTCCGCAACAAGATTGGAAAGCAGACTTTCGGGATGACCTTTGTCCATCTTCTGCTCGCTGGTGCCGATTACCTCATACATCATGTTGTCTATCTTCTCTTTGTAAGGCTTTAATATTGCCACGGCATCTGCATCGGGATGAGCATCCCATTTAGCGTCAATGTCAATCATCCTTCCTTCTACCTTGGCAACCCGATAATCGGCTTTTGCCATTTCGTGCGTCGACTGGCAAGAAGTAAATGTCAGCAACCCCGCCAGAATTACTCCTGAAATAATCTTTGCGTAATTTTGTTTCATATCCTTAAGTACTTAATAATGCTACAAATATACAAAAACATTTGGCTATCCGGCAAATAATTCGTTACTTTGCACCGCTTTCGCGCAATCGCTGTCAGGAGAGAGTTGCCTGGTATGTTGCGTTGTAACGATAAAACAATTTAATAATAAACAACAATGGATTTAATTAAAATTGCAGAAGAAGCATTCGCTACCGGAAAACAGCACCCGAGCTTCAAAGCAGGCGACACTGTAACAGTAGCATATCGTATTATCGAAGGTAACAAAGAACGTGTACAGTTGTACCGTGGTGTTGTTATCAAAATTGCAGGTCACGGAGAAAAGAAACGTTTTACTGTACGTAAAATGTCAGGAACTGTAGGCGTAGAAAGAATTTTCCCAATCGAATCACCAGCTATCGACAGCATCGAAGTGAACAAGGTTGGTAAAGTACGTCGCGCTAAACTGTACTACCTGCGTGCTCTTACTGGTAAGAAAGCAAGAATCAAAGAAAAAAGAGTTAACGGCTAATCAGCCTTACTTTTCGATTCGAAATAAAAAAGAGGGAATCTTCTGGCAAGATTTCCTCTTTTTTATTTCGTAACACAATTATCATTCCTACCTTTTCCGGCACAAGCACTTATACAGTATAATCACCGAAAAGCTTCCGATAGTCTTCATGTGTGGAAATCGAAATCCAAAAGAAACAAATAGCCCCCTTACAGCATTGGAAGATGATAAAAAGGAATCCGGCAAAAAGATGCTAAATCTTATAAAATGGAATCATTATACTCTCTTTTCAATCGATTTGCTAACCACCCCTTTCTTAAACAAAGAGCTTCTGTAGATCTTTCTTGCATAAAAAAGAATAAAAGAAGAGTATTCATGCAGAACTTGATCACTTTGAGAGTATATATACGGAAAAAGACGAAAGAGATTATTAATTTCGTCCAAGTCTTTTGTTAATAACGTCCGAGTCTTTTATTAATAAAGTCGAAACAAATCATTAACTTCTTCCAAAGAGGTTATTAATAGTCTAAAATCAAAGTCATTTTTCACTTATTAGCTCCGGTTGGAGTGAGGTATCCCAAGTACCATTTCGAAGTTAGACTACAAGATTCGCTATCATACAAAACAGAATAAAAGAACTTTTCTTTCTTCCGGCGAGGATTAAGCTCAATAAGATATCTTTTTAACCTTCCGGGAGTCTGCTAAAATTCATTTTTCCCACCGGTTCCCAACAAAGATCGGAATATGCCCGCCCTGAACCGATAGAAAATACAAAATGACATTTTTGACAAAACGATATTGGAGTACATCCCGAAGTTCCTGCCCACACAGACAAAAAAAGCTCCGGAATTGCTTCCGGAGCTTTCAGCTAAATAATCGCTTTCATTCGCTCTTAGTCTCTCAGGTCTTTCAACTCCCAAGCCAATGCACTGGCACCCAGTACGGCAGCATCGGAGTCTTTCAACTCAGAAACGAGCAATTTTGTTTTGCCTTTGTAAATGTTCAGAAGATTATTTTCCATGGCTTTTGTAATCGGCTTCATGATATAGTCACCCGATTTTGCCAAACCACCGAACAAGATAATAGCTTCGGGACTTGAGAAAGCAATAGCGTCAGCCAATGCCTCACCCAGAATATTACCTGTAAATTCGAAAATCTCCTGAGCCAGCTTATCTCCCTGTACGGCAGCATCGTATACATCTTTCGATACAATACTCTCTGCCGGGATATTGCGCAACAAGCTGGCATCGGTACGTGCAGCGAGGAATTCGCGTGCAGTGCGTGCCACACCTGTAGCCGAACAGTATGTTTCCAGACATCCTTTACGTCCGCAACCACAGATACGTCCGTCACGACGAACGATCACGTGACCGAGTTCTCCGGCAAAGCCGTCATGTCCGTAAACCACTTGTCCGTTGATAACAATACCACTACCGACACCTGTTCCCAGAGTAATCATGATAAAATCTTTCATACCGCGAGCAGCCCCGTAAGTCATTTCACCCACAGCGGCAGCATTAGCATCGTTTGTCAAGGCTGTCGGAATGCCCAGACGTTCCTCGAACATAGAAGCCAACGGCAATACACCTTTCCAAGGCAGGTTAGGAGCAAACTCAATGGTTCCGGTATAATAGTTTCCATTAGGAGCGCCAATGCCGATACCCTTTATTTTATCCACCCCGCCATTTGCAATGATCAACGGCAGAAGATTTTTGCATACTTCATCTGCATATTCTTCTACTGTAGGATATACCTGAGTTTTCACTGCACCGCTTGCTATAATAGTTCCGCGCGCGTCAACAATTCCAAAGACAGTGTTTGTTCCGCCAATGTCAATACCCACTACGTAGGGTTTCTCCATGCTTGAATTCATGATACTCTTATTTAAAGGGTTAGTTAATATTAAATGTTTATTGCACACAAATTACGTAAAGAAGATTGAGTCTACAAAATCTTTTTTTAAAAAAGTTCACTTCGTTTGCAACTTTTCGTATCAACCGTGCGTCTAATAGAACAAATCATAAGAAAATTGAAACTAAATAGATGAAACTGTGATACACTTAAAAGACATTAACAAAACCTACAACAACGGAGCCCCCCTCCACGTACTCAAAGGCATCAATCTCGATATCGAGCGGGGTGAATTCGTTTCCATTATGGGAGCATCAGGTTCCGGCAAATCTACTTTACTTAATATATTAGGTATACTGGATAATTACGATGACGGAGAGTATTACCTCAACAATGTGTTGATTAAAAACCTGAGCGAAACTAAATCCGCGGAGTACCGCAACCGGATGATCGGTTTCATCTTCCAGTCGTTTAACCTGATTTCATTCAAAAACGCAGTAGAAAACGTTGCACTACCTCTATTTTACCAAGGAGTAAGCCGGAAAAAACGGAACGCAATGGCTATGGAATACCTCGACAAACTTGGGCTCAAAGACTGGGCACACCACATGCCCAACGAAATGAGCGGCGGTCAGAAACAGCGTGTAGCCATCGCCCGTGCCCTGATTACACAGCCTCAGATTATTCTGGCCGACGAACCTACCGGTGCACTGGACAGCAAAACTTCAGTAGAAGTCATGCAAATCCTGAAAGACCTGCACAAGACCGGAATGACCATTGTCGTAGTAACCCACGAAAGCGGAGTTGCCAACCAGACGGACAAGATTATTCACATCAAAGACGGTATTATCGAACGGATTGAAGAGAACCAGAATCATGATGCCTCACCATTCGGCAAGGATGGATATATGAAATAAAAACAAATACAAATATGATTGACATTTGGCAAGAAATATATGGCACCATCAAACGGAACAAACTTCGTACGTTCCTGACCGGATTTGCCGTAGCATGGGGAATTTTCATGCTGATAGTGCTATTGGGAGCCGGTAACGGGCTAATCCATGCTTTTGAAAAGTCATCCTCCGCACGAGCACTGAACTCCATCAAAATCTATCCGGGATGGACCGGAAAACCCTACGACGGACTGAAAGAGGGACGCCGCATTCAACTGGATAACAAAGACTTGAATGCTACCATGGAACATTTCAGTGACAACATCATCAGCGTAGGTGCCAGTCAATGGCAGAGCAATGTGAATCTGAGTTACGGACAGGAGTACGTTAACCTTTCATTGGAAGGGGTATATCCGAACTTTACAGAAGTGGAATCCGTAAAATCGACAGAGGGACGGTTCATTAATGATATCGACCTCAAAGAACGGCGAAAAGTAATTGTACTACATACCAAGACGGCTGAGATCCTTTTCGGAAAAAGCCGAACAGAGCCTATCGGAAAATTCGTAAATGCCGGTGGAGTTTCTTATCAGGTAGTAGGACTTTACACCGATCCGGGTGACCAGGGAAGCAGTGAAGCATATATTCCCTTCTCAACCCTACAGGTGATTTACAATAAAGGCGATAAACTAAACAACCTGACTTTCACGACCAAAGGGCTCACCACGATGGAATCGAATGAGGCATTTGAAGCAGCCTATCGTAAAGTGATGGGTGCCAAACATCGTTTCGATCCTTCGGACAACAGTGCACTATGGATATGGAACCGCTTTACCAACTATCTGCAATCTCAGAATGCCATGGGTATCCTGCGCACGGCCATCTGGGTGATTGGTGTCTTTACACTGCTGAGTGGCATTGTGGGTGTATCAAATATCATGCTGATCACAGTGAAAGAGAGAACACGCGAATTTGGGATCCGCAAGGCATTGGGTGCCAAGCCATTCTCCATCCTGTGGCTGATTATCGTAGAGAGTGTAACCATTACGACCCTCTTTGGATATATCGGCATGGTAGCGGGAATCGCAGCTACCGAATGGATGAATAAGGTGGCCGGAGAACAAACCGTAGATGTGGGAATGTTCTCGGAGACGGTATTCCTGAATCCGACGGTAGATATCAGTATTGCCATACAGGCCACATTAACCCTGGTAATCGCAGGCACATTGGCAGGATTCTTCCCGGCCAAAAAAGCAGTAAGTATCAGACCTATTGAAGCACTTAGAGCAGATTGATTATGAGAGTAGATATAGACACGTGTGAGGAAATCCTCGTCACGATAACAAGAAACAAAACACGAAGCCTGCTGACGGCTTTCGGAGTATTCTGGGGTATCTTCATGTTGATAGCCCTGATGGGGGGCGGACAAGGGATGCAGGACATGATGCAAGCCGAATTCGAAGGATTTGCCACCAACTCGGGATTTATGGCCTCCCAGAAAACAGGGGAAGCTTACAAAGGATTCCGTAAAGGGCGCTACTGGGATATCGAGAACTCGGATGTAGAACAAATCCGTGAGAAGGTAAAAGATATCGATGTTATTACCCCATCGATAGCCCGCTGGGGCTCGACGGCCATTTTCGGAGAAAAAAAGTATGATTGCAGCGTAAAGGGGCTCTATCCGGACTACGCCAAGATTGAAAATCAGGATATGGCTTACGGAAGATTCATCAATGATGTGGACGTACGCGAAGGACGCAAAGTCTGCGTGATCGGCAAACGCGTTTACGAAAGCCTTTTCAATCCGGGCGAAGATCCTTGTGGAAAGTATGTACGGGTAGACGGAATCTATTACCAGGTGATCGGTATGTGCGTATCCGAAGGAAACATGAATATTCAGGGACGGGCTTCGGAAGCTGTTGTATTACCTTTTAGTACCATGCAACAAGCCTACAATATGGGAAAACGTATCGATGTGATATGCTATACCGTGAAATCCGGGAAAAAAGTAAGCGATCTGGAACCGGAAATAGAAAGCATCCTGAAAGAAGCACACTATATAGCACCGGACGATAAGCAGGCAGTCATGAAACTGAATGCGGAAGCCATGTTCTCGATGATGGATAATTTGTTTACCGGTATCCATGTACTGATCTGGATGGTGGGCCTGGGTACTTTGCTGGCCGGCGCCATCGGTGTATCGAACATCATGATGGTAACGGTAAAGGAACGAACCACGGAAATAGGTATACGACGTGCCATCGGTGCCCGTCCGAAAGATATTCTGCAACAGATCTTATCGGAAAGTATGGTACTGACTACCATAGCAGGCATGGCCGGCATCTCTTTTGGAGTATTGATCCTGCAATTGATGGAAATAGGCGTTAACTCCGGTAAAGACCATTATTCTCACTTCCAGGTCTCCTTTGGCATGGCTATCGGAACCTGCCTGTTACTCGTGACACTGGGATTACTGGCCGGGCTGGCACCGGCTTACAGAGCAATGGCCATCCGTCCGATAGAGGCTATCAGAGATGAATAAAGTACAGCCTCTCCCCCACAAAAAGCAGAAAAGAGACACAGTCAAGTATAGAAAATAACAATTCAAAATATAAAACAAGATGAAAAAGTATCTGAAAATCACATTACTGGTAGTGGTAGCCGCCATCTTCATTGGGACATTCATATTCCTGTACCAGAAGTCGAAACCCCAAACAACTGTATACGAAACTGTCACCCCGGAAGTTGCCGACCTGGAAAAGACTACAGTGGCCACCGGTAAAGTAGAACCACGAGATGAAGTACTTATTAAACCACAAATATCCGGTATCATATCCGAGGTATATAAGGAGGCCGGACAAACCATCAGACAAGGTGAAGTGATCGCAAAAGTGAAAGTTATTCCGGAACTGGGCCAGTTAAACTCAGCCGAAAGCCGTGTGCGTGTAGCAGAAATCAGTGCAGCTCAGGCAGAAACCGACTTCGGACGTATCAAGAAGCTTTATAATGACAAGCTAATCAGCAAAGAGGAGTTCGAGAAAAGTGAAGTGGATATAAAGAAGGCACGCGAAGAATTGCAGACTGCAAAAGATGCATTGGAAATCATCAAAGAGGGTATCACCAAAAACAGTGCATCGTTCAGTAGCACACTGATCCGTTCGACCATCGACGGATTGATTCTGGATGTACCTATCAAAGTAGGTAACTCCGTTATTATGAGTAATACGTTCAATGACGGTACGACTATCGCCACGGTAGCTAACATGAATGACCTGATTTTCAAAGGCAAAATCGACGAAACAGAGGTTGGACGTATCCATGAAGGTATGCCGGTGAAACTGACGATCGGTGCTTTGCAGAATCTTACATTTGATGCCGAACTGGAATACATTTCTCCGAAAGGTGTGGAAGAAAACGGAGCCAATCAGTTTGAGATTAAAGCGGCCGTTCACGCACCGGATTCAGTACAGATCCGTTCCGGATATTCTGCCAACGCAGAAATCGTGCTGCAACGCGCACAGAAAGTTTTGGCAGTTCCCGAGGGTGTAATCGAATTCAGCGGTGACAGCACGTTCGTATGGGTAATGACCGATAGCATTCCCGAACAGAAGTTCGAACGTCGCCAAATAAAAACCGGTATGAGCGATGGTATCAAACTGGAAATCAAAGAAGGTCTGACCGGAAAAGAAAAAGTGAGAGCTTCGGAAAAGAAAAGTAAATAAGCCTTTATATATAAAAGAGGCATAAAGAAAATACGAATCACCAACAACGCATAATATGGGAAACAAAATATTAATTAATTTACTGATACTGACCGGACTGTCCACTTACGCTGCACAGGCACAGGAAGGATGGACTCTACGTCAGTGTATCGATTATGCCATTGAGCATAACATCAGTGTGCAGCAAACAGCAAATTCAGCCGAACAAAACAAGGTGGATGTAAACACAGCCAAATGGGCACGCCTGCCCAACCTCAGCGGTAGCGCTTCGCAAAACTGGAGCTGGGGGCGCACGGCATCACCCGTAGACAATACCTACAACGACATTAACAGCGGTAGCAGCAGCTTTAGCCTGGGTACGAACATTCCCTTATTCACCGGTCTGGAACTACCCAATCAGTACGAGCTTACGAAGCTCAACCTGAAAGCTGCAATAGAAGACTTGAATAAAGCGAAAGAGGATCTGGCCATCAATGTCACTTCTGCTTATCTGCAAGTACTCTTTAATCTGGAACTAAGTAAAGTGGCCCAGAGCCAGGTAGGCCTCAGTAAAGAGCAACTGAACCGTATCACCCGCTTGCATGAAGTAGGAAAAGCCTCTCCTGCCGAGGTTGCTGAAGCCAAAGCACGTGTTGCACAAGACGAAATGAGCGCTGTGCAGGCAGATAACAATTACCGGTTGGCTTTGCTCGACCTAAGCCAATTGCTTGAACTGCCAACTCCGGAGAACTTCGCATTGGCTGCCCCGGATACTGAGTTGGAGTTTTCTCCACTTACTTCACCGGACGATATTTATAATCAGGCCATGTTATACAAGCCCGGTATCAAAGCAGCCCAATACCGCCTTGAAGGTAGTGAAAAAAACATCCGTATAGCTAAAAGCAGCTACTATCCTCAGTTGTCCTTCTCAGCCGGATTAGGTACGAATTTCTATACAGTAAACGGTAGCGCCGGTTCAAGTTTTGGTAATCAAATGAAGAACAACCTGAATAAATATGCCGGATTCAGTTTGAATATACCTATATTCAATCGTCTGGCTACCCGCAACCGCGTACGTACGGCACGCCTGCAACAGACCAATCTGGCACTGCAATTGGACAACAGCAAGAAAGCACTGTACAAAGAAATCCAACAAGCATGGTACAATGCTGTAGCCGCCGAAAGCAAGTTTAAGTCAAGCGAATCAGCCGTAGAGGCCAATCGGGAATCTTTCCGTCTGATGAGTGAGAAATTCGATAATGGAAAAGCGACTTCGGTTGAATACAATGAATCTAAGCTGAATCTCACCAAAGCATTGTCCGACCAGATTCAAGCCAAATATGATTATCTGTTCCGTACAAAGATACTGGACTTCTATAAAGGACAGCCCATTGATTAAGAAAAGAGGTTATTATTATTGTAAGTGATAGGGGGATGTGTCATTATTCACCACAGAGTAACACAGGTTTGCACAGATAAATATCCTTAGCTATCAACAGATTAAGTTCTCTCTATGGAACTCTGTGTTACTCTGTGGTGAATAATGACACACCCCCTATCTTTTTTTACCCTGTTGCCCGCACAAAATAAAGGGCGAAATTCACATTCCACCCTTTATCAATCAAAATTACAATCTAAGAGTAAGTTACACCACGACCGGACAACTCACCCGTTTATCCCTGTACAAGTAATGTGCCAAGTATACAACTATTTAATTATCAGCACATATATAAAACAAAGAGATGTTCAGCAACGGACATATCACTTACATTAGCGGACATTTTATATCAGAAAAAAGGAAAACACACACCTTTTAATCCTCTTTTGCTTTTTTTTTCATACCTTGCAGCGCATTTAGATAATACAGAAAAATACCCAGGTACGGAATATTAGGATGGACGACTTAAATATCAACAGTTTTAATGCTCTCTATACTCTCTACTACAGAAAGTCTTTCTTGTTTGCCAGATCGTATGTACACGACGAACAGGCAGCAGAAGACATCGCTGCCGAAGCCCTGATAAAGCTATGGGAGAAGCTGAAATCTGATATTATAAATTCTCCCCAGGCTATGTTACTCACTATCCTGAAGAACAAATCACTGGATTACCTGCGTCTGGAACAGAATCCATAAAAGGAGAATCTTATTGAGGGTCCTTCGTCCGGGTATGCGAGGGTTCCTCGTATGAAATGAAAATACAGATACAGCCTGAACAGTTCAATTAACGAAAATAAAAACGACATGAGAAACATCCAACGAACCATTCTCCGGATAGCCGGGCTACTCTTCTGCCTGCCGTCCTTCTGTTCAAATCCGGTAGTTATAGGCAACAGCCGGTTCACCTTCATCACCGACCATCTGGTGCGTATGGAGTACGCACAGCAGGGACAGTTCCTGAATGACTCTACACTCTTCGCTGTCGACCGCACTCCCAGATGTACCGACGTAAAAGTGGAGAGAAAAGAGGGCAACCGCTACGTAATGACCACCCCCGTCCTGCGCATCGAGTACTACAACGACGGATTCCCCTTCGGGCAAACCAACCTGTTTGTCTACTTCAGAAACGGAGACGCACCCAAAGAGACGCGTTGGTACATAGCCAGCCGCCAAAGCCGGAACCTGCTGGGACCGGTGACCACGCTCGACGATGTAGACGGCCCCATCGACCGACAGGAAGGATTATTGAGCCGCGATGGATGGTACCTGATTAACGACACCGGCAAAGAAATCCTGAAAAACGGATGGGTCACCGAACGCGACCGCAGCCATGTACAGGATTTGTATCTGTTTGTTTACGGCAATGACTACAAGGCAGCCCTGAAATCGCTTCAGGCAGTCAGCGGTCCGTCACCGATGACCCGCAAATATGTACACGGTTCCTGGTATTGCCGCTGGTGGAATTATACGGACGAAGACTACCGTCAACTGGTACGTGAATATCGCGAACACGACTTCCCACTCGACATCATGGTGTTCGACATGGGATGGCATACGCAAAACGCCAAAGTGGGAACGGGACATGCCGGCACACGCGGCTGGACGGGTTACAGCTGGAACCGGAAACTGATTCCGGAACCGGAGAAGCTGATAAGCGACTTCAAAGACGACCATATTTACGTGGTACTGAACGAACATCCGCACGACGGTATCCGCCCGCACGAGGACAGCTACAAAGCATTCATACGTGCCCTGGGAGCAGATACGCTGAAAACCGGCGTACCCTTGTTTGACGCAGGCGACCGCAATTATATGAATGCCTTCATGAAACATGCCCATCAGGAAAGCGACTCCATGGGTGTAGCATTCTGGTGGCTCGACTGGCAACAAGATTATCTGTATCCGCTGGTACGGGGTACAAACATGAAACACCTTCCCTGGCTGAACCACATTTATTATAACTACTCGGCCGGTAACCGCCTCCGCGGCGCAGGATTCAGCCGTTGGGCAGGTTGGGGAGACCATCGCCATCCGATCCAGTTCTCCGGAGATGCCGTGGGCAACTGGGACTTGCTCCGCTTTGAGGTTGACCTGACGACTACCAGCGGCAATGCAGGCTGTTTCTTCTGGGCACACGATCTCGGTGGATTCTATGACGGAACCGATCCGGAACTCTATACCCGCTGGACACAATTCGGACTGCTGAACTCTTCACTCCGCATCCACTCGGTATATGACAAAAAACTCGACCGCCGCCCCTGGCTTTGGGGGACAGAGGCAGAAAAGGCCATGCACAGGATTTATCACCTGCGCTCGCAGCTGATGCCCTACATTTACTCCTCCGTCCGCCAGTGCCATACGGATATGTTGCCGCTCAACCGGGGCATGTACATCGAATATCCGGAAGAAGAAAAAGCCTATCAATATCCGGGACAATTCCTGTTCGGAGATCTCTTACTGGGTGCCCCCATCACTACAAAGGGCAAAGGAGAGAAGAAAACAGCTACACAAGAGGTCTGGCTGCCTGGCGGAACAAGCTGGTATAACTTCTTCACCGGCGAGAAACAAGAGGGTGGACAAGTCATAAAGACAGAAAGCCCACTGGACGAATTCCCCTTATTTATCAAAGGAGGCCATCCGCTGCCGATGCAACCATATACGGAAAGAATGTGCTCCACCCCGCTCACCGAACTGACCGTGCGTTGCTATCCGGGAGAAGAGGGAGCGGACAACACTTACACCCTGTACGAGGATGACGGACTGACGCAGGATTATCTGGCCGGCAAGTATGCCACCACCCGCCTCAACTATCAGAAGACCGGAGAACAAACAATCATCACCGTGTCGCCGGCAGAAGGAACCTATGAAGGGCAGCCCCGGAAACGTGCTTACCGGATTGAACTGCCGGGAGTCACGACACAAGCCCGCATACAGGTGAACGGTAAAAAGGTAAGAGCCACTCCGGATAAGGAATTAAACGGAATTGTAGTGCAAGTCAAGGTTACGGACATCCGTAAACCGGTTGTAATCAAGATACAGTAATAACACGAGGATGTGCCGGGAACCCGTCAGGCTGTGGCAGGCTCCCGGCACACCCTCTATATCCGATTACTGCATTCCGGCAAGTTCTCTCTTCACAATCCAGTATCCGACCCTGGACTCCGAAACACCCGTCTTCACTTTATGGTTACATACCAGTTCGTCATCTGTTATGGCAGATTCCAGGTAATAAAAGCAACAAGAATCGTCTCCATCCAGCCTCCGGGCCAGTTCTATGATATGCGTGGATATCAGGAAACGGCTGTGAACCTTCTCCCTGAGCACTTCGGTCACGGCTACCGATGCTTCAAAAGCATCCCGTGCATTGGTCCCCCTGAACAATTCGTCGAACAGCACAAAACAATGGTTACCTTCATTAATCTGTTGCAACACCTCTTTCACCCGGAGTACTTCCGCATAAAAATGACTGCGCCCATCCCTTAACGAATCCGGAAGATTGATAGAAGTAAAGATACCATCAAACACCGGACAGACCATAGAAGAAGCAGGCACCGGAAATCCGGCATGAGCCAGCCATACGGCGGACGCTATCGCTTTCAAGGTCGTGGATTTACCGGCCATATTTGATCCTGTAAAGATACAGATATTCCCATTCTCCATATCCCAGTCGTTCTTCACCGCATCTTTCACCTGAGGATGGTAAAAGTCACGAAGCACAAATTTGCCATCGGTCGTAAACGTAGGAAAACACCATCCTTTCGCAACAGCCGTACGGTGCATGGTACGGATGGCATCCAATTGATATACAATAGAAAGAAGATCAGCAATGGTATGGTTGCGCCGATAGCGGAAAATATAATCCAGTCGGTCGGTCCGGTAAAAACCGTCCTCCTGTCCGCAGGATTCTACCATTTTGCCCAACTCCGTAGCCTGATAAGTCTCCAGGACAGTAGCTACCATGCTGCGGATTAACCGGGGAGAAAGTTCGGTCACATGATCCGCAAAAATCTTCAGTTCCAGCAAAACATTTTCAAGCAACTTTGTTCCTCTCTGAATGATATAGCGTTCGGGAGTGCTTCTGAACAACCTGAAAGCACGTGATAAAACAGATTCCAGATAAGTAACCCTTGTCGGACGGTCTCCCTGACTAAGATAAAACTCTATAAAATCCAACTCTTCCCGACAAATACGTATTTCGGGGAAGTCCGGACACCGGATTGCCTCCTGCCTTTCATGCAGCATCTGCCAATCGGATATGGGATGAGTTGCCCAATCTTCCAGACACCTCTTTCCTCCGTCACTTTCCGTCATGTCAAAGAGAGAGAAAAGAGTTTTCTCTCCGTACGTACTCTCCATCACTCCTAAGTCATTGAGAGTCTGTCTATCTGTTCGTAGTTGTTTCACGGTATCTCATATGGTCGATTTCTCAAAGATAGAATATTTTTCCGGAAAGAGAACCATCCATCCTCCCGGAATTGTATAACTTTGCAGCCGATAAATCCGTAGTTTACATATCATAATGGGAAAATATCGTACGAAAGGGAGCATCGCTCTCATCATTACAGGAAGTGTCCTGATCCTTGTTCTGACAGGTTTATATTGGGGACGCAACGGAATTCTCTGCCGAATGGTTGGCAAGCGGATACTGCGCACCGAACAAAAATACGGATTATCCATCCGCTACGATGCCTTGCGAATGAAAGGGCTGAACGAAATCGAGCTGAGCAATCTTTCCGTAGTCCCTGACAAGCGGGACACCCTCCTCACCCTGCATGCCCTGAACATGCGCCTCAGCTTCTGGAAACTGCTACGCGGAAAGATCGAAGTACGCAACGTAACCGCCGACCGGCTGAAAGTTTCATTTATCAAAGCGGACAGCACAGCAAATTATGACTTCCTCTTCCTGAAAAAGGAACAGGAGGTACCGGTCGGTTCGGCACAAGCCGACTATGCCCACAGAGTGAACAGGATACTGAACCTGTTCTATGGTTTCTTACCCGAAAACGGAACACTGCGTCAAGTCGACGTCAGCGAACGGAAAGACCGTAATTTCGTAGCCATCCGCATCCCGCAATTAAGCATACGGCAAAACCATTTCAACTCCGATATCGAAGTACAGGAAGATTCGGTAAGCCAACACTGGACCACCTGTGGAGAGGTAAACCGAAGCCACCACACGCTAAAAGCCGAACTTTATGCACAGCATAAGGAGAAAATCGCCCTCCCCTATCTCAAACGCCGTTTCGGTGCGGACATTCGCTTGGATACCCTTACCTATAGCCTGACTGAATCGGAAGGAAACAGCGGTCAGATTATACTGACAGGACAAGCAGCAGTCAACGGACTTGAAGTGTATCACAAAGCTCTTTCCCCCCAAATAGTCAATCTGGACCGCGGACAAATATCCTACCGGGTTCTTGTGGGTAAAGAGTTCGCCGAACTGGACAGCACAACCTTGGTGCAATTCAACCAGATGCAGCTTCATCCTTATCTGAAAGCTGAGAAGAGAGAACACCAATGGCACTTCACAGCAGCTTTAAACAAGTCTTGGTTCCCGGCAAACGAACTCTTCGGCTCGCTCCCCAAAGGATTATTCAGCAATCTGGAAGGGATAAAGACGGACGGCGAACTGTCCTATCATTTCTTGCTGGATGTGGACTTTGCCCTACCGGACAGCCTGAAGCTGGAATCGGAATTAAAGGAGAGAAACTTCCGCATCGTGAAATACGGAACCACAGACCTTGGTAAAATGTCGGAAGAGTTTATCTATACGGCTTACGAAAACGGACAGCCGGTACGCACTTTCCCCATAGGCCCCTCTTGGGAACATTTCACGCCACTGGACAGCATCTCCCCACTATTGCAAATGTCTGTGATGCAAAGTGAAGACGGAGCCTTCTACTATCACCGGGGCTTTCTTCCCGATGCCATGCGTGAAGCATTGATACAAGACCTGAAAGTGAAACGTTTTGCCCGTGGGGGAAGTACCATCACCATGCAGCTGGTAAAAAACGTATTCCTGAACCGGAACAAAAACATCGCCCGGAAACTGGAAGAAGCCCTGATCGTCTGGCTGATAGAAACGGAACGTCTCACTTCCAAAGACAGGATGTACGAAGTATATCTGAACATAGTGGAATGGGGGCCGCTTGTCTACGGAGCACAGGAGGCTGCTGCCTACTACTTTAAAAAACGCCCGTCTCAACTGACAGCCGAGGAGTCCATCTTCCTAGCATCCATCATTCCGAAGCCCAAGCATTTCCGAAATTCGTTCACCGGTGACATGAAACTGAAAGAAAACCTGGAAGGCTATTATCGATTGATAGCCGAACGACTGGTAAAAAAGGGAGTTATCAGCGAAGCGGCGGCGGACAGTATCCGCCCGGAGATAAATGTGACCGGCGAAGCAAGGAAAGACTTGGAGAGAGACAGTATACAGTAATTTATCAGATACCAAAAGCAGAATAGGGGGGAAACTCACCACAGAGGACACAGAGGACACAGAGTGAATTTTAAGTCATTGATTAGTAAAGTTGTTAATCTGTGATAATCTATGTGGTGAAAAGGCTTTTGACACATCCCCATCCTAACTGATTTATCTGCTAAGAGAGCATTTACCGACACAGAACCGTTATTTCTTTGTTAAGTCCCCCTATACAAAGGGTATTCAGCAAACAATTCCACCGCAAAAAGTGTTTCATTGTACATTTTTTAGCCGTTTGCTATGGTAATTCAAAAATTATCACCATCTTTGTGGTGAACTATTATCAATTTTTTGTTGGCGAAACTAAGAGATACATCTCTTTGTTTTAAACTGGCTACGGGCGTATTACATGTATATGTCCGTAGCTTCAGGATAAAGACGGCTCTGCCCCCGTGTCTAATTCCGTAATGGGTTAGCATATGTTATTTCTTTGTTTCGCATCGAAATTGATATAGTTCAGCGGGTCAGCAGGGCCGTTCATTTTTCCCTGCCCGATATACGTTTGAGCTATGGGCAAACAATCTACTATCAAAATCTTGTCTTTCCACCGGCGCAGAACCAACGCAAACGGTTGGTATCGGTTGGATTTTATTTTTCAGCGAGGTAAAAAGATTCTGCATTATACACTCTCTACGCAGGATTATGAATATTCAGAGTGTTTCTNACTCTCTACGCAGGATTATGAATATTCAGAGTGTTTCTGTTCACCTTCCCATATCGAACGTGCAGACATGATTGTCTTTGTAGCCGAACTTCTTTTAGAAATTCATAAAGTGAAATATTCGTGCCTGAAACGTACACCAAGCCAGGCGTATGCCACTTCCAAATATATATCCCGGATCAATCAAATATGCAAAAAGAACCATTATCACAAAACGCCTGTCATTATAGACGGGCTATAGTACTTTGATCTTTCATAATAAATTCTCTTTTATAATTGACTTTAAATCTAAATCCGACTCACCAAACCAGTTAACTCGTCGAACCGCTGCCACTCTACCCCCCGGAGGACAGCGGTTCTTTTTCTTTCATTTAACCAGTTCACATGAATCGTTTCTCTATTCTATTTCATATTTAATCATCTAATTATCAATATTTAATCATTCATGTCGGTATCTTTATCTCGTCCCGTATACCTGGGCTTATAAGCCCGGGTATACGGACTCATGGGCACGTGTACCCGGGCTCATGGGCACGCCTGCCCGGAACCGGATGCAGATTGCACCATTTCCGGTTAAACAACAAGGGAAAACGAAATGCTTTAAGAGGTGTATTTGCTTAAGCAAGGCGTATCTTTCGGCTGATGACCAGCATTTTACGCCTTATTTTTGCCTTAAAACAGTAGGTGGAAGATGGAAGATACGGGTGGAAGATAAAGGGTTGAAAAATGCGATCTTCCACCCGGATATTTCTTTGATTATTAGAGTGATAAACGCAAAAAGATGGAAGATGGAAGATCGAAATGCAGACAAATAAAATTCGTCGAACTGACGTTATTTATCCCGGCTCCCTCTTTCCGACGAGCGGGAAGAAGAACTACGGCTACTGCCTGAAGCAGAATTTCCACTGCTGCGTCTGCTTGAAGAAGAATGCTCAGAGACTGAACTTCGGGTGCCATTATTACTCTTCACCCTCTCCTGGCTCCGGCTACTACTGCGTCTGCTATCCGTACGTTCAGGAGTCACCCTATTGGGAGTTGCCGAACTCCTCGGAGTCACCCTGTTTTTATCTCGTGAGGCAGAACTTTCCCTCCGCACATCATTCCTCCGCACATCATCTCTCCGTGCCGAATTAGGACGTATAGTTACCGTACCGAAATCGGAACGACGGTGCGTGTTATAATTCCGGTGATCTCTTATGCTGTGGGAACCGGAATAGAAATCATGCCGGTAACGTCCGCGATAATAGCTGTTATGATAGTGCGTACGATAGTGTCCGCCGCAATAACTGCTATAGTGGTAAGGCTTTCCGAAATAGAAGTGGTTATGGTTTGTATACCGGATATAGACCCGGAAGCTCCAGCCTCCGCCATTGGCGTAAATCGGGCGATAGAAATAATCCACCCCTATAAAACGCCGATACTGTGAAGCAGTCAGCACCCATCGTAAGTCATCGTTACGAATATCCAACGTGCGATAGTATTTATCGAGCGCCCACTCTTCTCCCCGCATCACATCGTCCATCAGATAACGGATGGAGTAAACAAAATCATAATTGATTTCGTATACATCATTATATTGTCCCGTACTCAGGTTCAATTCATAGGCCATCTTGTCGGTAAGGAAACGAGTCTCCTTACGAATGCGGCTATTGCTCATGGCAGCCATGCTCACACTACTTACAGCAGTGATTCCGATGGCCAGAAAGAATATCAGTACTCGTTTCTTCATATCTCAAGTCTATTTAGTTCTATTATAATTCTTCACAAAATCCTTCACAGTACTCCGATTCGACAGGAAGTCCAGTTCATCTACTGCTATGGAGAAGTTATCTTTATCCACTACACTCGGGTAAAGTATCTTCAGCACCTTAGTCCGGTCATCATCAAAGCTATAAAGTTTTATCAGTCTACGGCATTGCTCTGAAGTAAACCCGGTAGAACTCGCTGCTTTTTCGATAAAGTCCGTCCTGTCCGAGTCGAATGTTTTACTCTTTGCATCATTCAGGAAGCGGGCAAATTCATCATTTCTCATTGCCCTGTAGCTATAGGAATGCCCCACTTCCGAAGCGGAAACTGTACCGCCAATACCTAAAGAGAAAGATGGAGCGGGAGGAACAGTGGGTGCACCGTCCTTGAACGAATCCAGCCCTACGACACGGTTGTCTATAAAGTTAACGCAAATCACCGAAGGCCCTGCTTTGGAAAGGTACCCGCGATATTCCCACTCTTCCATGCCTCCATCAAAGCGTCTGTAGTTCGGTTCTCCAAGAATGGTTTTCACCTCTTGTTGCGTCATTCCTTTCTGAATACCCATCAGTTGGCTGTTCCTGAAATCTGCCAACAGGCTGGCACAACTACTCATGACAACGAGCAAGAGTAGTATTGCTGAAACATGTATCTTTTTCATAATTTATATAGGTTTTAGTTACGTTGACTATGGTATTTTCTCACAAATTCGTTCATCTTATTCTTATCGGACTGAAAGGTCAGACTCTCAATAACCAGATAAAAATTCGGTTTATCAACAATCCGCGGATACATGGCCTGCATCAGCTTTATTTTTTCACTGTCGAAACTGAACAACTTAACCAACTGGAGGCATTGATCGGAAGTAAAGCCGGTAGAGACAAGCGTAGTCTCGATCAGTTTATTGCGGTCAGAATCGAAAGACTTATCTTTCACTGTTCTCAGAAAGCGGTCGAACTCTGCACGGTTCATCACCACATCATATCCGTATCCGGGACGTGACGGACGGTCGGGGTAATCAGGACGGTCCGGACGGAAATCGGGACGATTGTCTCTACCTACCCGGATATCCCGTATGTTCATACCGGGATTTGACACCCATTCCTGAAACAACAAATCTCCTTTTACACTCTGTCCGGTGCGCGGGATATAGCGCGCGGCATATACCTCTATGCGGTGTCTGCCCGAATAGTTGGCTATGAAGCAAGTCTCTGTCGGCGTGCATATCTGTTCGCCATCCATAAAGACAAGAATCGCCTCACCTGCACTCTGGATATTTATTCCGCTGATTCTTCCGGCTTGTGCCATAAATGCAGCGAACAAGAAACAAAGGGTTATGATTACTTTTCGCATATCGTTTAGTTTTTATTGTTTTTAATATCACAAAAATAGGGTGAGGAAACTCCCCACCCTAATGATTCTGTCTATTCATACGTAGGGTTTTCCCTATTCAGTTTAGGGACGAACCAACTCGATTCCGTCTTCGTGGAGCAGGATCAGACGTTTCTTATATAAGTCGCCAACGGCTTTCTTGAATGTCTTCTTACTGACACCGAAAACATCGTAAATCTCTTCGGCAGGGCTCTTGTCATTCAATCCGATCCGTCCGCCGTGGTCTGCAATATAGTGGTAAAGTGTTTTTGAGAAATCATCAACTTTCTCAAAACCCGGTTTCTGGAGAATCAGGTCTATCTTGCCGTCTTCGCGTACCTGCTTAATATATGCTTTCAGCGTATCGCCCGTATGTAAGGTCTGAAAGATCTCACTATCATACAGCAAACCACTGTACATATTCTCAATGATCGCCTTAAACCCAAGGTCCGTCTTCTGCCAGATAAGTATGTTCACCTCTTCGCCCGGCTGATAAGGAGCTTTCTCTTTGGACAAATAGCGGTCTACCTTGGCTGAAGCTACGATGCGGAAACTTTCATCGTCAATGTAGGCATGAATGACGTATTTATTCCCTACCTGCATCTTCATCTTCTGCTCACTGAAAGGGACAAACAGGTCCTTCATCAGTCCCCAATTGAGGAAAGCTCCGAACTGATTGACCCAGGATACCTCCAGACAAGCAAACTCGCCTACTTGTACCAAAGGTGTCAGCGTAGTGGCTATCAACCGTTCTTCATTATCCAGATAGAGGAAGACGTTCAACCAGTCTCCCACCTTACAATCTTCGGGCACATAACGGGTAGGCAGCAGAATTTCGCCTTCTTCTCCGCCATCCAGATACATACCGAAATCTACCTGCTTGACTACCTCAAGCTGGTTGAATTTTCCTAATTCAATACTCATAATCTTCATTCAGTTTGTGACAAAGATAAATAAAAAACAGACGTAAGAATAATAAGCCGTCGAAAAACATATCGCTGCATCTGTTTGTTATCATCCGCAGACGATAACTTTTCATTATAGCGCAAAACTTTTTTCGATAAACAACCTGCGTTTAAACGAGTTATCTTTGCACCGGAAACAAGAAACAAAGCAATTGTCGAATTAAAAAAAGATATAAATTATGGAATTCTTAACCAACGAAAAACTTACGATCGTAGGAGCTGCCGGAATGATTGGCTCTAACATGGCACAGACTGCCCTGATGATGAAACTGACTCCGAACATTTGTCTGTATGATCCTTATGCACCCGCTTTGGAAGGTGTAGCCGAGGAGCTGTACCACTGTGCGTTCGAAGGCGTAAACCTGACTTACACTTCAGATATCAAAGAAGCTTTATCAGGTGCGAAGTACATTGTGTCATCCGGTGGTGCCGCCCGTAAAGCAGGCATGACCCGTGAAGACTTGTTGAAAGGTAACGCAGAAATCGCAGCCCAGTTTGGTAAAGATATCCGCCAGTATTGCCCGGATGTGAAACATGTGGTCGTAGTGTTCAATCCTGCCGATATCACCGGACTGATTGTATTGCTCTATGCCGGCTTGAAACCGTCACAGGTATCCACACTGGCCGCTCTGGACAGCACCCGCCTGCAAAACGAACTGGTGAAGTACCTCCATATCCCCGCATCCGAAATTGTAAACTGCCGTACATATGGCGGCCACGGAGAACAGATGGCCGTATTTGCTTCTACCACTAAAGTACAAGGTGAAGCGCTGACCAAGATCATCGATACTCCACGCATGCCTATGCAGGATTGGGAAGATCTGAAAGTACGCGTTATTCAAGGTGGAAAACACATCATTGATCTGCGCGGACGCTCTTCATTCCAAAGCCCGGCTTATCTGTCTATCGAAATGATCGCGGCAGCCATGGGCGGACAACCTTTCCGCTGGCCGGCAGGCACTTATGTATCTGACAAGAAGTTCGACCACATCCTGATGGCAATGGAAACTTCCATCACCAAAGAAGGCGTTAGCTATAAAGAAGTACAAGGTACTCCTGAAGAGCAGAAAGAAATGGAAGAGAGCTACGCTCACTTATGCAAACTGCGTGATGAAGTGATAGCTATGGGTATCCTTCCGGAAATCAATAAATGGCACGAGCTGAACAAGCATATAAATTGATGACATCATACAAAGTTTAATTAGTTGGAATACTGCCTGTCTGCCATATGCGGATGGGCAGTATTTTTAGTTTTATCCGGAAAACATCGACTTGGGCAACCGCCTCAGTAACGCTGATAACCAGCAGATTATATTTACCTGAATTTCCACTCTCTATGTAAAACCATTTATCCCGGCATGTAAAAGCATTTACCTCGGTATGTAAAGCCATTTACCCCGGTACGTAAAAGCATTTACCCCGGTATGTAAACGGAACCGGCATTCGACGTGACAGATGCCCTCCCATAGGGTACGCACTCCAATGACGCATTCTTCGGATAGAGCTATTTCCCTTTCTCTATATCAACTCCCGTCCCTGCGGGACAGAGAGCTGAAAAGCCTTACTTTTGTTTACTGTCATCGGCCGTCTCCAACTGCTTGTAATATTCTTCTTTCTCTTTATTCTTCTTCTGAATCAGGCTGGTGACATAAACAGTAAAAATCGGGAACATCATCATACCCAGTGCAGCCAGTAGCACCGAGAGTACACGTCCCGTCACGGTGACGGCAATGATGTTGGAACCAACCGTAGTCACATCCATAAATGCCCACCAGAGCGCATCTCCGTAACCGGTCACCAGCGGGTTGACTTTATGCTCAAGCACAAAGAAAGCCAGACTGGAAAAATAGACAGTGGCAAGCAGCATAGTCAAATAAGAGACAAACAGACCGGAAGCCTTATTATAAGTGAGCCAACCTACCACAATGGCCATCGCATACCCACCCCGTACTAAGGGAACGAAACGAATCATATAAGTCACTTCGGGAGAGAAAGTCCATCCCATATACGATATAATATTCTGGTAGGGTATCGCCACCAGCAGGAAAATGAAGTGTGTACTGAGATAGTGCCATTTGTTTTTCGAAAGAAACAATTCGAGAATAAAGTCGAACAGGAACAAGACACAAATCCACAACTGGACTTTCATATATACCGACTGAGTATAAAAAGGGATACCCTTGAATGTATCAATCGAAATACTGATGACCAGAAAAAGAGAAAGCAGCAGGATGATGACATGCAGAATGCCGTAGATCCCTTTCTTCCGTAAAGAAAAATCAGAAAGAGCCATTTTCATAAGCACTGATATTTTATGGGTTATCTTTAATTATGCAAAAGGAACAAGAGTCATACACGATTTGTTTGATATCGAATCAAGATCAGGAGAAAAACCGGTTTTCTCACTCTTGGCCGATGTTAATTAACCAAGTTTGACGTTAGTAAACTGAAACATCTTACGTTAAACGTTGTTATAGACACTGACTTAAAAATATTTTTCACTTAAAACCTTAACTTATGGCAAATATTAAACAAGCAGTGAAACTGGGGGTATTCACCCTGGCGATCATGAACGTAACGGCAGTAGTATCCCTACGTGGACTTCCTGCCGAGGCCGTATATGGAATGAGTTCGGCCTTCTATTATCTTTTCGCAGCTATCGTATTCCTTATTCCGACATCACTCGTTGCGGCGGAATTGGCTGCCATGTTCCAAGACAAACAAGGTGGTGTGTTCCGTTGGGTAGGCGAAGCATACGGAAAAAAATTAGGATTCCTTGCCATCTGGTTACAATGGATTGAAAGTACCATCTGGTATCCTACAGTGCTCACCTTTGGTGCTGTTTCCATAGCTTTTATCGGAATGAATGACGCACACGATATGACGTTAGCCAGCAATAAGATTTACACCTTAATCGTTGTTTTAATCATCTATTGGTTAGCCACATTCATCTCTCTCAAGGGTATGGGATGGGTTGGTAAAGTAGCGAAAGTTGGCGGACTTGTAGGAACTATTATTCCTGCAGCTCTTTTAATTATTCTCGGCATCGCTTATTTAGCAACAGGAGGACATTCCAATTTGGATTTCCACAGCAGTTTTTTCCCGGATCTCACAAACTTTGATAATGTTGTACTGGCTGCCAGCATCTTCTTGTTTTATGCCGGAATGGAGATGGGCGGCATTCATGTGAAAGACATGCAAAACCCTTCAAAGAACTATCCTAAGGCCGTATTCATCGGTGCTTTGATCACAGTTATTATCTTCGTTTTAGGAACTTTCTCACTGGGTATCATCATCCCGGCAAAAGACATTAACCTGACACAGAGTTTACTTGTAGGTTTCGATAATTACTTCAGATATATCCATGCCTCCTGGTTATCACCAATCATCGCCATCGCCCTTGCATTTGGTGTGTTGGCAGGTGTATTGACATGGGTTGCCGGTCCGTCAAAAGGTATCTTTGCCGTAGGTAAGGCCGGTTATATGCCTCCGTTCTTCCAGAAGACCAACAAACTGGGTGTACAGAAAAACATTCTGTTCGTTCAGGGTGGTGCTGTTACCGTATTGAGCCTTTTGTTTGTGGTTATGCCTTCCGTACAGAGTTTCTATCAGATTTTGTCACAGTTGACAGTTATTCTTTATCTGGTGATGTACTTGCTTATGTTCTCCGGCGCCATCTATCTGCGCTATAACATGAAGAAGGCCAACCGTCCGTTCCGTATCGGTAAGAAGGGTAATAGTTTAATGTGGATTGTAGGCGGTCTGGGCTTCCTTGGCTCATTGCTGGCATTCATCCTCAGCTTCATTCCGCCCAGCCAAATCTCTACCGGCAGCAACACTGTATGGTTCTCAGTATTGATCATCGGCGCACTGATCGTAGTGATTGCTCCGTTCATCATCTACGCAGCAAAGAAACCATCATGGGCCGACCCCAACAGTACTTTTGAACCCTTCCACTGGGAAGCACAAGCCAAACCACAAGCAGCTCCCGTTACTGCAACAGTATCCGGCCCGGCTGTAAGCGGTGCTAACACTTCCACCAATACTACTTCTGCACCGTCAGCAGGTTCTGCTCCTTCTGATAAGGACACTCCGCAAAAGTAAAGTTAAAAGGAAATATCTATCTACCTGAATGAAAGAGGTTGTATCCGGAGATTTAATCTAAATTCTACCGGATACAACCTCTTATTTCTTTGGAGAAACCATTTAGGATGTCAAAGGAAGAGTAAACCAAAAAGTGGAACCTTTTGTGACCTCCGATTCTACCCCTATCTCACCGTCCAGACTCTGTACAATGGTTTGTGAAAGGGTCAACCCCAATCCCGTTCCGGGCACTTCATGATCCAATTTAGTAAACCTATCGAATATTTTATCTTGCTCCCCCACAGGAATACCTATGCCGGTATCGGAAACATAAAAATAAACATCAGTCTCTCCGTGGGGACGACACCCGAAACGGATTTCCCCATTCTGGGTAAACTTTATCGCATTATGCACCAGATTTGTTAATATCTGTACGATACGCTGCTGTTCGGAATAAATCATCCATTCATCTGTTCCTGCTTCACAAACCAATTTTATATCGGGTTTATCTTTCAGACGAATCTCCAGAATACCATGCAAGCCACACAACAAATCGTTCACATCAAATCGGGAATAGTGAAAATCCAGACTGCCCGACTCTATTTTAGAGAGGTCAAGTACATCTGTCACAATCTGCAATAAACGATGGTTGTTTTCTGCCACAATGTCCAGGTACATCTTCTTTTCCGCGTCATCATCCGCAGAAGCCAGCAGACCGGAAAAGCCGATAATCGCATTCAACGGAGTGCGGATCTCATGACTCATATTGGCAATAAAAGCAGATTTCAGCTTTTCGGCGGAGACAGCATTTTCTTTTTCAATGCTTAGTAGCCGTTGAGTGTTTTTCAACTCAGTAATATCATAGATCGTGAGCAACATTTGTTCCTGATCTGCATCAGTCAGATAAGTTCCGGAAACAGATACATCACAAGGAATAATATGCTGATGGTCCGGACTGAACAGCCGCATGGATGCCTCCAATTTACTAAAACCTTTTTTATGGCAAAACGCATTTTCAATGGTATAACGAACCATACAACTTCCACAATTATGATGCGCTCCGCACCCTTCACTCCGAACCGCATTTTTACACTTCAACAAATCACCGACCCTATTGGAAACAGGCTCTCCAGGAATTCCGTTCAAGTCATAATAATTGGTTCTTAACACCACAAAATCACGATCTACCAACATAAAACAAGCATTCATACTATGTAAAATAGTATCTGATTCTTTTATATGAGCCATCCATTCGTTTTTTTGCAGATTCAGCTTGCTCCACAAATACCAATATTTGATACAGATAAGTAGGATAATGGCAAAAAGGATACCAATAACAATATAAGTCATCATATGCTTCTAACTGGAGATCTTATTTATTTTGTTTGTTTTGCTTTGAACATGCCGGCAGCAATCCCACCCCACATGATTTTGCCGTAAAGATAAGGAAATAGCGTTATTCATGTTATAAGAACAAACCTTTATTTTACTGAAAATGACTACATTTAAAAAAAACTTTCCTCCTAATAAATAAGGAGAGTATACAGATGGCAGATTATGTCCCCAATTAACGCCCTGTCCTATGTATAGAAACGTATCAATTAATGTCATTTTCATCAGAAATGTATATTATATCCATCTTAAAATCCGGAAGAAAAAGATGCTCTTCACCTCGTTTGAGCAAATATTTTATATTTTCTTTGCCAAACTATTGCAGTATTAAAAATTATACCTATCTTTGCACCCGCAATCACAAAGGTGCCATAGCTCAGTTGGTAGAGCAAAGGACTGAAAATCCTTGTGTCCCCGGTTCGATTCCTGGTGGCACCACTTTGCAGATAGCGGAATGTAGCGCAGTTGGTAGCGCACTACGTTCGGGACGTAGGGGTCGGGCGTTCGAGTCGCCTCATTCCGACATTCGCATAGACAAGCCGTTCAAATTGAGCGGCTTGTCTGTTTTTTTAGAAGAATAATTGAATTATATTAAAAACAACAGTTTTCCTAATCTTTCTTTCCATACAACTATCCACCTCCCAATCAGTTCTGATTCCATAGAAATATATCTTCACCTTATTTATATATCGCTTCTAATCAGAATTCAGCAATTCATAAAAACTACATAACCATTCAAGCATAGATATATTCATGCTACTATTTCTGCATATTTCCACAACATATGCTATGTTTATGTATAAAAAGAGTAAAAAAACAGCCTTTTATGCATACTATTTCCAAATTATTGCATACTTTTGCGCCATTCTTAGAATAATTATACAAGATGAAGAAGAAAGCAAACCGGTTAGATGCCATAAAAATGATTATCTCCAGTAAAGAAGTAGGTTCACAAGAAGAACTCTTGCAAGAATTAGGACAGGAAGGATTCGAACTGACACAAGCCACTCTTTCACGTGACCTGAAACAACTGAAAGTAGCCAAAGCTGCCAGCATGAATGGCAAATATGTATATGTATTGCCCAATGACATCATGTACAAACGGGTTGGCGACCAAAGTGCCAGTGAAATGTTAATGAATAACGGATTCATCTCCCTTCAGTTCTCCGGAAATATTGCAGTAATCAAAACCCGCCCCGGATACGCGAGCAGCATGGCTTACGACATTGATAACCGTGAGTCGGATACCATTCTGGGAACGATTGCCGGAGACGATACCATCATGCTGGTGCTGCGCGAAGGAGTGACTCCCACTGCCGTACGAAGTTTCTTGTCTCTCATTATTCCGAATATCAACTAACTAACAACAATTATACTCTACACTAAATCAAAAATGGACACTCAACAAATAGATGTTATGGTAGCCGACGCCTCGCATGAGGTTTACGTTGACACTATTTTGGAGACAATCAGAAACGCAGCAAAAGTACGCGGAACCGGAATAGCAGAACGTACACATGAGTACGTAGCCACCAAAATGAAAGAAGGAAAAGCAATCATAGCCCTCAGTGGAGATGTGTTTGCCGGATTTACTTATATTGAATCATGGGGAAACAAACAATACGTTGCTACATCGGGATTGATTGTACATCCCGACTTCCGGGGATTAGGATTGGCCAAACGTATCAAACAGGCCTCTTTTCAGTTGGCTCGTTTACGATGGCCGAGAGCTAAAATATTCAGTTTGACCAGTGGGGCGGCCGTGATGAAAATGAACACGGAACTGGGATATGTACCGGTCACATTTAATGAACTGACCGATGACGAAGCTTTCTGGAAAGGATGTGAAGGTTGCACTAACCATGAAATCCTGGTGGCAAAGAATCGTAAATTCTGTATTTGCACCGCCATGCTATATGATCCGGCAGATCCGCATAACATTAAAAAGGAACAAGAAAGAAATAACATTTAAAAAATACAGCACTATGGAACAGAAAAAGAAAGTAGTGGTTGCATTCAGCGGAGGTCTCGATACCTCGTTCACTGTAATGTACCTGGCTAAGGAAAAAGGATATGAAGTGTACGCTGCATGCGCCAATACAGGCGGTTTCAGCGAAGAACAACTGAAGCAGAACGAAGAGAATGCCTACAAACTGGGTGCTGTGAAATATGTCACCCTCGATGTCACTCAGGAATACTACGAAAAGAGTTTGAAATACATGATATTCGGCAACGTACTGCGTAATGGCACTTACCCGATTTCTGTTAGCTCCGAACGCATCTTCCAGGCACTGGCCATTGCACGTTATGCCAAGGAGATTGGCGCAGAAGCCATTGCACATGGTTCTACCGGAGCAGGAAACGACCAGATTCGCTTTGACATGACTTTCCTTGTCATGACTCCGGGTGTAGAAATCATTACGCTGACTCGTGATATGGCCCTAAGTCGTCAGGAGGAAATCGATTACCTGAACAAAAATGGTTTCGAAGCCGACTTTACGAAGCTGAAATACTCTTATAACGTCGGATTATGGGGTACTTCCATCTGTGGAGGAGAAATTCTGGACAGCGCACAGGGATTGCCCGAAACAGCTTATCTGAAACAAGTCACCAAAGAAGGTAGCGAACTACTGCGCCTTGAATTTAAAAACGGTGAGCTTCATGCTGTAAACGGTGAAGTCTTTGAAGACAAGATTGCAGCCATCCAGAAGGTGGAAGAAATAGGTGCAGCTTACGGTATTGGTCGTGATATGCACGTAGGAGATACCATCATCGGTATTAAGGGACGTGTTGGATTTGAAGCAGCTGCCCCGATGCTTATCATCGGCGCACACCGGTTCCTCGAAAAATATACGCTGAGCAAATGGCAACAATATTGGAAAGACCAAGTAGCCAACTGGTATGGCATGTTCCTTCACGAAAGCCAGTATCTGGAACCGGTAATGCGTGATATTGAAGCAATGCTACAGGAATCTCAGCGCAATGTAAACGGTACTGCAATCCTTGAACTCCGCCCCTTATCATTCTCCACCGTTGGTGTAGAGTCACAAGACGATCTGGTAAAAACCAAATTTGGTGAATATGGAGAAATGCAAAAGGGTTGGACAGCCGAAGACGCTAAAGGCTTCATCAAAGTAACTTCTACCCCGCTACGTGTTTACTATGCTAACCATAAAGACGAAGAAGTATGATAAAAGCAGGAATAATTGGCGGAGCAGGATACACGGCAGGCGAACTTATCCGCCTGCTTATCAACCATCCCGAAACCGAAATCATATTCGTTAACAGTACCAGTAATGCCGGAAACAAAATTACCGATGTGCATGAAGGACTTTACGGAGAGTGCGATCTGGTCTTTACCGACGAACTCCCGTTAGAAGACATCGATGTGCTTTTCTTCTGTACCGCCCATGGAGATACAAAGAAATTTATAGAAAGTCACAACATTCCGGAGGATCTGAAAATCATTGATTTATCAATGGACTACCGCATTGCTTCACCGGATCATGACTTTATTTATGGCCTGCCGGAATTAAATCGCCGTGCAACCTGCACAGCAAAACATGTAGCCAATCCGGGATGCTTTGCTACTTGTATCCAATTAGGATTACTTCCATTGGCAAAACATCTGATGCTAAACGGAGATGTAATGGTAAACGCCATTACAGGAAGCACAGGAGCAGGAGTAAAACCTGGAGCCACCAGTCATTTCAGTTGGCGAAACAATAATATGAGCGTGTACAAAGCTTTTGAACACCAACACGTTCCCGAAATCAGGCAATCACTGAAACAATTACAGAATAGTTTTGATTCAGAAATTGACTTCATCCCTTACCGGGGTGATTTTCCCCGCGGTATTTTTGCTACTTTAGTCGTAAAAACAAAGGTAGCATTAGAGGAAATTGTACGCATGTATGAGGAATATTATTCCAAAGACTCGTTTGTACACATCGTAGACAAAAACATAGACCTGAAACAGGTAGTAAATACCAATAAATGTCTGATTCACCTGGAAAAACACGGTGATAAACTATTGATCATTTCTTGTATTGACAATCTGTTGAAAGGTGCATCCGGGCAGGCAGTCCATAACATGAACCTGATGTTTAATCTGGAGGAGACGGTAGGCCTGCGCCTTAAACCCTCTGCATTCTAAAAAGCAATGAACCTATTTGACGTATATCCCCTTTTTGATATAAACATAGTAAAAGGAAAAGGTTGTCACGTTTGGGATGAAAACGGCACGGAATATCTGGATCTCTACGGAGGACATGCTGTCATCTCGATCGGACATGCTCACCCGCATTATGTTGACATGATTAGCAAGCAAGTGGCAACACTGGGCTTCTATTCAAATTCTGTAATCAACAAGTTACAGCAACAGGTAGCCGAACGTCTTGGAAAACTATCCGGATATGAAGATTACTCCCTATTCCTGATCAACAGTGGTGCCGAAGCAAATGAAAATGCACTGAAATTGGCCTCGTTCCATAACGGACGGACCAAAGTGATATCTTTCGGCAAAGCTTTTCACGGGCGTACTTCGCTGGCGGTAGAAGCTACAGATAATCCTAAGATTATAGCCCCGATCAATGCCAACGGGCATATAACCTACCTTCCGCTAAACGATACGGAGGCGATGAAAGCCGAACTGGCAAAAGGAGATGTTTGTGCTGTCATTATTGAAGGCATACAAGGAGTAGGCGGTATCAAAATACCAACAGCCGAATTCCTGCAGGAACTCCGTAAAGCCTGCACTGACAACGGCACAATCCTGATCTTAGACGAGATACAAAGCGGTTACGGACGTAGTGGCAAATTCTTTGCTCACCAGTATGCCGGAATCAAACCTGACATAATCACTGTTGCCAAAGGTATTGGAAACGGATTTCCAATGGCAGGGGTACTGATCAGCCCGATATTCACACCGGTATATGGCATGCTCGGGACTACTTTTGGTGGCAATCATCTGGCTTGCTCCGCTGCACTGGCGGTGATGGATGTCATTGAACAGGAAAAGTTGGTAGAAAATGCAGCCGACATCGGTACCTATCTGTTAGAAGAATTGAAAAAATTCAGAGAAATCAAAGAAGTTCGCGGATGCGGACTTATGATCGGAATGGAGTTCGACCAACCGGTAAAGGAAATCCGCAACCGCCTGATTCACGAACAAAAAGTATTTACCGGTGCCAGTGGTACGAATGTAATCCGTTTGCTACCTCCTCTCTGCCTCAGCAAGGCAGAAGCCGATGAATTCCTTGTCCGGCTAAGAAAAGTACTCGGTTAATAATCAGCATCCTTATAAGGAAAGTGAAAAAGTGAAAATACCTGCCACGTTTGCTCGTATTTTCACTTTTTACTTATACCTTTGTCAGAAACAGACTAAATAATTATAAAATATGAAAGTAGCTATCATTGGTGCAGGAAATATGGGAGGCTCCATTGCCTGCGGACTGGCAAAAGGCAAGCTGATCTCGGCTTCCGATATTATAGTGTCCAACCCCAGTGCCGGAAAACTGGAAGCGTTGAAAAAAGAATTCCCTTCTATCACTACCACTCGCAATAATGCAGAAGCTGCTATCGGTGCTGATATTGTGATTTTGACTGTGAAACCCTGGCTAATCAGAAGTGTGCTCCGCGAAATGAAACTAAAAAGCAAACAGATTCTCGTTTCCGTTGCAGCCGGAATCAGCTTCGAACAATTGGCGCATGATGTCGTTGAACCAGAGATGCCCATGTTCCGTATTGTCCCCAATACAGCTATCAGCGAACTACAAAGTATGACACTGATAGCTTCACGAAATGCCGGACACGATCTGGAAACACTGATGGTCAACCTCTTCAGTGAGATGGGGATGGCTATGATTTTGCCTGAGGACAAGCTGGAAGCAGCTACTGCTCTAACCTCTTGTGGCATTGCTTATGTACTGAAATATATTCAGGCTGCTATGCAAGCAGGTATTGAAATGGGAATCCGCCCGTCGGATGCCATGGACATGATTGCGCAATCCGTAAAAGGGGCTGCCGAACTGATACTGAACAACGATACCCATCCGAGTGTAGAGATTGACAAAGTGACTACTCCCGGCGGAATTACAATCAAAGGTATCAATGAGTTAGAGCATAATGGATTTACCTCTGCCATTATTAAAGCAATGAAAGCATCAAGATAGTGATTATATAATTTTAATCACAAAAAACAAAAACATTAATCACTAAACACTAAATTTATATGGACGACCAAATTAAACAAATAGCAGAACGTCTGCGTGGACTACGTGACGTACTTGAACTGACAGCTGAAGACATCGCCCGTGATTGTGAGATTTCAGCGGAAGAATATCGTCTTGCAGAAACCGGAGATTACGACATCTCAGTAAGTATGCTGCAAAAAATCGCACGTAAATACGGCATAGCTCTTGATGCTCTGATGTTCGGAGAAGAGCCTAAGATGAGCAGCTATTTCCTGACCCGTGCAGGTAAAGGAACCAGTATAGAACGTACCAAGGCGTATAAATACCAATCATTAGCGGCGGGCTTTATGAACCGAAACGCCGACCCGTTTATCGTAACTGTCGAACCAAAACCGGACAACGAACCGATACACTATAATAGCCATGGCGGCCAGGAGTTCAACTTGGTACTTGAAGGTCGCATGATGATCAGCATAGATGGAAAAGACCTGATACTAAACGAAGGGGACAGCTTGTACTTCAACTCAAAACTGCCCCATGGAATGAAAGCACTGGATGGAAAAACAGTGCGTTTTCTGGCAGTAATCATGTAATTATTTAAATGAAGAAAATGATAGATAGATTTTTATCGCAAACTTCCTTCAGTTCACAGGAAGATTTTGTCAAGAACTTAAAGATAAATGTTCCGGAAAACTTCAACTTCGGATACGATATAGTAGATGCCTGGGCTGCTGAACAGCCAGACAAACCGGCTTTGTTATGGACCAATGATAAAGGTGAACAACGCCAGTTCTCTTTTGCGGATATAAAACAATATACAGATCAGACAGCATCCTACTTTCAAAGTCTGGGCATCGGACATGGTGATATGGTCATGCTGATATTGAAACGACGTTACGAATTTTGGTTCAGCATCATCGCTTTGCATAAGCTGGGAGCCGTTGTTATCCCTGCCACCCACCTGCTAACCAAGAAAGACATTGCATATCGCTGCAATGCAGCCGATATAAAGATGATCGTAGCAGCCGGAGAAGAGGTTATTACTAAACATATCATAGATGCCATGCCGGACTCTCCTACAGTGAAACATTTGGTAAGTGTTGGCCCTGAAATAGCAGAAGGATTCGAAGATTTTCATCAAGGCATTAAAGATGCAGCCCCTTTCGCTAAACCGGAACATCCAAACTCCAACGATGATATCTCTTTGATGTACTTCACCAGCGGAACGACCGGTGAACCCAAAATGGTTGCACATGATTTCACCTATCCGTTGGGACATATTGTCACCGGTAGTTTCTGGCACAATCTGAAAGAAAACAGCCTTCATCTCACCATCGCCGATACAGGTTGGGGAAAAGCTGTATGGGGAAAGCTGTACGGACAATGGATAGCCGGAGCTAATGTTTTCGTCTACGACCACGAGAAGTTTACTCCAGCCGACATATTGGAGAAAATACAAAACTACCATGTTACTTCACTTTGTGCCCCTCCCACAATCTTCCGTTTTCTGATTCACGAAGATCTGACCAAATACGATCTTTCTTCCTTGGAATATTGCACGATTGCCGGTGAAGCATTAAATCCGGCAGTATTCGATACATTTAAGAAACTGACAGGCATCAAACTGATGGAAGGGTTCGGCCAAACGGAAACAACACTAACGGTTGCTACCTTCCCCTGGATGGAACCGAAACCGGGAAGCATGGGAGTCCCTAACCCCCAATATGATGTTGACCTGATAGACTATGAAGGCCGTTCGGTAGAGGCTGGCGAACAAGGACAGATTGTTATTCGGACTACTAACGGTAAACCGTTGGGACTGTTCAAAGAGTATTATCGCGACGCTGCGCGTACACATGAAGCATGGCATGACGGCATCTATTATACAGGTGATGTGGCCTGGAAAGATGAAGACGGCTATCTTTGGTTTGTAGGGCGTGCCGATGACGTAATAAAAAGCTCCGGTTACCGTATCGGACCGTTTGAAGTAGAAAGTGCGCTGATGACTCACCCTGCTGTAGTGGAGTGTGCCATCACTGGTGTACCCGATGAAATTCGAGGGCAAGTGGTAAAAGCAACTATTGTGCTGGCAAAAAATTATAAAGAACGTGCAGGTGAAGAATTGATAAAAGAACTCCAGAACCATGTGAAAAAAGTAACGGCTCCTTATAAGTATCCACGTGTCATTGAATTTGTAGATGAATTACCCAAAACTATCAGTGGCAAAATCCGGCGGGTGGAAATCCGTAAGAATGATGAGAAATAGCCCAATTATACAAAATTCGTACATAAAATATTGATCAAACCAACAAATCAGCAAACGTTTGCAACATAAGTGCTATAATATGAACTAAAATTGCTCTTCTGAAAGAAAACAACCTGCTATATTTGCAACATATTCATTTAATAACTAAAAAGCAAATGGTAGTAAGTAGAAAGATTTCTCAGGTTGAAGTATTCGCTGGTAGCCCATGGGAAGTGGCAAGTGTGAGAACCCTTCTAAAGGCTGCATCTATCGAAGTGGTGATGAAGGACAAAGGAATAGATTGCATACTGCTTTCTGTCCCCTGTGAATATTACACTGCAGCAATGCGGGTTATCAGCAACAGAATAGCTTCATAGGTTTGTTAGATTAGGTTTGATTAGGGACAAAAGCCGGAATGATTCGTGTTACATTCCGGCTTTTTATTTTCAACGCTTCTTATGATTATTATCACATCTTCTAAATAAAAACAATTTTCTCCAAGCATGAAAAAGATAATCATTGCATCCGACTCGTTTAAGGGTTCCCTGTCATCCGCAGAGGTAGCTGTATCTTGTGAAAAAGGTATTCGAAAAGTATTTCCGAAATGCGAAATCATAAAACTCCCTATAGCGGACGGCGGAGAAGGAACAATTGAAGCACTGGTCAGTGCAACAAATGGACGAATACATTCGTGTCACGTGCACGATCCATTAATGCGGTTAATAGAAGCCCGGTATGGCGTTTTGGGAGATGGAGAAACTGCTGTCATCGAAATGGCAGCCGCGAGTGGACTAACATTGATTGAACCCCATCTGAGAAATCCGATGAAAACAACCACTTATGGTACAGGCGAATTAATACAGGATGCCTTGGAACGCGGTTGCAGGAAATTTCTGATAGGAATCGGAGGTAGTGCCACCAATGATGCAGGCACGGGAATGTTGCAGGCATTAGGCATGAAGTTCCGGGATATAGCCGGAAATTTATTAGGGTATGGAGGAGAAATACTTCAAAAGATAGAGATGATTGATAGCAACGATTTCCCGGAAGATAAACTGGCAAAGTGTACATTCACCATCGCATGCGATGTAAACAACCCATTTTCCGGACCACAAGGAGCCGCATTTATTTTTGCTTCCCAAAAAGGAGCCGATGCAAAACAAATACGCATATTAGACACAGGACTGAAGCATTTTGCACAGTTGATTGCCCAAACCCTATATAAGGATATTGATGCTATCCCTGGAGCAGGAGCAGCCGGAGGCATGGGTGGCGGTTTTATGGCCTTCTTCAACGCTCGGTTATCCCGGGGAATTGATACTGTATTGGATGTTCTCCATTTTAATGAAAAACTACAAGGAGCCGATCTTGTGATTACAGGCGAAGGGAAAATGGATGCCCAAACTATAATGGGAAAAGCCCCTATGGGAGTTCTCAAAGCAGCCCAACGAAAAAATATTCCTGTAATTGGTATTGCCGGATGTGTGGATGAAACCGAATTGCTGAATAATGCAGGTTTTCTGGCTGTATATCCTATTGTAGAAGGTCCGGTCTCTCAAGAGCAAGCTATGGAAAAATCAAGGACCTGCAGCAACATAGAGAGAACTGTCCATCAATGCATGCGAATGTTATCCTTATTGCATAACTAACGGCATATAGATAACATCTCCATGAATAAAGTAAAAGCTCCATAAGTAATGAACTTATGGAGCTTTTTAGGATGCAACTATAGTACTCGAAGCGGGACTTGAACCCGCACAGCCGCAATGGCCAAAGGATTTTAAGTCCTTCGTGTCTACCATTCCACCATTCGAGCATCCTTTCAAAGAGAGCGGAAAACGAGACTCGAACTCGCGACCCTAACCTTGGCAAGGTTATGCTCTACCAACTGAGCTATTTCCGCGTTTTTTCAACGGGTGCAAAGATAAGTAGTTTCCTGCTTTCTGCCAAACTTTTTCCAAAGAAAAAATTCTCAAAGAAACGGAAAACTATTTTTATCATAAAAGCTATGTAAAGATAGAAGTTATCTTCACATAGCAATAATCTATCAAACACGCCCTAACAAGGTCTTTTCAGCCTGTTCCATGCTGTAGAAATTAAAGCCTTCCACTACATTTTGCATCAAAGCGGATATCTCATCATTACAAAGATTACCAATACTCCCTTCATGAGTATGATGCACCTTCTTATTATGCGAGAAGTTACCAGCTTCAATATCCAAGCCTACTTTTTTATAAGCATCCCGAAAAGGCATACCTTCACGTGCAAGGCGATTCACTTCTTCTACACTAAAGATAAAAAGATATTTATCATCATCAAGAATATGTTCATTCACCTTAATTTCATTCATGATGTATGTAGTCATCTGCAAGCAATCTTTCAGTTCTTGAAAAGCCGGCAAGAAAACCTCCTTGATAATTTGCAGATCACGAAAATATCCGGAAGGCAGGTTATTGGCAATCATCATAATTTGCTGTGGGAGAGATTGCAACTTATTACATTTAGCTCGTGTTAATTCAAACACATCCGGATTCTTCTTATGCGGCATGATACTGGAACCGGTAGTACATTCATCCGGCAGTTTCACAAAACCAAAATTCTGGCTATTGAACATACAGGCATCGAAAGCTAATTTTGAAATGGTTCCTGCAATTGTTGCCAGTGCAAAAGCGACGTTACGCTCCATCTTGCCACGTCCCATTTGAGCATAAACTACATTATAGTTCAAAGAGTCAAAACCAAGCAACTGGGTAGTCATCGTACGATTCAAAGGAAATGAAGAACCATATCCCGCAGCCGATCCCAAAGGATTACGGTTACACATCCTAAATGCAGCTTGCAAAAAGAGCATATCGTCCACCAAACTTTCGGCATATGCCCCGAACCAAAGGCCAAATGACGAGGGCATCGCAATCTGCAAATGAGTATACCCGGGCATTAATACACCTTTATATTGTTCACTCTGACGAATTAAAACGTGAAAGAGTTGCTCCACCGCCTCTGCCACTTCTTTTATCTGTGTGCGGGTAAAAAGCTTTAAGTCAAGTAATACCTGGTCATTACGTGAACGACCACTATGAATTTTCTTACCCACATCTCCCAACCGACGAGTCAACATCAACTCCACCTGAGAGTGAACGTCCTCAACTCCTTCTTCTATTACAAATTCTCCTTTCTCGGCAGAAACATAAATATCTTTCAATTCGGCTAACAATAAAGATAATTCATCTTTTGTCAATAAACCTATGCTCTCAAGCATAGTGATATGTGCCATTGAACCAAGTACATCATGTTTAGCAAGATAAAGATCCATCTCACGGTCACGACCAACGGTAAAGCGTTCTATATCCTTGTTTACCTCAACAGATTTCTCCCAAAGTTTCTGTGCCATATTCTTTAATATTGTATCATGGATAACATATCAGCCATCTTCTCCAGGCCTTCCTGTAAAGGCTTCTGTACCATTGCTTTCATAAATGGATTAATATCCAACCCAATGGTTATTTTAAGTTTACATTCTTCATCGGCTGAAGATACAATCTGAATCCACATATTAAAAGGCAGAGGAGAATTAATCGTCTCAAATTTAATACACTTACAGGGCTCACGTTCAATAATCTTAAGGGTTAGCTGTCCCACCGGATCTACATTGAAACTAAGTGTATCCGTATCAAAACTCATATCTTTCACTTTGTCTTGTGGTAAACGGTCCTTTATGGATTCCAGGTTACTAAGGTCCGCAAGTTTATCGTACACACGTTCCTGGCTATAAGGTATTACCTTGACACTACTCTCAAATTTAGTCATCTTATTCTATCTTACTTATAAAGAAAAAAGAAGAACAATCCGAACAGACTCTGTCCGAATGGCCCTTCTTTCTATATTTTAATCATCAAAAAAATCAGTCTTATTTTCCGGTTTCCCAATGAGCTGGATCCTTGCGCCATTCGTTTAACGTTGCAATATCTTCTTCTTCAATGTAACCGGTACGCAATGCAACATCCAACACTGCTTCATAATTAGTCAACGTTACCAGAGGTACTTTAGCATCTTTAAAAGCCTGTTCGGCAACCGGGAATCCGTAAGTATAGGCAGCTACCATACCAATTACTTCACAACCATCCCGACGGATAGCCTCTACGGCTTTCAAACTGCTTCCACCGGTAGAGATTAAATCTTCTACTACAACGACTTTCATACCCGGACGAAGTTCGCCTTCGATAAGATTCTCCAAGCCATGGTCTTTAGGGGTAGAACGGACATACACGAACGGAAGATTCAATGCATCAGCTACCAAAGCACCTTGAGGAATAGCACCTGTTGCAACTCCGGCAATGGCATCTACCTGTCCGAAACGTTCCAGAATCAGACGTGTAATTTCGAACTTAACAAAACTACGAAGAGAAGGATAAGAAAGGGTTTTACGGTTATCGCAGTAAAACGGTGATTTCCATCCGGAAGCCCATGTAAACGGATTTGCCGGTTGAAGCTTAATAGCTTTAATCTTCAACAACTTCTCGGCGAATAATCTCTCTAAATTTTTCATAACTAAACTAACTATGATAATTACAGGATGCAAAAATACGGAAATGGAACGAGACTAAAAAGAAGAAGCCGTATTATTTTTTTGTTATTTGTCACTTACTCTTCTTCCACTTGCACACAACGGCGGATATCATCCATTTCAAATCCTCTGCTCATGGCAAAACGGATCAACTTCCCATTCAACTCGAATTCATCTTTGGCGTGTATACTTTTACGTTTAGCAGCCATCAAATCTCCCAAAATAGCAAGATACTCTTCCTGATCAATGTCATTCAGGTATTTATAAGACACTTCACGAGATATCTTTTTCATGTAAAGTGCTTGAGCAATCTTCATTTTACCCCATTTGGCAAAACGAAACTTATCATTGACAAATGCCCTACAGTAACGTTCTTCATCTATAAACTTCTCAACCACAAGCCGATCAATAATCCGATTGACCGCTTCATAAGGCAAGCCCCACTTCTGTAGTTTTTCACTCACTTCAGCTTTACAATGCTCGGCTGCAGAGCAATAGCCAGCCATGCGGTTTAACGCATCTTCTTCTGTTATTATATTCATCGTTTAGCAGTTACAATTCGATCATTACCCGATATGTCTTTTATCAAACGAAGGTCTCTATATCCCTTTCCGCCAAGCATTTGCAAAATTTCTTCACCATACGCCCGATTTATCTCAAAATAGAGTTTACCATGCAGACTTAGCCTCTCTCTCCCCAAAGAGGCAATACGCCGGTAAAATAATAAAGGATCATTATCCGGAACAAACAGAGCCAGACCGGGCTCCCAATCCAAGACGTTAGGTTCCATTTCATTTTTTTCGCTCTCTGTCACATAAGGAGGGTTACTTACAATAATATCATATCGTCTGTCTCCAGAAAACTCCGTAGAAAAGACATCCACTTTCTCAAAATTCACTTTAGTTTTCAGTTCCTGATTGTTTTGCCTGGCGATGGCAAGTGCATTTTCCGACACATCCCACGCCGTAACCTCCACTCCAGGAATATGCTTAGACAAACTTATAGCAATACACCCACTTCCGGTTCCTATATCAAGCAGACGGACACCTGTAGCAGACTCTTTTACTATTAAATCCACCAGTTCTTCAGTTTCGGGACGAGGGATCAAGACTCCCGGAGCTACCCGGAACATGGATCCGTAGAAATTTGCCCTTCCCTGAATATACTGAATTGGCTCGTTTTTCTTCAACCGTTCAACAATGCTTTCTAAATCACGCTGTTCGTTTGCAGATAAAATTATATCTTTGCCCAAATAATAGTCAATAGCATCCTGCCCCAGCAGATCACAACAAATCATTTTTGTGAGGCTCCTGAGTTCTCCCGGTGGATAAATATGGTGTAAAGACTGGCGGATATAAGTGGTGACACAGTTCATTCTCATTATTTTGGGGTGCAAAAATACAAATAATATAGCTATAAGCCTAAAAGATGGAAGAAGAAAAATACATGAGACGTTGCATCCAATTGGCAAGAAACGGTCTTTGCAACGTATCTCCCAACCCAATGGTGGGGGCCGTCATCGTATGTGATGAACAAATCATCGGCGAAGGTTATCATGTCCGTTGTGGAGAAGCCCATGCCGAAGTCAACGCTATCCGTTCTGTTAAAGACCCCTCTTTACTGAAACGCAGTACTATATACGTAAGCCTTGAGCCTTGCTCCCATCATGGAAAGACACCTCCCTGTGCTGACCTAATCATAGAAAAGCAAATTCCCAAAATCGTAATCGGTTGCCAGGACCCATTTTCCAAAGTTGCGGGTAAAGGCATCCAAAAATTACGGAATGCCGGACGTGAGGTCATAGTGGGAGTCCTGGAAAAGGAGTGCCGCGAACTTATACAGAAATTCATCACCTTCCACACCCTTCATCGCCCTTATATTGTTTTAAAATGGGCAGAATCGGCTGATGGCTTCATCGACTTAGAGCGTACAGAAGGACACCCTGTGCTATTATCCACTCCCCTCACTTCCATGTTGGTACATAAAAAAAGAGCAGAATCGGATGCTATTATGATAGGTACCCGAACAGCATTATTAGACGATCCGGCATTAACTGTACGTCACTGGTACGGGCATAACCCGGTACGCATAGCTCTGGACCGTAATCATTCGCTTCCTCAGACTTCACACCTTTTAGATGGCAGCGTGCCTACACTCATTTTTACGGAATGCCACCGCCCCGGTAAAAAGAATCTGGAATATATCCCCTTGGACTATCAAACAGATATTCTGCCACAAATACTGGCAACCCTCTATCAGCGTAATCTACAATCCTTGATGGTCGAAGGAGGCAAGATATTACTGGAATCATTTATCTGCTCCGGAATATGGGATGAAATTATTATAGAAAGAAGCGACAAACGGCTTTATTCCGGTGTTAAAGCACCTGAAATAAGCGATAAAATTAGTTATTCAGAAGAAAAACATTTCGCTACAACCTTCAGGCATTACTTAAAGAGAAATACCTAAATTCGCAGCATTCAGGGAGTTTTATATCGACAAAATCGAGCAGATTATCTATAATTTTATATAAAACTTCCCTTCAATGTTCAATATAGAGAAAAATGTTCCTATTTTTGCAACTTGTAAATAAACACAATCTTTCAAATGAGAATAAAGTTTTTATCAGTAATTGTAAGTTTCTTCCTTGTATCGTTTGCCGTTACTTCGTGCCTTGACACTGAAGAAATTGAATACAGCCCGGATGCTACCATACATGCATTTGCACTTGATACCGTACATGGGGTAAACTATAAATTTACAATAGATCAATTTGGGCCTGACGGAGTTGGACTTATTTATAACCAGGATTCACTGCCTGTGGGCTCCGATACAATTATTGACCGTATTCTTATAAAACTAACCACAGCGTCTGGAATAGTCACGGCTAAAAACGCAGAGGGTCAGGACACCTTGTTTAATTACTCCGACTCTATAGACCTCAGGGGCACTATGGAAAAGCCCATGAGAATAAAGGTATGGGCCGCGGATATGCAATATACCAAAGAGTACACCATTTCAGTGCGCGTACACCGACAGGATCCGGACTCCATGAACTGGACTAAAATGACAGATAACTTCGCTAACTATAGCGGATATCAGAAGTCCGTAATTCTGGGTGAAGGCATTCTTGTGTATACATCAAACACTACTGCCTACAAATCATCAGGAGACGTAATCAACAAAGGAAGAAGTTGGACACAGGTATCTGTTACCGGGCTTCCGGAAAACATAAAACTCTCTTCCCTCATTGCTTTTGGTGAAAAATTGTATGCCACAAACGGTGAGAAAGTATATGTTTCTTCAGATGGGGCATCATGGAGTCTTGCAACCGATTTGAATAAAAACGGTAAAGTAGAGATGCTGATCGCTCCCTTCCCCAAGAATGAGGGCAATCTGCTGGATATCTCCGGAATTGCCGGTATTATTAATAATGGTAGTCAATCTACATTTGCGATAAGCAATCCTGAAGCAACCGCATGGAATATCAGTTCAGAAGAAGTCGGTTCTGACTTCCCGCTGGATAATTTGTCAGCAACTTCTTATCTCAATGCTACAGGAATACAGACGATAGCCGTAATGGGCAATAATCGCAATGCAAGCGATACAACTTCGGTGGCCTGGAGTTCACAGGACGGTTTACTTTGGATTCCTTTAAAAACGTCATCGACCACTGCCTATTGTCCGAAGCTCGACAAACCGTCTTTCTTCTATTATGGCAACGCTTTCTGGGCATTCGGAGGAAAGTTCGAAACGATCTACACATCGGAAGCAGGACTTGCCTGGTATAAAGCCGATAAGAAAATCTTCTTACCGACTGAATTCAAAGACAGAGGGAACAATTACTCTACTGTAGTGGACAAAGATAACTTTATCTGGGTAATATGGAGTAACGGCGATGCCAACGAAGTATGGCGTGGACGACTTAATAAATTTGGTTTTGCCAGACAGAACAAATAATTAAAGAAATGTCCTATAAAGAACAAATAGATTTAAACCGGATACCTAAGCATGTAGCCATTATCATGGACGGTAACGGACGATGGGCCAAACAACGCGGACGCGAACGTAGTTTTGGACATCAGGCCGGAGCCGAAACTGTGCATATCATCACTGAAGAGGCAGCCAGATTAGGAGTCAAATTCCTTACCTTATATACCTTTTCAACCGAAAACTGGAACCGGCCATCGGACGAAGTCGCTGCATTGATGAGCCTCCTATTCGACTCTATCGAAGAGGAAACATTTATGAAAAACAATATAAGTTTCCGTATTATCGGAGACATCAACAAACTACCCGAAAATGTACGGAAGCGCTTGAATGCCTGTGTCGAACGTACTTCCAAAAACACAGGAATGTGTCTGGTACTTGCCCTCAGTTATTCTGCCAGATGGGAAATAACCGAGGCCGCACGGCAGATTGCCACATTGGTTCAGAAAGGAGAAATGACTCCTGAAGAAATTACTTCGGAAAGCATCCAGACGCATCTGACAACCAATTTCATGCCCGATCCGGACCTCTTAATCCGTACAGGCGGAGAGATTCGTTTAAGCAACTATCTACTTTGGCAATGTGCTTATTCGGAGCTTTATTTTTGTGAAACCTTCTGGCCAGACTTTAAGGAAGAAGAATTGCACAAAGCTATCTGTGACTACCAGAGACGCGAACGCAGATTCGGAAAGACCAGCGAACAAATCAGTTAACTCAAAACTTAATTATAACATAAATGCATTATCGTATTTCCTTCATATTCGTAACGTTTATCAGCCTGTTTTGCTTTGCATTGCCGGGCGTAGCACAAGATGCTAACACTGACGAATCAAAACCCGTTATCATGTATTCCGGGACACCGAAAAAATATGAAATAGCCGACATCAAGGTCGAAGGTGTCAAGAACTACGAAGATTATGTTCTTATCGGACTGTCCGGACTTTCTGTAGGACAAACTATTACCGTACCGGGTGATGAGATCACGGGGGCAATCAAACGCTACTGGCGTCACGGTCTGTTCTCCAACGTGTCAATCACAGCCGAAAAGGTAGAAGGCAATAAAATCTGGCTGAAGATCAGTCTGACTCAACGTCCGCGCATTTCAGACATACGTTATCACGGTGTGAAAAAGTCGGAGCGTGAAGACCTACAGACCAAACTGGGTATGATAAAAGGCAGTCAGATTACTCCGAATCTGGTGGACCGTGCAAAGGTTTTAAGTAAACGCTATTTCGACGATAAAGGATTTAAGAATGCAGAAATAACCATCACTCAAAGAGATGATCCTGCAAATGAAAATCAAGTATTGGTCGACATAGATATCGATAAGAAAGAAAAGGTAAAAGTCCATGCCATTACTTTTGCCGGTAACCATGCTATCAAAACATCGAAGCTGAAACGTGTGATGAAGAAAACAAACGAAAAGGGAAAACTGCTGAACTTGTTCCGCACCAAGAAGTTTGTTAATGAGAAGTATGAAGAGGACAAGCAACTGATTATTGATAAGTACAACGAACTGGGTTATCGCGATGCACGTATCGTGAAAGACAGCGTATCCAAATTTGACGATAAAACGGTAGATGTATACATTGAATTGGAGGAAGGCGATAAATACTACCTTCGCAACGTAACATGGGTGGGTAACACTCTTTATCCCTCAGAACAACTGAACTTTATGCTCCGCATGAAGAAAGGAGATGTATACAACCAGAAATTGCTGAATGAACGTTTGTCAACCGATGAAGACGCTATCGGTAACCTCTATTACAACAATGGTTATCTGTTCTACACGTTAGATCCGGTAGAAGTGAATATCGACAACGACTCTATCGACCTGGAGATGAGAATCTACGAAGGCCGGCAAGCCAGCATCAATAAGATCAAGATCAATGGTAATGACCGTTTGTACGAAAACGTTGTTCGCCGTGAACTCCGTACCCGCCCGGGCGAGTTGTTCAGCCGTGAGGACCTGATGCGTTCTATGCGTGAGATCCAACAAATGGGACACTTTGACCCGGAAAACATCAAACCGGATATTCAGCCGGACCAAGTGAATGGAACCGTAGATATTGCCTATGATCTGGTATCCAAAGCAAATGACCAGGTAGAGTTCTCTGCCGGTTGGGGACAGACGGGTGTTATCGGTAAATTAAGTTTGAAATTTACAAACTTCTCTTTGGCAAACCTATTGCACCCGGGAGAAAACTATCGTGGTATCCTGCCTCAGGGTGACGGACAGACACTGACCATCAGTGGACAGACCAATGCACAATACTATCAGCAGTATAGCATTTCGTTCTTTGATCCCTGGTTCGGAGGTAAACGTCCGAATTCATTCTCCCTGTCGGCATTCTTCTCAGTTCAGACTGATATCAGCAGCCGTTACTATAACTCAAGCTACTATAACAATTACTACAACAGTTATTACAGCGGCTTAGGCGGTTACGGTATGTACAATTATGGTAACTATAACAACTACGAAAACTATTATGACCCTGACAAGTCAATCAAAATGTGGGGTCTGTCAGCAGGTTGGGGAAAACGCTTGAACTGGCCGGATGACTACTTCCAGCTTTCAGCCGAGCTTTCTTATCAAAGATATATCTTGAAAGACTGGCAGTACTTCCCGGTAACCAACGGTAAATGTAACGACTTAAGCATCGGCTTGACATTGGCCCGCGCTTCTTACGATAACCCGATTTATCCGCGTAGTGGTTCAGACTTCTCTCTGTCTGTACAGTTCACACCGCCTTACTCACTGTTCGACGGAGTAGACTACAGTAAATATAACGAGTACAACCAGAACGATATGAACAAAATGCACAAATGGGTAGAATACCATAAGTGGAAGTTCAAAGCAAAAACATATATTCCGTTGCTGAACCCGACAACCGTGAAAAAAACTCCGGTGCTGATGACACGTGTGGAATTCGGTATATTGGGCCACTACAACAAATATAAGAAATCTCCGTTCGGTACATTTGACGTCGGTGGTGACGGTATGACCGGATATTCAAGCTATGCAACCGAGAGTGTCGCCCTTCGTGGTTACGAAAACAGTTCGTTAACTCCGTACCGTGGACAAGAAGGATATGCCTACACTCGTATCGGATTTGAATTAAGATATCCGCTGATGCTGGAAACAAGTACCAATATTTATGCGTTAACATTCCTGGAAGCCGGTAATGCATGGCATGATGTGAAGAACTTCAATCCGTTCGACCTGAAACGTTCGGCCGGTGTAGGTGTCCGCATCTTCCTCCCGATGATCGGTATGATGGGTATCGACTGGGCATACGGTTTCGACAAAGTACTTGGCGACAAGAGCGCAGGCGGAAGCAGATTCCACTTCGTATTGGGTCAGGAATTCTAATTGTTTCATTAAAAACTAAGCGTTATGAAAAAGTCTGTTCTATTTATCATCTTGCTGTTTGCCGTAGGTATGACAGCTCAAGCACAAAAGTTTGCTCTGATCGATATGGAGTATATCCTGAAGAACATTCCGGCTTACGAACGTGCCAACGAACAATTGAACCAAGCCACCAAACAATGGCAGGGTGAAGTCGAAGTATTGGCAAAGGAAGCACAAACCATGTTTAAAGACTATCAAGCTGCATCTGCAAAGTTGACGGCTGCGCAGAAAACTCAAAAAGAAGATGCCATCGTAGAAAAAGAAAAGGCTGCCTCAGAGTTGAAACGGAAGTACTTTGGTCCCGAAGGCGAGCTTTTTAAGAAGAGAGAAGAACTGATGAAGCCCATTCAGGATGAAATATACAATGCCGTAAAAATAGTAGCCGAAGAAAACGGCTACGCTGTAGTAGTGGACAGAGCCTCAGCTTCGAGCATTATTTTTGCTACTCCGCGCATTGATGTGAGCAATGAAGTGCTGGCGAAATTAGGATATTCAAATTAATTTCATACATTTGCAGCCGATAACTAAAAAGTAATCATTCAAATAAATAATAGAACTATGCTTAAAAAAATTGCACTTTTAATGATGCTGGTACTCCCGATGGGCGTATTCGCACAAAATCTTAAATTCGGTCACATCAATGCAATGGAAATTGTTTCGGCTATGCCGGAATACACCAAAGCACAATCTGAATTGCAGGCATTGAACAAACAACTCGGACAGGACCTTCAGAGAACTCAAGAAGAATTCAACAAAAAATATCAGGAGTTCATGCAGCAGAAAGACTCTCTTCCTACTGTGATTGCAGAAAGAAGACAAAAAGAGTTGGAAGACATGATGCAGAGACAAGAACAATTCCAGGCTAAGGCGCAACAGGATATGGAGAAAGCCAATAACGACCTGATGGCTCCGGTATACAAGAAGCTGGACGATGCTATCAAAGCAGTAGGCGCAGCAGAAGGTGTTATCTACATTTTCGACATGGCACGTACTCCGATACCTTACGTTAACGAAAATCAGAGCATCAACCTGACTCCGAAAGTAAAGACCCAATTGGGCATTAAATAAGAGTCGGAAGCTATAAAGTTACGAGCTACAAGCTACAAGTACTATGCGGAAAATACGCTACGACTTGTCACTTGTAGCTCGTAACATTTTAACCCATCTCCGTTATGAAACAATCCCTTTCCCAGAAACCCGGTCCTATCGGAGTATTCGACTCCGGATATGGCGGACTGACCATCCTGAGTAAAATCCGGGAGGCTCTTCCGGATTATGACTATATCTACCTGGGCGACAACGCCCGTACCCCTTACGGTACCCGTTCTTTTGAAATCGTATATGAATTTACCCTGCAGGCGGTTAACAAACTGTTTGAGATGGGTTGCCACTTAGTGATACTTGCCTGCAATACAGCTTCGGCCAAGGCATTAAGAACCATACAAATGAACAACCTTCCGGATATCGATCCCAGCCGAAGAGTCCTGGGAGTCATTCGTCCAACGGTAGAGTGCATCGGCAGCATAACCCGAACCCGCCATGTCGGAGTATTGGCCACAGCCGGCACCATCAAATCGGAATCGTATCCGCTCGAAATACATAAACTCTTTCCGGACATAAAAGTAAGTGGAGAAGCTTGCCCAATGTGGGTACCTCTGGTCGAAAACAACGAAGCCAATGGTGAGGGAACCGACTTTTTCATCCGTAAATACATCCACAACCTGCTTGCCAAAGACGGACAGATAGACACTATCATTTTGGGATGTACCCACTACCCGCTGCTGCTGCCCAAGATACAACAGTTCGTGCCCCAAAGTATGAAAGTGGTTGCACAGGGAGAATATGTAGCCGCCAGCCTGAAAGATTACCTCTACAGGCACCCCGAAATGGACCGGAAATGCACTCGGGGAGGCAGTTGCAGCTTTTGTACCACAGAAGCCGAAGATAAATTTATTGAATCGGCCTCAACATTCCTCAACCAAGACATTACGGTACAACGGATATCTTTGGAATAATCTATATGTAAAACAACATTATCCAGGTTCTTTTTGTTATATTTGTAGGAGATAACCACATAATATCCCTACCATTATGAAAGAAGATAAAGACACCCGCTTAGTAGAAGTCTTCACCGGTTCACCTTGGGAAGCAGAGTTTACCAAAGGATTACTTGAAAGCAATGGAATAGAATCCATTCTGAAGGACGGAGGTGGCCTTGCGGCTCTGGCACCTTACTACATCGGACAGGAAATAGCCGTCCTCGTCAATGAAGACGATTACGAGCAGGCTATGGAAATAGTGAGAAACCGGGAAAAGGCGAACGAATAAATCACCAAACATTTTTTCTCCTCCCACGCAGACATGTCCGTCAGGCATACCCACGTGGGAGAGGTATGTACTACCGGCACCTAATCCCTCTCTTTAGGCACCCGGATGATAAGACCTTTCATTTAATGTACCCCTTAGGTTACATTTCGACAAAAATCCATATATTTGTGCTTTCAAATCGTTAGCATAATGAAAAAGGAGTTTACACGAATAGCTGTAAAGGTGGGAAGTAACGTACTTACCCGGCAAGACGGAACGCTGGACGTCACCCGGATGTCTGCCCTAACCGACCAGATAGCTGCCCTGCATAAAGCCGGAATGGAAATCATTCTTATCTCTTCGGGGGCTGTCGCCTCAGGACGAAGTGAAATACGCACCCTCAGGAAACTCGACAGCGTTGACCAACGCCAGTTATTTTCTGCTGTAGGACAAGCCAAACTCATCAACCGATATTACGAATTGTTCCGTGATCACGGCATCGCCGTAGGCCAGGTACTCACCACCAAAGAGAATTTCGGTACCCGCCGGCATTACCTCAACCAGAAAAATTGCATGACGGTAATGCTCGAGAACGGAGTCATCCCCATTGTCAACGAAAACGATACCATCTCCGTCACCGAACTGATGTTCACGGACAACGACGAATTATCGGGACTCATCGCCTCAATGATGGATGCGCAGGCTCTTATCATCCTAAGCAATATTGACGGCATATACAACGGTTCTCCTGCCGATCCGGCTTCATCCGTGATACGGGAAATAGGGCAAGGGAAAGACCTGACAAACTATATCCAGACCAGCAAATCGAGTTTTGGAAGGGGCGGTATGCTGACTAAAACCAACATTGCCCGCAAAGTGGCAGACGAAGGTATTACCGTAATCATTGCCAACGGCAAACGTGACAATATACTCATCAACCTGACGGAACATCCGGAAGAAACCATTTGCACCCGTTTCATCCCCGCCCCACAGCCGGTGTCGAGTATCAAGAAATGGATAGCCCACAGCGAAGGTTTCGCCAAAGGAGAGATACACATCAATGAACAAGCCTCCGAAGTTTTGAACTCGGACAAGGCAGTCAGCATCCTTCCCATCGGAATCACCCGCATCGAAGGGGAGTTTGAGAAAGATGACATCGTGCGGATCATCGATAACCGGGGCGTTCCCATAGGTGTGGGCAAAGCCAACTGTGACTCGACACAAGCACGGGACGCCATCGGAAAACATGGAAAAAAAGCAGTAGTCCATTATGACTACCTTTATATCGAATAAACGAATTTCGTATGAACTTGAATGATACATTTGCTGCCGTACAAGCAGCCAGCCGTCGTTTAGCATTATTGCCCGACGAACAAATAAACCGGATATTGAACGCCGTAGCGGATGCTGCTTTGGCACAAACGCCGTATATCCTTTCCGAAAACCGGAAAGACCTGGATCGGATGTCACCCGACAATCCGAAATACGACCGGCTGAAACTGACCGAAGAACGGTTGAAAGGAATTTCCTCCGACATACGGAACGTAGCGACACTCCCCTCACCGCTGGGCAGGATCCTGAAAGAAAGCATCCGGCCCAACGGAATGAAGCTGACAAAAGTAAGTGTGCCCTTCGGAGTTATCGGTATCATCTACGAAGCACGTCCTAACGTCAGTTTCGATGTCTTTTCGCTTTGCCTGAAAAGTGGTAACGCCTGTATTTTAAAAGGCGGTAGCGATGCCGACTTTTCGAATCGCGCCATCGTAGAAGTGATACATAATGTGCTCCGGCTGTTTGATGCAGACACCCACACCGTCGAGTTGCTGCCGGCTGACCGCGAAGCGACCAACGAACTTTTGCATGCCGCCGGATATGTAGATCTGCTTATTCCCCGCGGTAGCAGTAGCCTGATCAACTTCGTGCGACAGAATGCCACCATACCGGTGATAGAAACAGGTGCAGGCATCTGCCATACATATTTTGACGAATACGGAGACACTGCTAAGGGAGCAGCCATCATTCACAATGCCAAAACACGCCGTGTCAGCGTCTGCAACGCACTCGATTGTGTGATCATTCATAAGAGCAGATTGTCCGACCTGCCTGCGCTATGCGAGAAACTCAAAGCAAGCAATGTGACTATCTACGCTGATCCGTTGGCTTATCAGGCACTTGAAGGACATTATCCTGCCAAAGGATTGAAACCGGCTACACCCGAAAGTTTCGGGACAGAGTTCCTGGACTATAAAATGGCGATCAAGACAGTCTGTAGTTTTGAAGACGCACTCGGACATATTCAAGAGTACAGTTCCCGCCACAGCGAGAGCATCGTCACTGAAAATCGGGAACGCGCCGCCCTTTTTACCCGGATGGTAGATGCAGCGTGTGTATATACCAATGTATCTACGGCGTTTACCGACGGAGCACAATTTGGGTTGGGAGCAGAGATCGGCATCAGTACACAGAAGTTGCACGCCCGTGGCCCGATGGGACTGGAAGAGATCACTTCCTATAAATGGATCATCGAAGGTGACGGACAAACGCGCCGATGATCTTTATTCAGGCGAAATCCGCAAAATAATCGGTTCAAAACTTGACTTTGCCCCCGGATTATGCTATCTTTGTAAATACAATCATACATTACATTCTATTTAGAATGCGATAAAAGGGAGAGGCCGCTGCCTCCCCCTTTCTTTTTTTCAAAGGCTGCATTTCCGAAAGACAGAGCCGGTGTTTCCCCTCAACAGAGCCGGTATTCCGTGCCGGAAGAGCCGGTGTTCCGGCCCGAAGACGGTTGCTTCCGGAGACGGAGACGGCATCTTCACCTTATTATCGCGGTTAACATCCGGCATAACTCCTCCGCGCAAAATCCGAAAAGTATAAATAGTTTAATCCGGCAGGACCTCACGTTAAAGAAGTGTAAACTTGCTCTTGACAAAACAAAGGGCAAATATGCAAATTATTAATAATACGAAAACAAAACGCTTTGCTATTCCTTATAAAAAATATTATATTTGTAAATGAACCCCTAACCCATCCCATTATGAAGCAAACAGCCCATATATACTTGTTCTCCCTCCTCTTCCTTTTCTGCGCATGCAACAGAGAAAACAAAACAAATCCGCTACAGCCCGAAACAGTTACTGTAGCAGATTCACTGGAACAAACACCTCCCGAAGAGAAGCCCAAGGCTATCTCGGCAGAGCAGATAGAGATTGTGAAAGACCTGCTCTACGACAAATATACCCTTGAAGATACTTACCCGTACAAAGATACCACCCGCAGTTTCCAGTGGGATAAGATCAAAGAACGTCTGGCTCTGCTCGAAAATATCCAGCAAGAGCCCTCTCGATGGGGTATCCTGCAAAACTATAAGAATCGGAACGGTGAAGCCCCATTGGTGCGCCACTACAAACGGAATGCTTACAAACGCATTGCCGACACCCTGGGCATAGAGCGTTACCAGTCCGTTCCGCTCTATCTGCTCACCGATACACTGGTACCCGAACGTTATGGAGAAGACGGTTCGCTGGTACGTTTTCTGGCAGACGGAGAAAAGTTCGTTAAGGTATCTCCCATCTACATAGGTGAAGAGTGGTATGTACCCAAGAAATACGTCAAAGTACTCCCGGATACGACCCGTTTCACCAAAGCAATCATGATAGACCGGAGAGACCAGAACATAGCAACACTGGAACAAACCGGCGAGGCCCGATGGGCTGTACGCAGCATGAACCCCGCCACCACCGGACGGCACCGCCCGCCGTATGCACAGGAAACCCCGTTAGGCATCTTCGTATTGCAAGAGAAAAAGGCACGTATGATATTCCTCAAAGACGGTTCTACCGCTACCGGAGGCTTTGCACCTTACGCAAGCCGGTTCTCGGACGGAGGATACATTCACGGAGTCCCGGTAAACGAGCCACGCAAAGCACTCATCGAGTACAGTCCGTCACTGGGCACTACCCCCCGTTCGCACATGTGTGTACGGAATGCCACCTCACATTCGAAGTTTATTTTCGACTGGGCACCTGTAAATGAGACAATTATTTTTGTTTTGGAATAGAAATCCGTATCTTTGCGCCGTTATTTTTCTCTGTTTCCTATGCAAAAAGTATTTCTATTTCTCCTGTTGTTTCTTCTTCCTTTGGCAGAAGCACCCAGCCGCGTACCGGTCAGTGAACCTGTATCCGTTGCCTCCACTCCCGAAACGGACGAAGTGGATCAACTGTTCGACGATATGCACCTGGATGGTATCGTAAGCTATACAGCCTTTCGTCAGGCAGTCACCGGCTACCGGAAAATTGAGCAGAAAAGCAAGTCTATCATGACGCTGATAGACTTTTCTAAACCATCTACCGAGAAGCGCCTCTATGTGCTCGATATGAAGAATAAGAAATTGCTTTATACCTCTGTCGTATCACATGGCAGAAACAGCGGAGAGAACTATGCAACTTCTTTCTCCAATAAAAACGGTTCATACAAAAGTTCACTTGGCTTTTACCTGACAGAAAATACATATCAAGGGCGCAACGGCTACTCTCTGGTACTGAACGGACTGGAAAAAGGAATTAATGACCAAGCCAAACAACGTGCCATCGTGATGCACGGCGCCGCTTATGCCAACCCTAACATAGCCGCTTCTGCCGGCCGCCTGGGACGAAGCCTGGGTTGTCCTGCCCTGCCGCAGGCACTTGCCAAACCGATAATCGACACGATTAAAAAGGGCAGTGTGCTCTTTATCTATGCCAATAATAAGGATTATCTGGCCAACAGCACTTTCCTGTCCCCACGGCAAACGGAGTATCTTTCATGGGCACAGTCTGCCAATTGAAAATTTTATCATACCTTTGCGGAAAGGTATATTCATTCTAACAAAGACAATTATGAAGAAATTTACTTGCGTACAAGACATCGGCGACCTGAAATCAGCCCTGGCCGAATCATTCGAGATCAAGAAAGACCGGTTTAAATATGTAGAACTGGGACGTAATAAAACCTTGTTGATGATCTTCTTTAACTCCAGCCTCCGCACCCGCCTCAGCACTCAGAAAGCTGCGCTTAACCTGGGTATGAACGTAATTGTGCTGGACATCAACCAGGGAGCCTGGAAGCTGGAAACGGAACGTGGCGTCATCATGGACGGCGACAAACCAGAGCATCTGTTGGAAGCCATTCCAGTTATGGGATGTTATTGCGACATTATCGGTGTACGTTCGTTTGCCCGCTTCGAGAACCGCGAGTACGACTATAACGAAGTAATCATCAATCAGTTTATACAACATTCCGGACGCCCGGTATTCTCCATGGAAGCGGCTACCCGCCATCCGTTGCAGAGCTTTGCCGATCTTATCACCATCGAAGAATATAAAAAGACTGCCCGTCCGAAAGTAGTAATGACCTGGGCACCGCATCCGCGTCCATTGCCACAGGCAGTCCCCAACTCGTTTGCCGAATGGATGAATGCCACTGACTATGAATTTGTCATCACCCACCCTGAAGGTTATGAACTCGACCCGAAGTTTGTAGGAAACGCACGGGTAGAATATGACCAGATGAAAGCATTCGAAGGAGCCGACTTTATATATGCCAAGAACTGGGCAGCCTACACAGGTGACAACTACGGACAGATTTTGAGTACAGACCGCAACTGGACCGTAGGCGAACGCCAAATGGCCGTAACCAACAACGCCTACTTCATGCATTGCCTTCCGGTAAGACGGAACATGATTGTGACGGACGATGTTATCGAGAGCCCGCAATCCATTGTGATCCCAGAAGCTGCAAACCGCGAAATATCAGCAACAGTAGTATTGAAAAGACTGCTGGAAAATCTATAATAACAATGAACAATCAACGATGAACAGGGTTGCACATGATTGCTGTTCATCGTTGATCGTTATTTCTCTACTTTCTCTCCCGCTTCCTGCCAGGCATTAAATCCCTTATCCAGTTCGTAAACTTTATAACCTTTCTCACTGAGGATGGCAGCCGCTTTCTTGCTGCGCTTACCACTACGGCAATACAAAGCTACCGGCTTATCTTTCTGAAGCGTAGAGTCTGCCATAGCGGAAAACGAATCATCAAGCACATTGATATTGATGGTCCCCGGGATATGGCCTTCAGAGTACTCGGCCATTGTACGGACATCCAACCGCTGTACGCTCTCGTCCTGAATCAGTGAAGCAAACTCCTTTACCGGCACTGTCTTGAAGTCCCCTTTCGACTGCTGGCAAGAAAAGAGAGATGACAATAAAAACCATATTCCCATAAGCATTGAATTCATTTTCGACATATAATTTAGTAATTAATGATTAGTGACTGGGTACGTACTCAAACTGATAGGTCTTCACCTTCCCGTCATACGTATGCAAGCTGAAATAAATCATTGCCGGTTCGGCAGCACTTGCCGCATACCGGCCCAACGGCACCGAGACATAAGCCCGCTTGGTATAGGCTTCCATATCTCCTCCATTATCATGATAGAGCATCAAACGGACAGTTAACCGCCCTGTTACGGCATCCCTCACAACGGACTCTTCAATGAAATGGAACCTGTGTTTCTCACTTTGTGCTTTGATGGAGAGGGTCATATTCAGAAAATCACGCCCCATCCAGATACTCAGCACATCAACCGGGTCCAGTTTCAAACCATTCCCGAACTCCGCAGCGGGTACCGGGGCAGGAGATACAGTATTGGCCAATGCATAAATCCGCACCTCCTTCTGCCCACCGGCGGACGAGATTACTTCATAATTACCCACCACGCGGCTACTTCCATTCGGGAATAATTCCGTCCGGGTGCGGTCTTCTGCCACCACCAGACGCTCTCCCTTATCCGTTACCAATGTTTGCAAAGTACCGTCTGCTCCCGCCTCAGCGGTCAGAAACTCCAGTTTCACAGGAGGGTAAGAGGCTCCCTCTTCTTCATTACAGGAGATTAGGAAAGCAGAGAGCAATACAAGTCGGGCGATATGCAGCACCCATATTCTCATTGACGTGCAGCTAAGTAATTCACAAGCGGATTAGCATACATCAGCAACAACTTTTCACGCAAGAATGGAATATCCTTATCGGGTATCTCAATTTTTCCAAGCTGTTTCTCCATATAGGCTTCGAAACGTTGTTTGTCGGCCAATGTATAATGGGACTCAAAATCATTTTTGCCGGTCAGCAAGTCATGAGCCACATAATTGCCCGGGTAGAGTCGATAATTGCCATGAATGCGTTCGTCGATCCATGTAGAGATGCGTGTAAACAGCTCAGGCTTAGGCAAAGAACGATCCACTGTCGAAAGCAAATCATTGAGGCAGGCCCCGGTCTGGAAGTGTACCTTACCTTTATAACCAAACAGACCGGTCTGCATATTTTTCAGATCGTCTTCCATGGTCTTCTTATACCCCTCTATATCACGTTTCAACTGGAACTCCTGTGCTTTCAGGTAATCGCAAGGATCATATTCATAAGAAATAGCAAGAGGAGCAATATTCATCTCCATCAGACGATCCACTACATCACCCTCTCCACCCATCGCAAGCATCTTGAGCACACTGTCCTGAGTGCGGTCATTGGAGTCCTTGGCACGTCCTTCACGCTGTGCAATCCAAATGGACTGGTTCTTTTCACCAATCGTATAGTGCATATAACGGGACATACGTGCCGATGATTCAAGCATTTGCCGCATAGTCAGTGCGCGCTGTACGATAAATGATTTATTGACCCGGACAAACTTTTTGATCCACGGATAAATCAGCAGGTTATCACCAATGGCAATTTCCACCGTATCCATCCCCTGGTCGACTAACAGTACCGACAAGAAGCCGGAATCGAGGATTATATCCCGGTGATTCGAAATGTATGTGTATGCCTTACTCTTGTCCGGAATAGCCGTATGATCTAATGAGATACCATCAGTACACTCCCCCGCCAGTTTCCACAGCAGACCGTAACAGAAGGTCTTCTGAAATTCCAGTTTCGTTTTGCAGGCACGCATCTTTTGTGCCAACATCTCAAAGGGGACATCCGGTATCACCCCGGCAACCACTTTCTGAAAAGCCGGATCGGCAATCAGTTCTTCGAAAACTCCGGGGAGCTCTTCGTCGTTGTAAGGACGGATTTCATCAAACTCGGTTGTATTCATAGCTTTCATTCTTTGTATAAGCTACGAGAGCCACGCTATCTTATACCACACCAAACTTGCGGTTTGTTCAGCCTGTAGCCCATTGCTCACAGCTTACAGTTAAAATTTATTCTCAATAATATCAGTCATTACATCTTTTATATCCATTCCGGCAGCACGCACCTGTTGGGGAATGAAGCTGGTAGCGGTCATACCCGGTGTGGTATTCACCTCCAGAAGATTAATCTTTTCACCTTCCGTAATGATATAGTCTACGCGGATAATGCCCGAACATCCCAATATATCATAGATAGCCGAAGTCAATGCCTGTACCCGTTCGGTCAGTTCTTCCGATACACGTGCCGGAGTGATTTCGTCTACTTGTCCGTTGTACTTCGCATCGTAATCGAAAAACTCATTATGCGTCACTACCTCAGTCAACGGGAAAACGACCGATTTTTCTTTCGTCTTATAACAACCGCAAGTCAATTCTGTTCCGGCCATAAAAGCTTCTATCATTACCTCTTCCGCTTCGCCGAAAGCTTTAGCGATAGCCGGCTGAATTTGTTCGCGCGTTTTTACCTTTGTCACTCCAAAACTGGACCCCCCTAAATTGGGTTTGATAAAGCAAGGTAGACCGATCTTCTCTATCACATCCTCATCGGAAACAGTCTGTCCCTGACGCAACAACAATGATTCGGAGATACGTACGCCAAATGCCTTGAGATACTGGTTGCAGACAAACTTATCGTAAGTGATGGCAGCAGCCAATACACCACAACACGAATACGGAATGCGCATCATGTCGAAATACCCCTGCAAACGTCCGTCTTCACCCGGCGTCCCATGAATGGTGATATAGGCAAAGTCGAATACAACCTTCTCCGCCCCATTCATAAAACTAAAGTCGTTTCTGTCTACCGGCGTTTTACTTCCGTCCGGCAACTGCACTTCCCAGCGACGGCCTTCCATTTCTACGATGTACAAATTATACTTCTCCTTATCAATGAAGGAGTAAATGCCCTGTGCACTACGCAGGGAAACTACGATTTCGGAGGTATCGCCTCCTGCCACGATGGCAATGTTGCGTTTCATTCTAAATCTCTGTTGCTAATATAGCCTCGCCACTTCTCTATCAACCGGGTCATATCATCCGGCAACTCCGAAGTGAAATGCATCTCTTCACCAGTGACGGGATGCACAAACCCCAGCGTCATGGCGTGCAAGGCCTGCCGCGGACAAGTGTCGAAGCAATTGTTTACAAATTGTTTGTATTTACTAAAGTGAGTTCCCTTCAGGATTTCGTGACCGCCATACCGTTCGTCATTAAAGAGTACATGACCGATATGCTTCATGTGTACGCGTATCTGGTGCGTACGTCCTGTTTCAAGAATACATTCCACCAGAGTGACATATCCCAGACGCTCGAGTACCCGATAATGGGTGACAGCATGTTTTCCTTGAGCCGGGTCGGGCATAACGGCCATTTGCATCCGGTCTTTCGGATTACGAGCGATACTCCCTACGATGGTACCTTCGTCCTGATCGACAATTCCCCATACGAGTGCACGGTATCTGCGTTTGGTAGTCTTGTTGAAAAACTGAATGCCCAAATTGGTTTTGGCATCCGGAGTTTTAGCAATGACCAGCAGCCCCGAAGTATCTTTATCGATGCGATGTACCAATCCCACATGAGGGTCGTTAGCATCATAGTCCGGATTATCTTTCAGATGCCAGGCGATGGCATTGACCAATGTACCATGATAGTTTCCGTGTCCGGGGTGCACAACCAGCCCGGCAGGCTTGTTCACCACCATCAGGTATTTGTCTTCGTAGACAATATTCAAGGGAATGTCTTCAGGAATAATCTCATTATCGTAGCGGGGACGATCCATCATCACCGTAATCACATCCAGCGGTTTCACCTTATAGCTACTCTTCACGGGCTTGCCGTTAGCCATGACAAAACCGTCTTCAGCAGCCTTCTGTATGCGATTGCGCGAAGCATTGACGATGCGTTCAAACAAATATTTATCTACCCGGACCATCGCCTGCCCTTTGTCCACTACCACACGGAAATGCTCGTAGAGCTGGTTCTCGTCACCTACAGGTTCTATATCATCCAATTCGTCCTGTTCAAGTTCGTCAGGCAATTCTTCTATCATGCGTTTTTTCTACGTATACGTTTCTTACATTAAAACCAGGAATCGTCTTCAGTACCGGAATCATCAGCAGAAATGGCAGCATCTTCTACCATATCGACCGAATCGGCTCCGGCAGATTGCACCCCGTCACCCACCATCAGAGTCAAAGTAGCGCCGATAGGAGCTTTATCTCCAATCTGCAACTGGCGTCCCTGATAAATGACACCATATACCCAGTCCTTCTCTCCGCTCACCATCCGGTTCTCGGTCAGCTTAAAGCCGGCAGCCATTAACTTTGCCTGTGCCTGACGCACGGAGCTGTTATCGGCCACATCGGGCACTACGCACAAAGGAGTACTGAGTGTATTTATTGTGAGGTAGATCGTTCGTCCTTCTTTCACTTTCTGCCCGACCGACGGATTAAGATCAAGAATGATGCCGGACGGTTTGTTCTTTACATAATTGGAATCGGACACAACATAAGTCAGTCCCTGATCCCGGAACATCTTTTCAGCCTCGCTTACAGACATCCCTTTTACGTCGGGCACCACTACAGCTTGGCCATGGCGTGTGTATATATCCAATCCTTTAAGTGCGCCGAACACAATGAGCACAGCCACCACAACCATGGCTATGATGTTTACCCAGAAGAATCTATTGGCTTTGAAAGAAAAAAATTCTTTTATCGTCATAATTATAAGCTGTTAATCCGGACAAAGATACTATTTTCGCTACACAGTATCACAGAGTTTCACTGAGTTTTTGATAAAAGCTTATTAAAACAAAAAGAAGCAAAGGAATCCTCCTTCACTTCTTCTTATTCGTTTGCTATGGCTAATACTTATGCCTTCACTCCGTTGTATTCGTCAGAAACAGTCAGTTTCTTACGACCTTTAGCGCGACGCGCAGCCAATACTCTACGACCGTTAGCTGTAGCCATTCTCTCACGGAAACCGTGTTTGTTTTTTCTCTTTCTGTTAGAGGGTTGAAATGTTCTTTTCATTACTGTATCTTGTTTTATGTTATTATTTCTACGGATTCGGGCTGCAAAAATAGGCACTTTTTTTAAATAAACCAAGAGTTAAGTCATTTTTAGTCAAAACATTTTGTGTTTTTTGCCGATTTAGATTACTTTTGCACTCGAAAAGGTTCGAAGATAACTCAATAACAATCTATAAAATAAAGAATATCAAGTATGATTAATGCTCAAGACATCAAGAACGGAACTTGTATCCGCATGGATGGCAAACTGTATTTCTGTATCGAATTCCTCCACGTTAAACCTGGAAAAGGTAACACTTTCATGCGTACTAAACTGAAAGATGTGGTAAGCGGCTACGTTCTCGAACGTCGCTTCAACATCGGTGAAAAGTTGGAAGATGTACGTGTAGAACGTCGTCCCTACCAGTTCTTATATAAAGAAGGTGAAGACTATATCTTTATGAATCAGGAAACTTTCGACCAACACCCGATTGCCCACGACTTGATCAACGGTGTAGACTTCCTGTTGGAAGGTGCCGTTCTGGAAGTAGTATCTGATGCTTCTACTGAAACCGTACTTTACGCTGATATGCCTATCAAAGTTCAGATGAAGGTTACTTATACAGAACCGGGCATGAAAGGGGATACAGCTACTAACACATTGAAACCGGCTACTGTAGAATCAGGTGCAACCGTTCGTGTTCCGCTATTTATCAACGAAGGCGAAACAATCGAAATCGATACTCGTGACGGCTCTTATGTAGGTCGTGTAAAAGCATAAACAGGTTAACTGCCGAAAAAAAATGTGGCCTCTATCCCTTACGGGAATAGGGGCCGCATTTTTTTATTACCATCCATGACGGTTATCGAAAAATAATGGCATATATTTGCAAGTCAACAACCGATTATCATTAAACCTATGCGATACTCCGTTATTATCCCCGTTTACAATCGTCCCGATGAAGTGGACGAATTATTGCAAAGCCTCACTACCCAACATTTCAAGGATTTCGAAGTCATAGTGGTAGAAGACGGATCATCTGTCCCTTGCGAAGCGATAGTAAATAAATATCAAGGGAAACTGGACATACATTATTACGCCAAACCAAACTCCGGCCCGGGACAGACCCGTAATTACGGGGCCGAACGCAGCGGAGGGGACTACCTTATCATATTAGATTCGGACTGTATCCTTCCCGAAGGATACTTCGATGCAGTGGAACAGGAACTTTCTGCCACCCCGGCCGATGCCTTTGGCGGACCGGACCGGGCACATAGTTCTTTCACTGATATACAGAAAGCTATCAATTATTCGATGACTTCTTTCTTCACTACCGGAGGCATACGCGGGGGTAAAAAGAAAATGGATAAGTTCTATCCGCGAAGTTTCAATATGGGTGTCCGCCGTGAAGTCTATCAGGCATTGGGAGGTTTCTCTAATATGCGCTTCGGCGAAGACATCGATTTCAGCATTCGCATTTTCAAAGGAGGATACCGATGCCGTCTCTTTCCCGGTGCCTGGGTATACCACAAACGGCGCACAGATTTTAAGAAGTTCTTCAAGCAGGTACACAACTCCGGCATTGCGCGTATCAACCTCTATAAAAAATATCCCGAATCGTTGAAAGTCGTCCACCTGCTACCGGCTGCATTCACATTAGGAGTTACACTTCTGCTATTATGTACTCCCTTCTGCCTGTTCAGTCTTGTCCCGATTCTGCTTTATACATTGCTGGTCTGTCTGGATTCTGCGCTGCAAAACAAAAGTTTACGCATCGGCATCTATTCCATCGCTGCCTCTTTCATCCAACTTATCGGATACGGAACGGGATTCTGGCGTGCCTGGTGGGAACGCTGTGTATTGGGAAGAAACGAGTTTGAGGCTTTCCGCAAGAACTTCTATAAATAAAAAAGGCTGTCTTTCAGTTGTTGATATAAAAAGAATACAAAAACTCTCTATCCGACTTATGAAAAACAAACAAAAACTAAACATCAACCAGTGGTCCAAAGCCGATAGGCCACGCGAAAAAATGATGGCAAAAGGTGCCGAAGCATTGAGCGACGCCGAGCTATTGGGCATCTTGATAGGTTCGGGCAATACGGAAGAGAGTGCCGTTGAACTGACGAGAAGGGTACTTGCCTCTTGCGACAATAACCTGAATGAACTGGGAAAATGGGAAGTACGGGACTTTTCCTCGTTCAAGGGCATGGGACCCGCCAAAAGTCTTACTATCATGGCAGCTCTTGAACTGGGGAAAAGGCGCAAACTACAGGAAAGCAAAGAGCGTGAACAAGTCAGATGCTCAGAGGACATTTACAGGCTGTTCCACCCATTAATGTGCGACCTGCCACAAGAGGAGTTCTGGATCCTACTTTTGAATCAGGCATGCAAAGTAATCAGCAAATTACGTATCAGTACTGGGGGGATTGACGGAACATACGCCGATGTACGTACCATCTTGCGGGAAGCCCTGATAGGACGTGCCACACAGATAGCTCTGATTCACAATCATCCGTCGGGCAATGCAAAACCAAGCCAGGAAGACAAACGCCTGACGGCAGCTATACAAAAAGCGTCGCAAACAATGAATATTACCCTGACGGATCATATCATTGTCTGCGACGGTTGTTTTTATAGTTTTGCTGACGAAGGGCTTATCTGATTCGTCTCCGGCAACTGACTCCGGAAAATTAAAGTTGTGTTTCTCCCTCGATGTAATTCTCAAGAAACAGGTTCTCACCATCAAACACCGCATAGGAGAAATAATTGATCCAGTCGCCCAGAATAAGTATACGTGCGGTAGCACTCAACATCAAGTCAAGTTCAATGTGACGGTGACCGTAGATGAAGAAGTTTATATTGGGATGATTTTTCAGATACTCCTTTGTGTAAAGCACCAAGAACTCCTTGTCTTCACCCATATAATCAGGCTCTTTCCCCCCTTCACGTTTCAATCGGCTATGTTTGGCCCAATTCAGTCCTAAATCCATACTCCAACGGGGATGAATGGCGGAAAATAAAGTCTGCAACGTACGACTATGGAACATCGTGCGCAGTAACTTAAACTTTTTGTCCGGATCGCCCAGTCCGTCACCATGCGCCAAATAGAACTCTTTCCCATAGATTTCCGTAGTCACCGGCTCACGGTGAATCGTCACCCCACACTCCCTGGTCAGGTAATCGCCACACCAAAGATCATGGTTGCCCGTAAAGAAATGCACCTCTACTCCCATATCAGTCAGTTCAGAGAGTTTTCCTAAAAAACGGGTATAACCTTTGGGCACCACCAAACGGAACTCATACCAAAAGTCAAACATGTCACCCAGCAGATATACCGCGGCAGCTTTATGTTTTATGCTGTCGAGAAAATTGACCAGGCGCCGCTCCTGTGTACGTCCGTGCTCTATGGCACGTGAACCCAAGTGGGCATCAGAAAGGAAATATACGTTCTTCATACTGTAAGAATGGATCGTTTAAGAATAGAGGTAAAACAGTAACGATTATAAAAAGCCCAGTTCCAGTTTAGCCTCTTCACTCATCATATCTTTGTCCCACTCCGGCTCAAAAACCAGATTGATAGTGGCAGAATTCACTCCTTCAATTGACTCTACTTTCTGCCGTACATCTTCCATAATGAAATCTGCCGCAGGACAATTAGGAGCAGTCAGGGTCATATCGATAGAAACCTCTCCCTCTTCGGCGACGTCTATCTTGTAGATCAGTCCCAGATCGTATACGTTTACCGGTATCTCGGGATCGAATACGGTTTTGAGCATATCTACTATCTTTTCTTCTATTTCAAACTTAGTCATTTCTATATTTCTTTGAAAGTTTACAAGACAAAGCTAAAGAAATTCTTTGAAAGATAGAGAATATTGAGGATAAATTAACGTCAACGAGGCAAGTTCATTACAAAACACACAGAGTACACAGAGTTTATTAATACGTATATCAACAAATCCTCTGTATACTCTGCGTGCTCTATGGTGAACTTACCTGCCGGTTACTTATATCCGCCCGCTTTTGCAATACGTCTCGGAATCTCTGTATTATCCATTTTACCGATGAACAGATCAGAACCGGCACCGATAGCAAACACCGGCACATATCCTGCAGAATGCCCACCGCTGGTCCAGCCTACCATAGCGATCTGATCCATCACCTCTTTGGCTTTGGCTGCCATCGGTTCGGTCTTGGCATACATACTCTCGGCAAATTCTACTTTATTTTTCACGAATGACTTTTCATATTCGTCACGCAGTTTCTTTTCCTGCTCCCACGAGATAGGAAGTACAGACCAGAAGCCCATCTGTTCGGACAACAGATTTTTAACGTCTTCCCAAGCCACATGGTTGTTCTTAGCTTTGCGCAAATCACTGATCTTCTTAGACAATTCTTCAGCAGATGCCTTCTGGTTTTCAAGTGCTTTAAGATTCAGAGCGTATCTTCCGGTTCCCAATGCTATACCACCTGTCTCATGATCGGCAGTTACTACAATCAGGGTTTCTTTCGGATGTTTTTTGTAAAATTCATAAGCAACTTTGATCGCATTATCCATATCGGCTACTTCGTGGAACACTGTAGCAGCATCATTTCCATGGCATGCCCAGTCTATCTTACCACCTTCTACCATCAGGAAGAAACCTTTATTTTTTCCTTTGGTCAGAAAATCAATCGCGCTTTCCGTTATCTGTGTGAGGGTTAAGTCACCTTCTTTACTGTCGATAGCATAAGGCAAAGAACCCGCATCGGCACCTTCCTCCTGAATCAAAATCATCTTACCGGCTGTGGCAGCTTTAGCCTTATAATCGTTATATCCACGGGCAATGGTGTAACCGGCTTCTTCGAACATCGGGAAAACGCTCGGAGCTTCTTTTTTGTCGTAAGTAGTAGTCGGTTTCAGGAAACCGGCACCGGCATAAAAGTCAAAACCGGCTTTAGGAAGATCGGTAGCTATTTCATAATACATATTACGATCCGGCTGGTGTGCATAGAAAGCAGCAGGAGTAGCATGATCGACGCTTACACTGGTAGTAACCCCAACCTTCTTGCCGGCTTTCTTAGCTTTCTCGGCAACAGTCTGTAAGGGATTCTTCTGATCATCCATGCCAATAGCACCATTATAGGTCTTTTCACCGGTTGAAAGGGCTGTCCCGGCAGCAGAAGAATCAGTCACGGAGTTGGTAGCAGAAAAAGTAGTAGCCATCGTTCCGACGGGAAACTGGGTGAAAAGCAAAGGCTCCACACCAATGCGTCCTTTCTGGATTTCGGCACGGTACATCTCCGTACCATTTACTTGGTTCACACCCATTCCATCACCAATGAAATAGAAAACATATTTTGCCTGAGCATTCGCAATAACTGCCACACAGACAAAAAGAAAGAAATAAAAAAGTCGTTTCATTCTTGTATCATTTAAGTTTATTTGAGTTAGTGATAGCAAAGATAAAACTTTTAAAATGAAGAAAAGGAGAAAGGGATATGAATATTCTGTTAAATAGCTCGTCCCCGGCTGCTTAGTGCTCAAAACGGATTGCCTCCCTCCACAACCAAACTATATAAAAAGCCGGAGTACAGAGAATAAATCTCCGCCTCCGGCCTTTTCTCTATATTACTTATCAACCTTTATTTATCCAGGATAGCCATTGTATCAGACGCAATCAGCAATTCTTCGTCCGTAGGGATCACCACTACCTTCACTCTTGAGTCATCAGCTGAGATAATGGCCTCTTCGCCACGAACCTTATTCTTTTCAGCGTCGAGTTTCACGCCCAGAAATTCCAGTCCTTCACAAACACCGGCACGGCAAGTTGCCTGATTTTCACCGACACCACCTGTGAACAGGATAACGTCTACGCCTCCTAAAGCAGCAGCATATGCACCAATATATTTCTTAATGCGGTAGAAATACATCTGTTCTGTCAAGATAGCCTGAGGATCACCTTTTGCAACGGCAGCCTCCAAGTCACGCATATCACTTGAACCGTTCATCATACCAGCCACACCGCTTTTCTTATTCAACAGGTTAGAAATGCCTGTAGTTGTCAAGCCTTCCTTATCCATAAGGAATGTTACAGCTCCGGCATCGATATCACCAGAACGGGTACCCATCATCAAACCTTCCAACGGTGTCAATCCCATAGAGGTATCGATACATTTGCCATCTTTGATAGCGGCGATCGAACCACCATTTCCGATATGGCAAGTAATCAGTTTCAGTCCTTCCGGTTTAATCCCCAGATATTCGCACACGCGCTGTGAAACGTAACGATGGGAAGTTCCGTGGAAACCATAACGACGTACACCGTACTTTTTGTACAATTCATAAGGAATAGCATACAGGTATGCATATTCCGGCATGGTTTGGTGGAATGCAGTGTCGAATACACCGATTTGCGGAACATTCGGCAGAATAGCCGTAATGGCATCAACTCCTTTCAGGTTAGCAGGATTGTGGAGGGGAGCCAGATCGTTGCAGGCAGCGAAAGCTTCAAGCACTTCTTTAGTCAGTAATACTGATTTACTGAAGCGTTCACCCCCGTGTACCATACGATGACCTACGGCATTGATCTCTTCAAGTGATTTGATAGCGCCATATTCCGGGCTTACCAAGGTATTCAGGATGAACTCTACACCTACAGTATGTTCCGGAATATCCTTCTCAAGGATTTTCTTCTCACCGTTGGGCAAAGTCAGTTTCAGGAATGAATCTTTCAAACCGATTTTTTCGATTCCTCCCTGGGCAATCACTTCTTTGCTGTTCATATCGAACAGCTTGTATTTGATAGATGAACTACCACAGTTCAACACTAAAACTTTCATATCTGATTTTCGATTTAATTATTTACCATTCTTTGCAGCAATCGCCTGATTGGCTGTGATTGCAATCATTCTGTATACGTCTTCAATAGAACATCCGCGTGAAAGATCGTTTACCGGGCGGGCAATACCCTGAAGAATCGGGCCTACAGCATCGGCATGTCCCAAACGCTGAACCAGTTTATAAGAAATATTACCAACTTCCAGACTCGGCACAATCAGCACATTTGCCTCACCGGCAACCGGAGAACCGGGAGCCTTGCTCGCACCTACCGAAGGAACCAGAGCGGCATCCGCCTGCATTTCACCATCGATATTCAAATCGGGTGCCATCTCTTTAGCTAATTTCAATGCCTCTACCACCTTGTCCACATTTTCATGCTTTGCCGAACCTTTAGTAGAGAAACTAAGCATTGCTACTTTCGGATCAGCTATTCCTGCTACCGCCTGAGCAGTACGCGCTGTACAAACGGCAATCTGTGCCAGTTGTGAAGCGTCCGGAACCGGAGTTACAGCAACATCCCCCATCACCAGCAGACCATTCTGACCGCATTCCGGTGCATGTGTCAACAGCAGCATAGCACCCGACACACATGTAATTCCCGGAGATGTCTTTATAATCTGGAGAGCCGGACGAAGCACATCTCCCGTAGTATTACGGGCACCCGCCAATTGTCCGTCAGCATCACCGCTTTTAATGATCAGACAGCCCAGATACAACGGATCGAGTACCAATTTACGGGCTTCTTCGATAGTCATACCTTTTTTCTTACGGAGTTCGCACAACAATTGCGCATATTCTTCTTTCTTCGGATGATTCTCAGGATCAATAATAGTGGCCCTGTTGATATTTCCGAGTCCCCATTTGGCAGCGGCAGCATTAATTTCTTCCGGATTACCCAAAAGAATCAAATCTGCAACTTCATCTGTCAAAATCTGATTGGCAGCTTTCAAGGTACGTTCTTCTGTACCTTCGGGAAGGACAATGCGCTGGCGATTAGCTTGCGCACGCGCAACGATAGAGTTAATTAAATTAAGCATAGATATTTAATATTGTATATAAATTCAGTAGGGTGTGTTATTTCACGCCGCAAAAGTACACAATATTGCAATATCAACATTGCAATTCGGGGTATTTTTTACCCCGAACCTGCAATTATTATAATATTTAACACTAACGGATTATTTCCGGAGCTACACTCTTGAAACGATCCATACACATTCCTATCGGTGCACCGATATAAGTAGGATCACATATAAGATATTTTTTACCATCCAGCAAGATGTAGTCACCCGAGATTTCTTCGTTGAACCGGACAGCCGAAGCGATATGGTTCGGATAGTCGAGCAACACAGCGTCCAATCCCATCAAGTCTTTCACCAGATTGGAGAACAAGATGGCACGGTCCTCACAGTCACAAGCCGGATAATAAAAGTTCTCGTCCATGAAGAAAGGCTTTTCATAGCCAAATTGTTCACCATCTGTCTGATATTGAAATGAATTCTGTACAAAATCAATCAGAATGTTCGCAGCATCCTTCTCTGATTTTCCCTTTATAGCTGTCTGCAAAGACGGGTAAAGGGCACTCTTCAACTCTTTGCTCATGGGTGTTTTATAGTAGACAGCAACCTCACATTGCGGATAATCTTTATAAAAGTCCATCAGGTTCTTATTGACAACCGCATTGATTTGAAGAAGAGATTTTTCCGAAGGAGACACTGTTTTACCCAACTCTTGCATACCGAACTGTGGCACAGCGTTCAAATCCATACACACCAGATTCTTGGCATTGGCAAAATCCTGACTGTAGGTATAAACAGCCATCGAACCGCCCTTATCTGCTTCAAACACATAGTACTTGACGCCCTTGAAAGTAATATACGGAACACCGAATATAGTTCCTGCCGGAGCCACCAACAACTTCAGCTTATCGTTTATTTTAGACAGACGCACCTTATATCCACATTTATTGAGAATAAACATCTGTAAAAAAGCAACATCATCTTTCCGGACAGCACCACACATTTGTACCCCTAACTGTTTAATGAACAGCAAGAATGCCCAGTCGTTCATCCGGTGCTCATTCTTCAAACGGACGCAATCGTTAATCAATTGCTCGTGATCGGCTTTACACAACCGGCTCCAAGCAGCCGCAACTTTACTCTCGCTTGTCCCCCCCAGTACAAAGTCTTCAATAATATCCGTAGCCACCTCAAACTGAGTACCATAGAACTCAATCACATTGCGACGGGCCGAACTTCCGGGCAGCGGAACCGGGATATCAACTTTCACAGGAGTATAAGGTTTACCCGGTACATAGACACCGGGTGCCGGCTTATCTGCTACCGCAGGCAGATCCGGTTTTTTAACTTCCACATTTACTTTATCCCCTACTCCCGGTCTATCGGACACAGGTATTTTGGGAGCCGCCGGCTTAATCTCTACCGGAGCAGGGACAGGTTTCTTTTTATCGAAAAGTGTCGGTTTCACCGGTTCCGGTCGTGTCGGCATTGAATCCCCCACAGAGGCATTATACTTTTGCCACGCTTCCTTCAGAAATGTGGCAAACTCTTCGTCTGCTTTATTTTTAAAGTCTTTATATTCTTTCTGCTGTTTCTTTTGGAAATTATCAAACTCCTTCTGATAGTTCACATCCTGTGCCATAGCAACGGATGGAACCAGAAAGAGTGACGCAAAAACGAAAGAAAAGTAATATTTCGTTTTCATCATAATAAGTGATTAATGATTAACGGTCAGTAGTTCGGGAACCACTATTTTATAAGTACCATATCATAAAAAGCACAACGCTGAACTGCCGGAATAGAGTACACCCACTCTAATACATTCTGATAAGTGACCTCTTTAGTAAACGGAATATCCTCTTTAGTTGCCACCATCATCATATTTATCTTCTCGCTCTCCTTGTTATGCTGTTTCTCCATACGATAGTCCACAGCATTACTGAAAGGAATCGAATATTCTTTGCCGGCTTTCAACAACGTATTGGGTTCGTAACTATTAGGATAAAGCAAAGCTCCCCCATTACTGTCGAACCAGAAAAACTTCAAGTATGAATCCGTACCATGTACAGTCAACTTACAGTGAAACACATCCCCCTCACGATAGAGTGTCTCCACCCCTTTCACTTCGAGAGCATACGAACTGTCCGGTTTATCCTCTTTCTGCACTTCGGCATCGATGGTTACTACCTTATACAAGCTGCGTGTATCTGTGTCCCAAACCTCTTCTACCTTTTTATTAGTAATATTCACCATTCCTCCGATAGCAAGCACATTCATTTGCGAATAAGCTTCGTGGAGCTCCTGTCCGTCTTCCTGGGTAATCTGCCCAAAAACAGACCACACATTCTCCATCACGCCCGCCTTTTGCAAAGCAGCTTTCTTTGCTTCCATAAAAGCACGCTCTTCCGCCTGCTTCAATGTGATGTCATCGCTGACCTGCCAACGCCCTTGTACACCTTTCACTTTTACGGGTTTCTGGGCATAAAGAGCGCTGGCAGCGGTCAATAAAAGTACAGCTAAAATTCCTAATAGCCTGTTTACGTTCATTCAGTTTGCCTTTTTATATTAAAACTCACTGAGCAAGTTTATCCAGTTCTTTAGCCAGTTCCGGTGATTTTTTAGCCAATTCTTCGCTAAGCGCTTTGACAGCAACTTTGTTCGCCGCCTCCAGACTGTAACCAATGGTAACCATTACCTCAACATTTTTATTTGGCAATGTCCTGTACACTTCCACCAAAGGAATAGTGCGCCCCAACGTTCCGCTGATAATACTTTTTCCGGCAGCTACAGCACTCGACAGGCTGGCCGCTTCTTCCTGTCCCATATCGTCATTGGCAACCTTCGATTCAATCAATTGAGTCACCTTTGTCTGAACCTGTCCGGCAATGTCAATCTTAGCAGTATTGGTTGCCTGCATAGCCGCAGCCGACTGATTTCCACCAATCACTCTTGCAGTTGCTATATACCAATATGGATTGCCATTCATATCGATTTCCATCTGTTTTTCCCATGAATTTTCCAGCTGTTTGTCCAACGGCAATTTTCCAACCGGAGTCTTGAAGCCTTCTTTTGCCAGTGCTTTCGCCTCTTTGCGGGCTTCTTTAATCGCTTTTTTCTGCAAATCTTTGTTGATTACTTTTTCGTCCTTTTGAATTGCTTTATAAGCCTTACCTGTCGCTTTTTCTTGTGCAAATGCATTTAAAGAAATCATCATTGCCAGTGTTGCAAAAACACTGATTAATAAACTCTTTTTCATGTCAATTCTGTTTTTAGTAGTTAATATTCGTTATGTATATTCGTTTTTCATTTTGCAAAAATAGATAAAGTAATCCATTTCGTTTACTTTTTCTTGATTTTTTTGTAGTTGCCCACTGTTAAAAAAGAATCTTCGTACCATATTAGTTGATACCCTAACTCTATTTTTCATAACTTTGCAACGTTTTCAAAATTCAATAGGTAATAGTATGATACGTCAGTGTGCCATTTTATTTGGCTGTTTGGCTTTGGGTGAATTGATTGTTTATCTCACGGGGATTAAGCTCCCGTCCAGCATCATCGGGATGTTGCTGCTCACCCTTTTTTTAAAATTAGGTTGGATCAAATTGCATTGGGTGCAAGGAATGTCCGACTTTCTGGTTGCTAATCTTGGTTTCTTCTTCATCCCCCCGGGAGTGGCCCTGATGTTGTATTTCGACATCATTGCGGCGCAATTCTGGCCGATTGTGGTAGCTACCTTAGTCAGTACCCTGCTGGTGCTTGTCATCACCGGATGGGTTCATCAATTAACACGTAAACTCAAATGAACTATTTAGAAAATGAATTTTTCCTGTTGGCAATCACTTTTGGGATTTACTTCTTTGCCAAGCTTTTACAGAAAAAGACAGGAATTCTGTTGCTAAATCCGATCCTGTTGACTATTGCAGTCATTATTATCTTCCTCAAAATAACAAACATCTCTTTTGAGACTTACAATCAGGGTGGACATCTGATTGAATTTTGGCTGAAGCCGGCAGTCGTAGCGCTTGGAGTTCCTTTATATCTGCAACTTGAAACCATAAAAAAGCAGCTGCTTCCCATCATTCTGTCCCAATTGGCCGGCTGTATCGTCGGTGTGATATCAGTAGTATTGATAGCCAAGTTAATGGGAGCCTCGCAGGAAGTAATTCTGTCACTTGCTCCTAAATCGGTAACCACTCCGATTGCTATGGAAGTCACTAAAACATTGGGGGGAATTCCGTCACTGACAGCAGCTGTAGTAGTATGTGTAGGTCTGCTGGGTGCTGTATTAGGTTTCAAGACCATGAAAATCATGCACGTAGGTAGTCCTATAGCTCAAGGACTCTCCATGGGTACGGCCGCACATGCCGTCGGCACCTCAACGGCTATGGACATCAGTAGCAAATACGGAGCCTATGCAAGTCTTGGCTTAACGCTCAACGGTATATTTACCGCATTGTTGACTCCAACTATTTTACGAATGTTAGGCATTCTCTAACAAAATCGTTTTATCTTTGTTATATATAAACAGTTAATTAGGAAACAAAAACTTTATGATCGCATTCAAAGATATAACGATCCAGGATAAGGATACCATCACAGCTTACACGATGAATAGTTGCCGCCGCAACTGCGACCTATCTTTTTCAAACTTATGCAGCTGGCGGTTCTTGTATCACACCAAGTTTGCCATAGTCGATAACTTTCTGGTTTTCAAATTTTGGGCCGGTGATGAACTGGCTTATATGATGCCTGTCGGTGAAGGAAACCTCGAAAAGGTATTGAACGAACTGGTTGAGGATGCCCGGCAGGAGGGCGAACCTTTTTGTATGCTGGGTGTCTGTTCGTGTATGCGCGAAGACCTTGAGGCTATCATGCCCGGTCAGTTTGGATTCACGGTTGACCGTGATTATGCCGACTACATTTATTTGCGCAGCGATCTCGCAACACTGAAGGGAAAAAAATTCCAGTCAAAGCGGAATCACATCAACAAATTTCGCAACACATACCCTGATTACGAATACACTCCGATCACCAAAGACAGAATTCAGGAGTGTCTGGAACTGGAAGCAAAATGGTGCAAAGCCAATGACTGTGACCAGCAGGAGGGAACCGGAAACGAGCGCCGTGCTTTGCTCTATGCCCTCAACCATTTCGAAGAGTTAGGATTAACGGGAGGTATCCTGCATGTCAATGGTCAGATTGTAGCTTTTACTTTCGGCATGCCGATCAATAAAGAAACCTTCGGTGTACATGTGGAAAAAGCAGATACGAATATTGATGGAGCTTATGCCATGATCAATTACGAATTTGCCAACCACATCCCCGAACAATATATTTACATCAACCGTGAAGAAGATTTGGGAATAGAAGGGTTGCGTAAAGCTAAGCTCTCATATCACCCGGAAACGATTCTGGAGAAATATATGGCTTGTTTGAAAGAACAACCTGTAGAAATGATAAAATGGTAGCATACTGATGATAAGAGAACAGGTAAAATCATTATGGAAATTGTGTTTCGATGATAGCGAAGCATTCATCGAACTCTACTTCCGGCTTCGTTATAACAACGAAGTCAACTTAGCCATCCAAAGTGGCGAAGAAGTGATTGCTGCGCTCCAAATGCTCCCTTATCCCATGACGTTTTGTGGTCAAACCGTGCCTACTTCATACATATCCGGCGCATGCACTCATCCCGACTATCGAAGCAAAGGGGTGATGCGCGAACTACTGTCACAAAGTTTTGCACGTATGCTCCGCAACGGTGTCCTGTTTAGTACGCTTATTCCCGCTGAACCCTGGTTGTTCGGTTATTATGCAAAAGCAGGTTATGCCCCGGTTTTCCGCATCTCTCACCAATCCTTCTCTCTTTCAGAATTACCTGCCGATTCGGAAACGGGCAGCATTGAGGAAGTTACAGAATACCAAGAAGATGTTTATCAATATTTGAACGGCAAATTATCAGAACGTACCTGTTGTTTACAACATACGTCCACTGATTTCAAAGTAGTTCTTGCCGATCTTGCCTTGACACAAAATACCGCTCTCGTAGCCCGAAAGGACAATCGAATAACGGGTATAGCTGTTGTCTATAAACACGATAATACCTCGTATATCAACGAGTTATTTGCTGACAATGAAGTTGTCCGGGCACAATTGCTCTGCCGGGCCGGGCTAAGGAACGGCACCGACCGGATCATTCTTCAACTTCCCCCTGTAGCCTCCCTGCCCAACGAAACATTAGGAATGGCACGTGTCATTGATGCCCGGACAGTTCTTCAGCTCTATGCAGCCAGTCATCCGGAAATAGAAATGAACATTGAACTGACCGATGAACAATTGTCAGCCAATAACGGATATTATTATCTTTGCAATGGAAAGTGCATGACCAGTGAGGTCCGCTTACCGGGAGCACACACCCGAATGACCATCGGTGAACTATCAGAAAAAATACTGTGCGAGATGCAACCGTATATGAGTCTGATGATGAACTAAACCTTTCAGTCCTGGGGAAAAAAGAGGCTCACAACAGAATTAACAATATTAATTCATCCAGTTAGTAATAAGCACACATCTTTATTATTACATATTTATAGTCACCAAAAAGAAGCCATCTTCTTCTGTGTAACCAACGGCATAAATACAATGTCTGCGTTCATCAATTGTCAAACAACGCAAGTTTAAATCTAACTGATATATCTTCTGAAGGTTGCCTTGCCAGTCAAATACTAAAATTTTTTTCCCTAACAAAGGATTCTCTTCTGCTGTTTCTCCATTGTAAATAGCATAAACGGCACTATCAGTCACAGAAACATCCTCAAAGCCATAAACCCACCCCTCATGTTCTTTTGAGATTTGCGACTTTTTGATAGGTACCTCCAGTTGCCTGGAGTACACATGATGTATTGAATCGGGCAGCCCCTTTAAATCATAGAACTGAATTAACGCACCCCTATAAGTTGCAAAAACGGCTTTTCCCCAGTCGGGAGATATCTTAAACAAAGCAGGATCAAATAGCATCTTTTGCAAATCATTCTCCGGATCCACCAGCAAATCTGACAATGCGGGGTAGTTTCCCAATTGGTTCATAATCTGGCAAGCACTATCCAATACGGCAAAACGCCTCTGTTGAAATATGCCACGCTCCCCTAGGGCGATATAATACTTACCACAAGGAATCATTTCTTTAAAATGTGTATCTTTGCTTCCTTCCATCCCCCTTAAAGAGTGACTATCACTATATTTAAAAAAGTCTCCATATTTACGATAAGTTACCAGAGCCCTTTTATTGGCACTAAAATAAGATAAAGTTCCTTTTGTCCGGTCCCATACAGTATTCAAAGTTGCATCCGAATATTCCCCCGGTCCATCTCCCCAAAGACAAAACTCTTCTTTCAATAACCCATCCGTCAAGTTTATCAGATGGAAAAGTTTGGTAACAGCCCGTTTATCTTGAACAATCAAGCAATCACCATCTATCCACATACACTCCGGATAAGAGAATAAATAATCAGTTCGTACCACCTGATAAGGAACAGAAGTAGCAGAAGTTAAATCTAACGGTAAAACAGGAATAGACACCTCCTCCGGTTGTCTTTGGCAGGAAACAACCAAGAATAATATTCCTAAAACGGCTGTAAGTTTAAGTCGCATGTCTTTTAATAGCAATATCTCCATAGTACACCAATTAAGATTAGACCCACAAATATATAACATATCCACCTATATGCCATCGCACACCCGACTTTTATAAATCAAACGTAAAAGTTTGCCTTCCATTTTTATAGATAAAAACCTGTTCTTCCCGTCCTTTGGTACAGTTTCTCAACCACAATAAGGCATTCTGCGGAACTAAAAATTCAATTTTTCTTTCCGTCGCCACTTTCCTGCCTAATGACTTCCATCCATTGATTCCGTCTTGATAGAATAACTCATAATTATCCCCGGGCCAAATGTAATTATCATCGTTACGCGGAGAGAAAACAATTCTTTCAATCGGCATACTTTCTCCCAGATCATAGGCCAGATAAGAAGATGTATCACGTGCCTGAAAATAAGTCAATATATTGCCATCTGTAACATACTCTAATTTTGCAATCGGTTCTATACTGTTTATCCTCCTCAACCGAATCTTCTCCTGACACAGTGAATCCTTAAATAGTGCCAGTTCCGCCAACTCCATTCTTTTCCCTGCCGGAGCAACATACCGCACATACCTATGCTTCTTTCTTGAAGGCGGAGTTAATATGCAATAATTAGTGGTAAGCGTATCCTCAAATTGCCATAACAGATCTGCATGTATAAATGACAAATCACTGGCAGCTTCAATCTTTGCCCCTATAACTGCTCGATAAGCCCATTCCGCAATTGTCTTTTGCTGAGGCATTTTCCGCCTTAATATAGCTTCCTCCATCAAATCGATATTGGGTTTCAGCAAAACAAACTCACCTCCCCTTTTAGATATGAACGGATATCCCGCCGGATAAAGTTTTCCTCCATCTCCCTGATAAAGAGTCTGATAAATCACATCGGGTTCTATATCCCGGAAAGTAACCTTACCTGCATTACCAAGTGCCATATCTACAGGAATCCATCCGCCGGGACTGAATATCCCTAAGTAGATGTATTGCTCTCCAGGTATTTGTATCGGTATTGTCGTATCATTACTTCCAAAATATTCAGATGTCACATCTTTCACAAATCTATTTCTAAACACAGGATACAACCGTTTATTGCCCGAAATCCCGGAGATTTTCTCAGGTTGTACGCCAAAACAATAGCGATACACCTTCCCCTTTTTCCTTCCGTCATGCCGTAAGGTATCACGTGACGCTTCAAACTCATTAAATCCGAATTGAAGAAAAGTTCCTGTTGTGTCACGCAACATCGTCCAACAATGATAATGTTGATAATCGGGTGAATAAACAAAATAGTCGGTCGCAACAGGAATTCCACAAGCACGCATAGCATATATTGTCAGGTCGCATGCTTCACGACAATAACCAATCCGATTATGATAAAGAAAAACAGCATCCAAGTGAGGTATCCGAAAATCAGTATTGTAGATGTAATACAGCTTTCTCAGTTTCCCGTCAATGATCTTAGAAGCTTCAATAACATCATCCCCTTTATAAAGAGAATCGAGTAGAGTTCCATAATCTTCATAATACAATTTACGCCAATCCGATAAAGGTTCATCGGCTATTCTGTAAGGTAATATCAGTTCGCAAAAATCATCGAACGGCAAATTTCTATTCCAAGGATATTTCCTCCAAACTTCAAAAGCCAGGTCTATATTATCTATCAAATATTCCGCTGTTATCACTTGGGCGTCATATATCTTGGAGAGAGAGTCAAAGGAAATTCTGTTCCATTTATTCTTCTCCCTTTTAGATATAGGACGCCCTTCACAAACCCCAACTAATAAATGGTGAATAGAATCAAGTTCATTTCCTTCATAAGAATACCATCCCGGCATATTACGAATTAAAAAACGAGCTGCCTCCAACTTTTCCGGATCGGTTCTATAATGTTCTAATACCTTTTCAAGCTCCACGCAATTATCGCCGGCAAATTCCAAAGCATATTCCAGCTGCTTCTCTTTCTCCGATTGACAAGCTGCCAAAGTTAAAACTAACAGGATAAACAGTATATATTTCATAGTTAAGACGCATGTTTCTTTCTATTGTGTAACATTGTTTCTTTGAAAAGTCTCAATTGATCGGGACTTTATCAATGACGGGCAGTTAAGATCATTCTAAAATTATATCGAACTTCTTTATTTTTGCAAAGCCTGTTTATACAACTTCCACAATTTATCATTATCTATTGGAGAACCGACTAATTTTATTTTGTTAGCCTTATCTATTAAAAAGGTTGTGAAGGGGACATCTTTTAGTATCTTATTCTCAGAATAAAAAGAAGATAAATTCGCAATATAATTTAACTTATAGCGTTTCATTAAATTCGCAATAGACTTATCTAATCTAACAGAATCATTCAAGACATAAATAATATCGCAATTTAATTCATGCTTATCCAAATCTAATTTATATATATACCAATCATAAACTTGCATTGCACAAGTTGTACAATCACCGGTATCGGGCATCAATATCAATATTTTAGATTCTTTCAACGTATCTGTCACACTTTCTTCAAACCAAACTTTTTGACCCCTTAAATTTTTCACGTAGTCAGTTGTATTTGCCTTGTTACTACAAGAACAAACTGCAAACAGCAAAACAAAGAAAAAATAGAAAAAACACTCAGTCTTACATCTCATATGAATAAATTTGATTATTAAATGTATCTACTGTATTAATCGCATACAATATACCGGTCTCAGAGACAGTTATTTGATTATATTTTTTATCAAACAATATACGCCTTGTCAAATTTCCATCCCAATCCCATACCTGCAACTCTGGAATAGCTCCTCCGGTATAAATAGTTTTATCAGTTTCTCCTGTATAGAATAAAGCGTAAATGTACCGAGATGTTGCTTGAACAATTCGCCAATATGGGCGATTCTGTAATTCGTGAGATTTAGAATCATCATTGTGTCGTTCTGCAACACCAACTAAACGAACTTCTTGTAGCAGTATCCCCTCTATACTATATTTACGAAGTAAATTATAGTTCTCATAAAAATCCCAAATATAAGGTTTCCCTGCTATACCAGCAGTATATTTAAAATTGAAAAAAAATTTCCTTTCATCAAACAAATCTGTAAATGGATATTCTCCAAACAATGTATATTCTCCTGTTTTTATATCATACAAAAAATGCTCTGCATTATTATTACCATCAGTATTTCCTGCCATAATATATTTACCATTATCCAAATGAACCATTTGATTAATGGCATCCGGAATAATTATGGGCTCCTTATTAATGACCTGTATACGCTGTTCTTCTAATTGGACTTCCCATTCTATATTAGAATCAAGAATAAAGAAACTAGAATCAGATACAGCGAAATAATTGCTCCGAGGACGTATGAACTCATTAGGACCTCCTCCAATGAATCCCTCAGAAAATTCATAGCGTAGGCTATCCGATGTCCAAAATGAAAAAGCAGGATTATTTTTTCGCTCAATAAGGATTACATGATTTTTATAACAATATATACCACCAGGATTCAATATTTTAGTGGAATCTATATTGTTAATATAAAATCTTGCTTGTTGGATAGGTATATCAACAACGTTTATTTCTTTTTGTGGAATTCTATTGCAACTTATCAATAAGAAAATTACAATCATATGATAAATATTTTTCATTAACCTCTACTTATTTACAAAAGTTTTTCACCTATATAAAATCAACAAATAAGAAAGACATAAAACAGTCTAAATATGATCTAAATTTTAAAGAACCAGCTCAAAGGCATATGAGCAAAAGCTAATATCAATAACTCTTCTAGCACATGTCTTTGAGCTAAGGCTAATCAAGCATCATTTCTTACATTTTCCTTTATCGGAGCAATCAACACAATCTACATCCATACAATCGCCACAATCCTTCACCGTTTTTTCACCTGAATTTTTTCCGATAAAAGAAGAATAGCAGGGAAGACGCCCTTCCGAATCAGTTTCACCTGCCGCGATAGCTTCAACATTCTCCAACGTTAATACATCCGTTATTTCATTTTCAGAGATAACATAAGACAGACTAGCTCCCAGTGATACAAAAAGTAAAATGGCAGCAAATACATAATTTTTCTTGTTTCTCATTGTATTTTCTTACTTTAGTTCATTATCATTTTATTTATTCCGTTTATCATTTCCACGGAAAAGCAATCAAATTGCCTTCTAAATCAAACTTTTTCCATAGGCTAACATTCTCCATATTTTTTTAAGGTTAACTATTAGTTTTCTTTATCAACCGCATTACCCCGAATCTTCAAACGTATTGGAGAGGTGGGAGTATTACAATATACAGTAATGGTCTTCTCAAAATGTTCGGGATGCTCTGCACGGTAAGTAACCTGAATATCGGCAGACTTCCCCGGAGACACAGGCTCCTTGCTGTAAGCAACAGATGTACAGCCACACGAAGCATTTATGTCCTCGATAATCAGAAGATGATTGCCAAGATTCCGCAAACTAAAAGTAGCGGTTCGGGGAGTTTTCCAATCAAAATCGCCCATTTCATCGAGGTTTTTATCCAAAACCACTTTTGTTTGAGAAGAGGTAGCGACTCCGGTTTGCTGTCCGGCAATAATTTGCAAATAAAGGTCACGCACCTTTTTATTATGGACAGGATTACCAATCGCAATCACCCTGTTCTGACTATCCAAAAGGAAAGTTTGAAAGTTCACATCCGAAGGAAAATGATTCAAAGCATCAAAACCTCCCTTTTCATCGATAAAAACCGGATAAAGGAATCGATCTCTTTTCAATAGAAAAGAGATTTCATTTTTGTTTTTCGGATGGAAAGCAAAGAGAAAAGATACCTTTCCATTGGCCATTGTGTCGACCATAGAAATGAAATATTTCCATGTAGGAAGTTGCAATTTACAACTGGTGCAGCCCACCGAATCCACGTAAGTCATTATGGTATATTCATTTTGGGGAAATGAATAACCGGCACTGTCCTTTCCCAAAACATTGAATGTCATATCAGCGGGATAGACAATCGTTCTACCTTCCCATTCGTGGATCAAACGGGATATTTGCTGCTCTTTGGTCTCTTTACATGAGTAAAGTGCCATCAGAAAGCATAAATAGCCGATAAGTTTAATAGCCCGTCCCATTATTCTTCACGGTATACTACCTCAACTTTCAGATATGTGAACGGACAGTCCACAGATCCGTCACCGATACAGGCTATATCTCCATCGGGGAACGACTCTCCTGTAGCCAAAGCTTCCACATTTTGCAATAGCAAACCGGCTTCTTGTACCTTTCCTTCTTTTCTCACAGAAACAAGACCTATTAGCAATAGCCCGATAAGTCCAATAGTAATTTTTGCGTTTTTCATACTCTATGTTTTTGTTGCAAAGGTATGGCTTATCTCGGCCACCGCCAGTGAGAAAGACTGATTTCTCACTGATTTTTCACTGATTTCTTACTATTTTCTGAACGAAAGTGGAGTTGATAGCCTCCATTTACCAAAGTAACACCAAGATTAGCCCCTATTTTCCTTAAATCAGTACGTAAATCAGTAATCAGTCGGTTCCTGCGTTCCATACAAGAATCTACATCCTCTAATTCTTTCCAGAATAGTTTTTTCAAATCTTCATTCAACAGCAAATGGCCGGGTGCTTTAAGAAATGCCAGCAATACCTCAGCAACTTGTTTTCGGAGTATACAAGTCTGTTTACGATAAGTGATACTCCTCTCCAGATAATCAAATGTAAGTCCATTGACTTCCCAAACAAATTCACTTTTTTGTTGAACAAGCGGTTGCGACGACTTAACATGATTATCTACTATTCTGAACTTAGATAAAACTTGAACAAGAAAAAGACGAACACCCGGAACATAAAACAAACAAAAGATCAGTGAAAAAAGAACATAGCTCCAAGTCCAGATATTATTCCAATGCGCTTTTAAAACAACGGTCGCCCAAAAAGGTCTTATAAAAGCATCCATTTTTATACCATAACCGACCCCTGTACTATAGGCTAATAAAAAACAATCGGGTTCATTTAGCCCACTCGATGCCGATATCCGCTCTCCGTTCTTTAGAGAATTTGTTAGTTTTATTCCGGTCTTAGCACAGATTCCATCCATACGAAGTTTCAACTGCCATTTCTGATTCAGAGAATCCACATTAATAGAGTTTCGCTCTATAAGGTAAGATTGTTTAACTCTCTGCACAAAAGATGTATCCGTATAAACAGTATCAATGGCAAATTGACGTACATTGTGAGTCCCGCTCTTATCTGTAAGGGTTACTTTCTTATTCTTTGTATGTTTCTTTCCGGTAACGTACGCCTGATTGGGTTTCAATTTTCGGAATCTACATTCCAAGTCTTCATCAATTGTACACAACAAGAGTTTTTGTGCACTTGCATTTACAATAGGCAGACCCATACGATAAAGATAGGATCCAAAAGTAATTGTAACCCCTATCCAAAGTAAAGCAAATAAGATACTATAGATAAATTTCATTGTTCATCATTTTCTTTTGCAAAGAAAATCAAAAAAAGAGTTGATTGCAAATAAAATATAATTTTTCTACCTCCAGTTTCATCTATAAATCTTATCAATAACAGTCCGGCATTATCCAACTGAGCCACATGCAAATACACTATTGATTCATTACTCTTCACACAATTTCCCAAAGACCTTTCCCCCTGCACAAATAAGGAAGAGACCAACTTGATTTCCCCCATATCATAAACCTTTATGAACAAGATAATTACCATTTTTCATACGATCTTTACTCCGGCCCGCATACGTGGGCTCATGGGCCCGCATACCGGGGCTTATCGGCCCACGTACCCGGGCTCATGGGCACAGACATGCGGGCCCAGATAAGATTCAGACCATTTTCGCTAAAGATACTAAGGAAAACAAAATGCTTTTATAGGTATAAGCAGAAAGAACAGCCCACCCATCGTGCTATATATAAATAGATTACGCTTATTTCCTTTACTAAAATGAAGGGTGGAAGATGGAAGATAGGGGTGGAAGATAAAAGCCCTTAAAAACAGCATCTTCCACCCGCTAAGAGTCTGTTTATCAGAACCAAAATTCTTAAAAGGTGGAAGATGGAAGATCGAAATGCATTTTTTGTATGAGAGCGTGATATTTAGCTTTCCTTTGTCAGCAGACTTTCAAGTTCTTCAGCACTCTGGCGAAGATAAAACTGTCCGCGCCATGCTACAGAAATTGCTCCGGTTTCTTCGGAAACGATAATGGCTAAAGCATCCGAGACTTGAGATATGCCCATTGCTGCCCGATGACGGAGTCCCAGTTCTTTGGGTATATCCAAATTATGTGACACAGGAAGAATACATCCGGCAGCTTTGATACGCTTCTTACTGATTACCATTGCACCGTCATGCAAAGGACTGTTCTTAAAGAAAATGTTCTCTATCAGGCGCTGGTTGATATTGGCATCGATAATCTCACCGGTACGAATGACATCGTCAAGAGGGACATTACGTTCCATCACGATCAAGGCCCCCACCTTCTGCTTTCCCATACTGATACAGGCCATCACGATGGGCATGATATCATCATGCTGAAGTTTTTCTTTTTTATTTCCGGTAAGGAAACGTACCAAGGCACTGGCATGTTGATGCGAACCGAGCGTGAGAAGGAAACGCCTGATCTCATCCTGAAACAAAACGATCAGTGCCAATACTCCCACGCTTACCAACTTATCGAAAATAGAACCGAGGAGTTTCATCTCGAGCACTTGCGAAACAACCAGCCAGATAAGGATAAACACCAGAATACCGGTAAACACATTGATAGATCCGGAGGCTTTCATCAGCTTGTATGTATAGTAAAGCAGGAAAGCCACCAACAGGATATCAATAAAATCTTTTATGCCAAATTCAAAAAACACGGATTAAAATATTAAGAGTTAAATATTCGGATATCAGGAATGAAACGATACGCTTTTCAGTTTTTCAATCAACCGGACCGCCTCCACTGCTTCACGTACATCATGGACACGTAGTATATCGGCTCCCTTCATCAATGCCACCGTATCGAGCACAGTCGTCCCGTTGAGTGCCTCTTGCGGAGTAGCTCCGAACAAGCGATAAATCATCGATTTGCGCGAGACTCCTACCAACAAAGGCAATTCGAAGATACCGAACTCCTCCAGATGTGCCATCAGTTCGTAATTATGCTCCAGTGTTTTGCCAAAACCGAAACCGGGATCAAGAATAATATCTTTCATCCCCAAATCACGCAACTGCCGGACTTTCCGTGCAAAATACATAAAAACCTCTTTCAACAAGTTTTCATAGTGGGGTTCCTTCTGCATGTTCTGGGGAGTGCCCTGCATATGCATCATGATGTAGGGAACGTTCAGACGGGCTACGGTTGGGAACATCTGCTCGTCCATCTCACCCGCCGAAATATCGTTGATAATGGCGGCTCCATACTCCTCGACACACTGCCGCGCCACTTCGGCACGGAATGTATCCACGGAAATAATAGCATCCGGGTGATTACGGTTCAATATTTCCAGCCCGGTACGCAGCCTTTGCATCTCTTCTTCCGGTGAGATATGCTCGGCATTGGGACGTGACGAATAAGCACCGATATCAATAATTGATGCACCTTCATCCAATATCTGACATGCACGCGCAGCGATCTCGGCTTCAGTCCGGCTACGGCTGCCTGCATAAAAAGAATCGGGCGTGACGTTGAGTATTCCCATGACCTGCGGAGTGGAAAGATCGAGTAAACGTCCGTTTACATTCAGACTTTTGAGAATCATTGAATCCATTTTCTGTTTTTACAGTTGATTGTCGCAAAGATAAAGAAAAATAAATGTCCCTATGCTATCTGCACACTAAAAATAAAGTTATCTTTGCAGGTATCAAGACTACTGAAACAATGTTTATCAAATTATGCCGTCACATCATATTACCTATACTGGTTTTGTTCTGCTTTCAATATCAGACAAGAGCTGAACACACGCTTACAAAGACGGACAGCGTTTTGCGTAGCTACTTCTTAAAATGTAAGGCAGAAATCAACAGTCCGGCCTTCCTGCAAATAAACGATACCCTTGCCCGCCTGTCAAAACAGAAAAAGGACAGACACATGGAAGCTGTTGCCGCTTCGCTGAAGCTGGACTATTATTATTATAAAAATGATCTCGACAGCATTCTGATTGAAGTAGAGAACGTGAAAAAGATAAGCAAACAGAATGGTCAGTTGAAATACTTCTATTTTGCCTGGGGAAGCCGGCTGATTACTTATTACATAAAGCAACATCAAACCAGTACGGCCATTTATGAGGCGCAAAAAATGCTCCGGTCGGCCGAAGCTGATAATTTCATCCCCGGAATCGTACAGTGTTATCGGGCATTGGGAACCATTTATATGACTCAGTCGAATCCCAAACTGGCATATGAGAATTTCAAAAAACAAATAGAGCTTATCGAGCAAAACGGAATAGAAGACATCAACCTGCCTACCCAATACGCATCGCTTGCCCAGTGTGCCCTTGAATTGCACCAACCTGAGGATGCCAAAAAAGCGCTGGACGAAGGAAGCAAAAAGATAAAAAGTGCCTATCAGAATTTTACAATAAACAAGGCTTACATTCTGTACTACATCGAAACGAAAGAATACGACAAAGCGAAGAAAATACTTCGGAAGATGGAACAACTATTCGAAGAAGACAAAACACTTACCATTTACAGAAACGGATTATACTATGTACAAACTGAGTATTACCTGGCTACCGGAGAATATAATAAAGCGCTCGAAGTGATCGACCGGATCAAAGCCGACTCTCTCTTTTCAAACAAATACTTGAACTACAGCATCACTCAAAAAGAAGGAAATATTTACTGGGCAATGAACGACAGAGCACGGGCGGCCCAATTTTACCGGGACTACATCCTGGCTACCGATTCGATACGCACCCAGGAAATACAGAACTCTACCAGTGAGTTCTACGCCATCCTGGAGGTAGAACAGTTACAGAAAGAAAAAAGCGATTTGCTGCTTCACATGCAAGAGGAAAAGCTACAGACTATTTATACAATCCTGATCTCACTCGTTGTCGTCCTGTTAGTAGTAGCAATGATGTTCTGCCGCATTTCTAAACTGAATCAGAAATTAAAGAAGTCGGAAGCAATTGTGGTGCAACAGAACAAGGAATTGACAGAAAACGGTGAGGAGCTGCGCAAAGCCAAAGAACGTGCGGAAACTGCAAGCCAGATGAAAACAACATTCATCCAAAGTATGTCACACGAAATACGTACGCCGTTGAATGCGATTGTAGGATTCTCGCAAGTACTGAGTGCTTACTTTAAAAACGAAGATGAAACAAAAGAGTATGCCTCTATCATAGAGACAAGCAGCACTAACTTATTGCGGCTTGTGAGTGACGTACTCGACATTTCGTATCTTGATCAGTCGGAAGAATTGCCATACAATAAACCCGACGACATCAACAATTGCTGCCAGACAAGTATCGAGCGGTCAAGAGATTCTGTGAAACCGGGGGTCAGCCTTTACTTTGAGCCACAATGCAGACAGCTCACCATATTGACTAATCCGACAAGAGTAGCGCAAGTACTGACCCATTTGCTACACAACGCAGCTAAATTTACGGATAGAGGAAGCATTATTCTGGCCTATACTATAGCGGAAAGTCCAAGCCGGATCATATACACCGTTACCGATACGGGAAAAGGCATTCCTGTAGAACAACAGGAATATGTATTCGAGCGTTTTGCCAAACTGAACGACTTTTCTCAAGGTACCGGACTGGGACTCCCGATATGCCGTATTATCGCAGAAAAGTTAGGTGGCAGCCTCATCATAGATAAGAACTATACAGGAGGATGCCGTTTTATCTTCACCCTTCCTTTGATCCGGGCCAATGTGTGAAAAGAAAAAGGTTGCCCCTCAGGCGGAAACCGCCCTCGGAGCAACCTAAACAAAAAAACGGTAAAGCGTTACCGCTACTACTCAACAATGGTTACTCTTGCACCATTGAATACATTCAACCCCAACTTGTTCATGATGTATTTAATGGCCAACTGTGCTTTCACTGAGTTGCCCGAACCATCCAAAGGAGGTGCAAAGGCAGAAATACCGAATACGCCCGGCAATACCCCCATCACACCACCACCTACACCGGTCTTGGCAGGAATACCAGAAGTATACATCCAGTCACCCGAATGTTCGTAGAAACCTACGGTGGCAATCATAGAAGTGATTTTAGGAGTCAGTTCGGCATCGAACACCTGCTTCTTGGTAACAGGATTCACACCACCATTGGCAACCGTACCGGCAGCCACCGACAACATCTGTGCAGTAACTCCCAAAGAGCACTGACGGGTATAGAGGTCGAGCGACATATTCGGATCATCATAGATACGGTTATAATTCTTCAGCAGCCAGGCAATGGAACGGTTGTTGAAGTTGGTAGCTGTTTCCGACTTATAGAGTTCTTCAATCAGCTGTGGAGCAGAGCCGCAAAGATCGGTAATATTCTGTACAATCGCATCCCACTTCTTATCGGAATTACCAACCGGCGTCACCATGGAACAAGCAGAGATGGCTCCGGCATTGACCAACGGAGTAGACGGATGATCATTTTCCAATAAGATGGCAATGATAGAATTGAAAGGCAGTCCGGTAGCATCCGCTCCAATCATTTCCAACACCTTCTGCGCCCCGTATTGACGGAGAATCAGAATGGCTGTATGTACTTTAGATACGGATTCGATACCGAAACGATAGTCAAAATCCCCTACGGTAATAGTTTGACCATTCAGCAAACAGACACTGATACCAAAAAGGTTCTTGTCAATATTAGCAAGATAGGGAATATAATCGGCATTCTTACCACCGGTATTACCCTTGACTTGCTCATAGGCCTGTTGTACTACCTCTTTTATTTGGGAAATAGATATTTTTTTGTCCATACCAATAATGTTATTTATTTCTTAGCAACTTGCGGTTTACCGGTATGGTTAAACACTTTGGTTTCTACCGGCAGATTCTTTTCCTGGGCGATACGGGTGGTTGTCGGGTATTCCAGTTTTTCAAGTTCGGTAATAGCATTCTTGATATCTCCCAACAGCATATCGGCCATATCCCGGCTGAATCCCTGACGAACTACCACACGCATAACCACATAATTCTCCAGTTTAGAAGGCAGTGTATATGCCGGAACCATCCAGCCGTGCTGAGCCAGTTTATCCTGCAAATCATAAAGAGTCCATTTGGCGTTCTTTGCATATTCCGGTTTCATGTACCAGATAAACAACGGGTTCACTACATCTTCAGAGTAGTTGACAAACGGAGCCATCTTAGCGATCTGGCTGTGGATATATTTAGCTATTTGCAGAGAGTTATACTGTACTTCCTTGTAACCCTGGAATCCTAAACGGATGAATTGATAATACTGTCCCAGAATCTGAGCAGCCGGACGTGAGAAGTTCAAACCTACCTGAGTAATGTTAGCTCCTAAATAGTTTACGCTGAAAGCCATTTCTTCGGGCAGATATTCTTTACCTTTCCAGACAACCCAACCTAAACCCGGATATACAAGACCGAACTTATGACCGGATACACTGATAGAGAGTACCCATTTCAGGCGGAAGTCCCACTTGGTTTCCGGATACAGGAACGGAAGGATAAAACCACCGCTGGCAGCGTCTACGTGGATAGGAATGTCATAACCGGTCTTGGCGTTATAAGCATCGAGGGCTTTGTCAAGCGCTTCAACGTCGTCATTCAGGCCTGTCCATGTAACACCCTGGATAGGAACTACACAAATTGTATTTTCATCACACATCTTCAAGGCTTCTTCCGGATCGAGTGTGGTCTTGTCCAATGTCAGAGGAACCTGACGCATCTCAATTTGCCATAACTGCGCAAATTTCTCCCAAACTACCTGAAAGCCGGTTGAAATCACAAAGTTTGGTTTGTCAAACGGTTTGCCCTGTGCCTGACGTTTTTTACGCCAACGCAGCCAAGCTGCAACACCACCCAACATACAGGCTTCTGAAGAACCGATAGCCAACGCACCTGTCTTCCAGGTATCTTTCTCCGGAGAATTCCACAAGTTGGCTACAATGTTGATACATTTACCATTCATTACGGCAATACGCGGGTATTCTGTCTCGTCAATATAGTTGATATTGATAGCTTCATTCATCAGCTTCGTTGCATAGTCATCCATATAAGTAGTCACGAATGTAGCAAGATTCAGACGGGGCTGAGTTTGAGCAAAAGTTTCGTCCTTCACCATCTGGTAGGCGATTTCCGGAGTCGTAGGTCCATCAGGTATTTTCTCCACCGGAGAGGGTTGCAACATTTTGTTTGAACCAAATACATCGGTTTTAGCATCACCTTTTCTGAAATTTAAATCTTCCATAATTACTCTTATTTTTAATTAGGTTTAGGCGATGGGGATTTTCCCCGTCGAATTTCCCACAACAACATCGAAGGGATATGAAAGTTCTTCGGTTTTACATTATTTGGCGTTTATTAAAAAGGGAGGGAAACGGAAAAGTTAATAAGTTATCTTCAATCCTGCAGGAAGATATCCCAACACACTTTCTGCTGCTTAGATGCCGAACATTCTAACGAATCGTTTGTTCTTCACACACCTAAACTTTATAATACCTATACAACTATGCGTATTCAAACTGGCCAAGGGACTATACCCCTTATCACCCTTATCGGCATCTGGTCTATCTCGGCCCTGAATGCCCTACCCGGTCTGGCGGTTTCTCCTATTTTGGGGAAGCTATCCGTCATCTTTCCACACTCCACCGAACTGGACATACAGATGCTTTCATCTCTGCCCTCACTACTGATTATCCCATTTATCCTTCTGGCGGGCAAACTGACCGAGCGGGTCAATTTCATACATCTATTACAAGCCGGGCTTGCCATCTTTGCCTTAAGCGGAATACTTTATCTACTTTCGGGACAAATGTGGCAACTGATTGCTGTAAGTGCTTTACTGGGAGTAGGATCGGGGCTGATCGTTCCGTTGTCCACCGGCCTGATCTCAAAATACTTCACCGGTTCATATCGTGTGAAACAGTTCGGATTAAGTTCCGCCATTACGAATATAACCCTTGTAATAGCTACGGTGGTCACCGGATATCTGGCTGAAGTCAACTGGCATCTGCCATTTGTGGTCTACCTGTTGCCGATTGTCTCACTTATCCTGTCAGTATATCTGCAACGCAGCATGGCAAGCGAAGGAAGCACCTCACTTACCAATGATAAAGATACGGCAAGCCAAGAGGAGGATGTAGATACGGGAAACAGTAAATACGGCATTCATATCCGCCATCTTGCAGGAATCATGTCTGTTTACGGGCTTGCCACCTTCCTGGTACTGGTAGTCAGTTTCAACCTGCCGTTCCTGATGGAAGAATATCATTTCACCAGTGGTAACTCCGGCATTATGATCTCACTCTTTTTTCTGGCCATCATGGCTCCCGGCTTCTTTTTAAGTCGCATCGTTGGTACACTGAAGGAGAAAACTAAATTCTACAGCTTCCTCAGTATCGGCATCGGGCTGGCACTGATCTGGATCTCACCCAAAGAATGGATGATAGCTCCGGGATGTATCTTGGTAGGATTGGGATACGGAGTCATTCAACCTGTTGTCTACAATCAGACAACCCACACGGCAATCCCCCGCAAAGTGACATTGGCATTGGCATTTGTGATGGCGATGAATTACCTCGCCATCCTGTTGTGCCCTTTCATTATCGATTTCTTCCAGTCGACCGTGTTTCATATCAAATCCCAACAGTTTGCTTTTGTATTCAATTTATGTATCAGCATTGTGATGCTCGTCATTTCTTATACCAAACGAAATTCGTTCCTATTTAATGATAATCTGAAATAGAAAATGTAATTTTGCAGCAACAACAGAAGAGGGTGTTACTAAAGTCTGTGATGAGCTTTTGCAACATCCTCCGTAAAAACGGATTATTATGAAACTTTCTGCTCTCTACCAGATATTCCTGGATTGTGCCGTAGTGACCACCGACAGCCGTAACTGCCCTGAAGGTTCACTGTTTATTGCCTTGAAAGGCGAATCGTTCAACGGAAATGCTTTTGCCGCCCAGGCTTTGAAGGACGGTTGTGCCTATGCTGTGGTGGATGAAGCGGAATATGCTCCGGAAGATAATAAACACATCATACTTGTGGACAACTGTCTGCAAACCCTGCAACAACTTGCCAATTACCATCGCCGGCAGTTGGGTACGAAGGTGATCGGTATCACCGGAACCAACGGTAAGACGACGACTAAAGAATTGATTTCTGCTGTTCTGGCGAAAGCCCACAATGTGCTTTACACGGAAGGTAACCTGAACAACCACATTGGCGTACCGATGACCTTGCTTCGCCTAAAGGCGGAACACGACCTGGCAGTGATCGAGATGGGGGCTAACCATCCGGGAGAGATTAAGTTTCTGGTACATATTGCTGAACCGGATTATGGAATCATCACCAACGTGGGTAAGGCCCATTTAGAGGGTTTCGGTTCATTCGAAGGAGTGATTCGGACAAAAGGGGAATTATATGACTACCTCCGTGAGAAGGATGATTCTACCGTATTCATCCACCATGATAATGTTTATCTGATGGACATCGCACGGGGGCTGAACCTGATTCCTTACGGAAGTGAAAATTCGCTGTACGTCAACGGCCACGTAACCGGTAATTCTCCTTACCTGACTTTCGAATGGAAAGCAGGCAAAGATGGAAATTTACATCAGGTACAAACACAACTTATCGGTGAATATAACTTTCCGAATGCACTGGCTGCCGTCACGATCGGACGATTCTTTGGAGTAGAATCCTCAAAGATAGATGAAGCTTTGGCCGGATATACTCCCCGCAACAACCGTTCGCAACTAAAAAAGACCGCGGATAATACACTGATTATAGATGCTTACAATGCCAATCCGACCAGTATGATGGCCGCTCTGCAGAACTTCCGTAACATGACTGTGGAACGGAAAATGCTGATATTAGGTGATATGCGCGAGTTAGGAGCAGAAAGCGCAGCCGAACACCATAAAATTGTAGAATACCTGCAAGAGTGTTCGTTTGAAAAAGTCCTGCTGGTAGGAGAATTATTTGCATCAACCAATCCTCCCTATCCTACATATGCTAACGCACAGGAATTAATAAAGGACTTACAAACGGAAAAACCCCAAGGCTACACCATCCTGATTAAAGGCTCAAATGGCATTAAGCTAAGTACGGTCGTAGAGTTCCTATAATAAGTTACTTTGGGGCTACCATCCGTGGACGAACTACAAAATACCCTATCAGACTGGCCAATACCGCTCCTGTGGTATTGGCGGCAAAGTCCAACCAATCTCCTCCGCGATAAGTAGTGCAATATTCCTGTAGCAATTCTACACATCCACTGAATAATACAGGACAAACGAAAGCTCCTACCCATGCATGCCATATCGGGGTATGATCTCTACGGTGTGCCCGCAAAAACTCCAGCCACAACATACCGGACATGCCGAAGTACATACAAATATGAACAATCTTATCGATATTAGGAATTTTACTGATCTCCGTTGAAGGAGGTTTAAAGAACGATAAATAGATGACCGCAAGAATAATAAAGAGCGATACGGGATATTTCTTAATATAAGATAGCATACCTAAATAAATTACAGATGAGTCGCAAATATAAGGAACATTTTCTATATTTGCACGTTTAAAACAATAAAATCTATCGAATTGTAAGATAACATACGCTTTCTATGACAAAAAAAGACAGAGGTAATTTTGGTAGTAAATTAGGTGTGATACTGGCTTCTGCAGGTTCAGCTGTCGGGCTGGGTAATATATGGAGATTCCCTTATGAAACAGGTAATCATGGAGGAGCAGCTTTTATCCTTATTTACCTGGGATGTATCCTTCTACTCGGACTACCGATTATGATAGCTGAATTTTTAATCGGACGGCACTCACAGGCAAACACTGCCCGTGCTTACCAAATACTGGCTCCCGGCACTCAATGGCGTTGGGTAGGACGAATGGGAGTTTTGGCGGGATTCCTTATTCTCGGCTATTACTCTGTTGTGGCCGGATGGACATTAGAGTATATATACGAGGCAGTCAGTAACAGTTTCGCAGGTAAAACTCCGGCGGAGTTTATCTCTTCTTTTCAAAGTTTCTCCAGCAATCCCTGGCGTCCGGCCTTATGGCTCACCTTATTTTTACTCGCTACCCATTTCATCATCGTGAAAGGAGTGGAGAAGGGAATCGAAAAATCATCCAAAATTATGATGCCGACCCTCTTCATCATTATCTTAATCTTGGTGGGATGTTCGGTCACTTTGCCGGGAGCGGGCAAAGGCATCGAGTTTTTGCTTAAACCGGATTTCAGTAAAGTAGATGGCAATGTATTTCTGGGAGCTATGGGGCAAGCGTTCTTCTCACTCAGCCTTGGAATGGGATGCCTGTGTACCTATGCCTCCTATTTCAGCAAAAACACCAACCTCACCCGAACGGCCTTCAGTGTAGGAATTATCGACACATTTGTCGCTATACTGGCTGGTTTTATCATCTTTCCCGCAGCGTTCTCAGTGGGTATTCAACCGGATGCCGGACCAAGTTTAATTTTTATAACTCTGCCTAACGTATTCCAACAGGCTTTCAGCGGGATACCGATATTGGCATATATCTTTTCAGTGATGTTCTACATATTGTTGGCGCTGGCAGCGCTGACTTCTACCATCTCATTGCATGAAGTGGTTACGGCCTACCTACACGAAGAATTCAACTTTACAAGGGGCAAAGCTGCCCGGTTGGTAACAACCGGTTGCATTTTGTTGGGGATACTTTGTTCACTCTCTCTGGGGATTACCAAAGACTTCACCATCTTCGGACTGGGCATGTTTGACCTGTTCGACTTCGTAACCGCCAAACTGATGCTGCCATTGGGCGGATTGTTCATCTCCATCTTTACCGGATGGTATCTGGACAAGAAACTTGTTTGGTCGGAAATCACGAACAACGGTAACCTGAAAGTTCCTACATATAAGTTGATTATCTTTATTCTGAAATACGTAGCCCCGATTGCCATTTCAGTGATCTTCATTAATGAACTGGGGTTACTGAAATAAAAATGTGGAAAGACTTCTTTTACTTCACACGTACAGAACGGCAAGGCATCCTGATACTTGTCGTTTTGTGTATTCTCGTATTTGTAGCCGGATGGATGATCCCCGACAAAGCAAATACGGCAACAAACGATACGGAAAAGATGAAAAAGGAATATGCCGAATTTATTGCCTCCATCCGCGAAAATGAACAAAAAGCATATACACATGACAGGAACTTCCAGCCCCGGCGAACAGTCAGTTTGACGACTTTCGACCCAAATACGACCGATTCTGTCGGATTCCTTGATCTGGGCCTGCCGGCATGGATGGCAAAGAATATCTTAAAGTACCGGAATAAAGGTGGAAAATTCCGTCGGGCGGAAGACTTTCGAAAAGTATACGGATTAACGCAGGAACAATACACGATTCTCCTACCTTATATCTGTATAGCTCCGGTCACAGAGCCCCACCAAGATACACTTCGCCTCTATATTCCTAAAGTGGAAAAAGACACACTGAAATTCTTTAAATACACTGCCGGAACAGTAGTCGAACTAAACGGTGCAGACACAACGGAACTGAAAAAGATTCCCGGTATCGGTAGTGCTATTGCCCGAATGATAACAGGATATCGCAGCCGTTTAGGAGGATTTTATGATATAGCACAATTGAAAGAGATACATCTCAATGTGGAAAAGCTTCGCCCCTGGTTTAATGTAGCAACCGACAATATCCGACAGCTGAATATAAACCAAACCGGCATCGAACGGCTCAAAGCCCATCCGTATATTAACTTCTATCAGGCCAAAATAATAGTAGAGTACAGAAAAAAGAAAGGAACATTAAAAAGCCTGAAGCAACTTTCTCTTTACGAAGAATTTACTCCTCAGGATTTAGAACGAATCAGCCACTACGTCTGTTTTGAGTAAAAACATCGTCATCCGACCATATTTCGATCCAACCAGTTACCGTTCCATCTGTTGGACTAACCGGCATATTTTTTCATTGTGTCACTTTGACAATCCAGACGTTTCAGAATCGTTTTTTTCGTGCCAAGGCTTGCCTGAATAAAACAACGTGGCTCCACAGGAAGTTTGCCAATATCAAATTTCTTTCTATTCCTCCGATTTACTGTCTAATAAGAATAAAAACTCCTATATCCTATCAGAAATATCACAATCAGAGTCAGACACCGTTTTTTTATCACTTCATTGAGCTCCGTCTGTGGTTGTCAACTAGAAGAATGAATACTCTTTTCAGACCGAATTTTGAATAACGACAGGAGGTCTTTTGGAAAACAATAGGAGATATTTCCAAAACATAAGGAGATTTTCGGAAAAGGCTTGGGCCTTTCGGAGCAAACGCTTGCTTCTTTTCCGGAAAAGGCCGGCTTTTCCGCTTCCTAAACCTGGATCTCCGACTTCAAAAGCCTCCATTCGGTCCTCTTCTTCTCCTGGAACATCGCAAACAAACAAGGTCCCTGTTAGCAAAAGTAGCTATTTACTTTCTTTTTGTACCGTTATTCCGACAATATCCAACATCTGCGATGCTTATGTTCAGCCATTCGGAAAGAATCTCTTCACCCTAATCCGTAACTGAAAAGTATCGGATTGCGCAGATCCGCAATGGATACGCGCCAAGGGTTTAAAAACAATATTTGCATACGTGCGTACGTGCATATTACGAAAATAAACAAACATAGCCCCATTACGATTAATTAACAAAAAAAAATAAATCACTCAAAAAAAGTGCTTATATTTAGCCAAGCACAATATGTTACTTAAAAAGAAAGGAGGTTTGTTCGTCACAAAATGAAGAAAAAGAAATAAGAAAAACAAATGCAACATTTGTCTAAAGAACAATGTAATGTTTGAAAAGAGAGAGCTAAAAAATAAAATTAACCATTTTATCCCCAAACAACAAATATGATGAACAAGAAGTTATTCGTAATATTGATAGTCGTTGTAGTTGCAACAATCGCAGGTTACAACACATATCAGGCACAAGCCAATCAATCGACAATGTCAGAGTGGGCATTGGCAAATGTAGAAGCGTTAGCCAGTGATGAAATAAATCCAATGTGCCCAAATGGTTGCTTGGATAACGGTGATGGTTGCCTTTGCTATATTTGGCATCCAACCTACCAAGAATATAAAGGCTGGAAAGATCCTGTCTTATAAAAATATGTCGGAAGTTTTACATGCACAGATATCCATAATTTTTCAATCAAGATTCAATCTCGTGTAAACCCGTAACGCTTCCGACACATTTTCATCACTGTGTTATAAAAAATCCAAACAATTAATAAATAAAGAGATTGCATTTTTACGTAGCTCAATCCCATAACAAATCTACTTATTTCAAATCACTTATGAATAAACTATTATATTTTTTTCTCATCCTTATCTGTATTGGCTGCACTTCGAATACCGAAACCGAACGCTATTGGAGCAAGTGTGCCCCCATGCAGAATATAAAAGAAAAAATAAAAGAGATAAAAATCGAAGATGTATTAATTGGCGGCACAAGTCGATTGTATTTGATGAAAGACTATCTGATGATAGTAGATCATGCTTCCTACGACAAACAAATACATATTTTTGACAAAAATAGTTTCAAATATATAACCAGCATTGCTCCTAAAGGCGAAGGTCCTAATGAGATTACGGTTATAGGGAATATAGGGGTCAATGAACAGAAAGGGGAGTTCTATGTATCCGATCATGGAAAACTAAAGATATATAGTTATAATCTGGACAGTGTGCTGACCGATTCGTTATACAAGCCACAAGTAAAAACACGAATGAATGCAGATCAGTTTCCCGACCGTTACCAATACATCAATGATACATTATGCATCGGTTTGATCATAGTACCCATAGGAGTAAATGACTATACGCCCCATGTAGCGAAATGGAATATTAACACAGGCGACATCCGGCTTATGAAATATGAACATCCGGATATCACCAAGAAGCGTATCAGTTACGCCGTTTCTATACCTTGCGGGCTTTATGCCGAAGCGTATAGAGGGAATGATCTATTGACCATCTGCAACTTGGACGGTCATCTGAAATATAATATTTACGGTCCCAAATGGGAAAAAGAATCAAATTTTCAGACTCTCTATTACAGAACAGTGAAATTTTGTAAAGATAAGATATTGGCATCTTATTCCGGAGAAAGTGGATACACACGAAAATATGGAAAGCTTCAAGGTAACAGCCCGACAAAAATTAATGTTTACGACTTGAATGGACATTATATTAAAACCATGGAAACGGAGTATCCGATAATAGATTTTATTTATGATGAGTCCAAAAATCGTTTGATCATGAGTCTGGATGCTGAAATTCAATTCGCCACTTTAGACTTGGACGGATTACTCGACTAATCTTTCACATTGGTAATATGAACATATAAGAAATACACATGAAAAACATATTAAGTATCCTGTTGATACTTTTACTTTTCTCTGCCTGTCAACAGACACAAAGAGACAGAGTTGCAGACTTAATTCGCAAATGGGAGGGAAAAGAGATCCTTTTCCCAAAGGGAATGACCTTGACGATGGAAGGACAGAATTACGAAGACTCAACCTTTTTCGACACTAATCATATGATTTTAGCTTATGTTGATTCTTTCGGTTGCTTTTCTTGCAAATTACGATTAAATGAATGGAAAAAACTGATAAAAGAGTTGGACTCAGTTCCGGTACTGTTCGTTTTTTGCCCACTAAGCATAGAAGAAGTCTATTCTTCTTTACGACAAGAACACTTTCCTTATCCTGTGTGTATAGACACTACTGACATATTGAACCAACTGAACCAATTCCCTCCCGAAGAGAACTTCCATACCTTCTTATTAGATAAAGACAAAAAAGTCGTAGGCATAGGTAATCCGATACAAAACCCTAAAATCAGAGAACTGTACCGAAATAGAATTATCGGTAGAGAACCGCCTCTCAACAAAACCCGCTCCCTCACCGAAGTAAGAATAGACAATTCTTCCATCGATTTGAGACAATTTAGCTGGAAGCAACAACAAAAATATGTGTTCATTTTACATAACACAGGTAAAAAATTGCTTGTAATTGATAACGTAAACACTTCATGCGGCTGTATTTCTGTGAGTTACTCCCAAGAGCCCATCAAACCGGGACAATCCTTAAACATGACTGTTATCTATAAGGCAGATCATCCGGAGCGCTTTGACAAAAGTATCAAGGTATATTGCAATACCTCCGGTTCTCCCTTACAACTAAGAATAACGGGCAATGCCCAATAAACTGAATAACTGGAATATAATAGGATATATACTTTATCCCCAAAGAAGAAAAATCGCTATTTTTTTATACTTCCATCCACCATATGAATCGTACGGTCAGTGATTTTTGCTAATGTTTCATCATGTGTCACAATCACAAAGGTTTGTCCAAACCGATTTCTCAGGTCAAAAAAGAGTTGATGCAGTTCTTCCTTGTTATGGGTGTCCAGACTTCCCGAAGGTTCATCGGCCAGAATAACCGCCGGCTGATTGATCAATGCACGAGCTACAGCCACCCGTTGTTTTTCTCCGCCCGAAAGTTCATTAGGCTTATGTGATGCACGCTCCGTCAATCCCATAAAATCAAGTATCTCCATGGCATGTATAGAAGCTTCTTTGGTAGACACACCCGCAATAAATGCAGGGATCATCACATTTTCCAATGCCGTGAACTCAGGCAGTAATTGATGGAACTGGAACACAAAGCCAATGTGTTTGTTCCGGAAAGCAGAAAGTTCCTTCTCCTTCATCTTGCTTACGTTCGTACCATCAACATTTATCGTACCTGTATCCGGACTATCCAAAGTCCCCATAATCTGAAGCAGTGTGGTCTTTCCGGCTCCGCTGGGACCTACGATACTTACTATCTCTCCTTTGGCTATCTCCAGATCTATCCCTTTCAACACCTGCAACGAACCGAAACTCTTGGTTATACCTTCTAAATGAATCATAATCTTACAATCTTTTTATAACGTACTCTGCCAGATAACAGCCAAACACAGCCGGCATATAACTCACTGTTCCACAAGTCGATTTCTTATTTCTCTCATCCTCCGTCAGCAATACTGCTTTCGGATCGGCTTGTTCCGTACTAAAGACGACGGGCAACTTACGTTTCACTCCCATCTTTTGCAGACGTTTGCGGACAGCTTTGCTAAGACCGCAATGATACGTATCCCAAAGATCGGCAAAACGCACCTGAGTGATATCACTTTTCGCTCCGGCACCCATACTCGATACTATCTTTATACGGCGCTGAAGAGCGTGATAAATCAAGTAACACTTCGGACTGATGGTATCAATGGCATCAACTATAAAATCGTATTTTGAGGCATCCAGCAACTCCGGTATATTTTCGTCTTTCAGATAAACAGGCAATACGTTCAACTCTATCTCCGGATTAATATCCCTGAATCTTACTTCCAGCACCTTTGCTTTCTCCATACCCAAGGTGGCATGCGTAGCCGGTAGCTGGCGGTTGATATTAGTAGGTTGCACAGTATCGGCATCCACTATCGTCATTCGGCCTACACCTGCACGGCAAATCATTTCGGCCGCATAAGCGCCTACTCCACCTAACCCAACAACCAACACATGTGATTTTCTTAAACGTTCCGTTTTCTCTTCTCCTAAAAGAAGTTTAGTTCTCTGCTGCCAGTTTTCCATCAATTCTTTTTTAACCATTTATAGAACCATTTACCTACCTTATCGTAATGCTGAGATTCGTTGTACCCCCGTGGATCAGAAAAAGAAACTATCTCCTGAGGCTCGCCAAACTGATCGGGATACAGGATGATCAAGCTGTTGTTAGAAAAATATTTGCTAAGCTGGTTGGGTAACCGCTCAAACGCAGGATCATACGAAATAGATCCGCGCCGCGCACTGATAATCACTAACAAATGATCAAAATTCACTTGCCCGGTCAACAAAAGCAGGTCGTCCCATTCATCCAGTCTGGAAAATTCGGTGGGAGTACTTCCATACTTCTTCTTCACTAACTGCTGTAACCGCATCAGGGTCTGCTCATTGGCAAAGAAATGTACCCGACAACCCAACAGACTTCCCATACGGCAGAAATGTTCCACCCATTTAGAGAACCCGGTCTCGTATTCAGCTTTTGGGGGTACGGCAATAATGATCCGCCGAAGTGTATTGACCGGCATAAGGAACTTGGCAATAATCACTTCCCGGTGAGTACCTTTCAGCAAACTCTCAGCCAGATTACCAAAGAATGAATCGACAATATTTGCCTTACGGTGCAGACCGATTACTACGTCCGTCGCATCATACTCTTTAATGGTATGGATAATGCCTGAAGCAATATTAAGGTCGTAACGACTCACCATATTAACCGAAACATCGGCAGCGGCAGCAATCATTGCTGCTTTTTCCAGATTCCGTTTACCCTGTAACTCCTTATTTTCCGAGTTGTTATTATCATTAATTACGTTGAGTGCAATCAGTTCTTTCTTCTGTTTGGTATCCCTGATAACCAATGCGAGGTTAATCAGATCTTCAATAGTATCCGGATTCGCTACCGGAATCAGGATTTGTTCCTGTTCTGTTTTCTCCTTGTTATCTTCGAACTGCATCTCTTCATGCAAAGCGAAACGTCGTGCAGAGCGTTCGGTCACAAGTGAGCTGATTACGCATGTAAAGAGAATCATCACCACCGTACCGTTCAGCACATCGTCATTCAGCAAACGTTCCCCATTCTCCATTATAATGCCATGCCCTATCAGCACTGCTGCCAGAGTAGCAGCCGCCTGCGCATTGCTCAAACCGAACATCATGCTCCGCTCATTGGGCTGCATACGATAAATCTTCTGTGTAATCCAGGCAGCGAGCCATTTACTCAAAGTAGCGAATACGGTCATCACTACCGCAACCTTTAAAGCTTCGCCTCCGGCAAACAAAGTGCGGACATCAATAATCATCCCCACACCAATAAGAAAATAGGGAATAAACAAAGCGTTTCCGACAAATTCCAAACGATTCATCAAAGGAGAGACATGCGGAATGAGACGATTCAGTACCAACCCTGCAAGGAAAGCCCCCAAAATGCCCTCCATGCCAACAAACTCCATCAAGCCGCTACCCAAAAACACCATTGCAAGTACAAAAACAAATTGCATCACGCTATCATCGTACTTACGGAAAAACCAACGGCCGATACGCGGAAAAAAGAATACGATCAAAAAACTCAGGAATGCAACCTTTGCCACCAGCAGAATCCAGAACATGCCGTCGACAGTCCCTTTATACATACCTCCAATGACAGCCAGAATAATCAAAGCCAAAGTAACGGTTACGGCTGTCCCCCCAATCGTTATATTTACACTTCTTAGCTTAGATAGGCCATAACGACTGATAATGGGATAGGCAATCAATGTATGGGAAGCATACATGCTGGCCAAGAGCACAGCTGTGGTAAATCCATACCCCAATAACTCCATACTGCTCCATACGCCCAATGCCATCGGAATAATAAATGTAAACCACCCGAAGACCAGCCCTTTGGTCCGGTTCTTCTTAAAATCTTCCATGTCCATCTCCAGCCCGGCCAGAAACATGATATAGTAGAGTCCCACTTTCCCAAACAGCTCAAAACTACTATCCCGTTCGAGAACATTGAAACCATATTCACCAATAACTACCCCGGCCAGAATCATACCAATGATATGGGGGATATGCAAGCGTCCCAGTATCATCGGAGCAAATAGAATAATGATCAGAACCAAGAAAAACACCCATGTAGGGTCTGTTATCGGAAGTTGTAAACTGAGATCAAACCAGTGCATATATCGGGATTTTTGTATTTAACTGCAAAATAACAAAAAAGTTATCACACCGCCAATTCATTAGGAAAGAGATTTTCAATGAGAAATCTTCTCCCTAAAATGCTTATTATATTGCAAAATGTTATAATTTTGCAGCCAAATCCTTACGATTGATTTAAATTGTAGAGGATGAGTATTCACATAAAACAAAAGAAAAAGATGAAAGTAGCTATTGTTGGCGTAAGCGGAGCCGTAGGACAAGAGTTCCTGCGCGTGCTCGATGAGAGAAATTTCCCGTTGGACGAGTTAGTTTTGTTCGGCTCTAAACGTAGTGCCGGGACCAAATATACTTTCCGCGGTAAACAGATCGAGGTCAAACTTCTGCAACACAACGATGACTTTAAAGGGGTGGACATTGCTTTCACTTCGGCCGGTGCAGGCACATCTAAGGAATTCGAGAAAACCATTACCCAATATGGTGCGGTAATGATCGATAATTCCAGCGCTTTCCGTATGGATGCAGATGTACCTTTGGTGGTGCCCGAAGTGAATGCAGCCGATGCTAAAGATCGTCCGCGCGGCGTGATCGCTAACCCGAATTGCACAACCATCCAGATGGTTGTCGCACTGAAAGCCATCGAAGAGCTTTCTCATATAAAAACCGTGCATGTATCTACTTATCAGGCAGCCAGTGGTGCCGGCGCAGCCGCTATGGACGAACTTTATGAACAGTATCGCCAGGTTTTGGCCAATGAACCTGTCACTGTTGAGAAGTTTGCATACCAACTGGCTTTCAATCTGATTCCTCAGATTGACGTATTTACAGAAAACGGATATACAAAAGAAGAAATGAAGATGTTTAACGAAACCCGCAAAATCATGCATTCTGACGTAAAGGTTAGTGCTACTTGCGTACGTGTTCCGGCACTTCGTGCACATTCCGAAAGCATCTGGGTAGAAACAGAACGTCCTATTTCCGTAGAAGAGGCTCGTGAAGCTTTTGCCAAAGGCGAAGGATTGGTACTTCAGGACAATCCGGCAGAAAAAGACTATCCGATGCCGCTGTTCCTGGCAGGCAAAGACCCTGTTTACGTTGGCCGTATCCGCAAAGACTTGACCAATGACTGCGGACTGACTTTCTGGATTGTAGGTGACCAGATTAAGAAAGGTGCCGCACTGAACGCTGTTCAGATTGCCGAATACCTGATTAAAGAAGGAAATATCGGATAAGCCAAAATATTCATATCAAAAAAGGGGAAGCAATTGCTTCCCCTTTTTATTTACTTATTCTCCCAACCGGGAGTTTGACTCAATTTATAGCCTTGATCGGCATACTGATCGATTTGTGCTTTGCCCACAGGAGCCAAATAACATTCATCGCCAAACACATCACGGGCTACCGCCTTCAGCGGAACAAAGAAGCCAACCATATCGTCAGCATTACTACCATCATAAGTAACCATGGTACCGTCCATCTTGCGAACCTGATAAGCGGTATACTTTCCGTCTTTACCCTGTTCCAGATATGAAGGAAGTTCTTCTTTCAGATTAATCCACAATCCTAACATTGTATCCGGGTATTTATTATTATCCATATAGTCGAGTTTCTTCCAACGTCTGATATCAGCCAAACGAGTATGCTCGTATACAAATTCCATACGACGTTCACGACGGATCTCCCAAATCAAAGCAGGCACATCGGCATCACGATCGGGTGCAAAAGCTTCAGTGATATCGGCAAGTTTCATCGGAGCTGTTTTCTGTACCCCTTTAGCAATAGCCTCAGCGTCGAGATCTCTATTACGAATCGCATTGATTGAAATATCAATATCACCTTGTGTGACTGCCGCTTCTCCCATGATTGCCAACTCTGCTTTAGCTTCTATCCAGTTCAAAAGCACTTCAGAATAACGCATAACAGGAGCATCGTTGGTGTTGGTCATGCTTCCGTACTGAGGTGGTATAGTTGCAGCATTCCAGTATGTTGGCCCGGTGCGGTCGATAAATTTACAAGCGTATAAAAGCGTACTGGCCTGTACTCTCGGTTCATCCCAGAAGGTAGCTTCAAAACGGGGATCACGGGTTTTAACCATGTGTTTGATATCCAGTTTCGCGGCATCAGGCACTGCTGATGCTTCATACGGTTTACCATCATTACATAAGAATGACTTAGCCAATGCCAGATTAGGAGACGGGGACTGCCCCTCGTAACCATTCGAATAAGAAGCCACGTGATGTGTCGCATTCGCAGCATCATAGTGCCTGTACATCAACATCTCTTTGTGTCCCTTCAAGTCCTGAGAACCGAACAAGCTTCTGAAATCTCCGGAAATCGCATATTTCCCGGTACCAATCACATAATCACCCGCTTCCTTGGCAAATTCCAGATATTTTTTTGCCAATGCCTGATCTAAATTATGATATTTCTGCCAAGTGCCTTCATACAACATAATCCGGGTAATAAAGCCGGCTGCTATGTCTTTATTCAAATACATCGCACCGTCTGACAAACGAAGATTCTCAAAAGCAAACTTCAAATCATCATAAACTTTCTCCATGACTTCAGCTCTCGGCGTCCTGTCTTTATACATTTGAGCTGCGTCTGTCTCCAAAAAAACCTTATCAAAATAGGGGACGTCTCCAAAAGACCAGACCAAACGATGATATTCGAATGCCCGGAAGAAGCGGGCAACCCCCATCCAGTGATTGTATGCTTCTTCTGTCAGATTTACTTTGCCATACATATCAAGTCTGTCGATCATCGTATTAATTTTACGTACCCATGCAAAATTCCAAGTTGCACTTCCATACTTAGTCAACCAAAGGTCGCTACCAGTAGACAAGCTGCTCGATCCCCTGCTGGACGGAACGGCATTTTCCATCACAGACTGCTTTCCTGCCCATGCGTTATCATCCGAAAAATAATATCCACGCAACGGAGCATAATCCACTCCCCATGTATTGTTATAGCCAACAAAGTAATTAGGATAACATTCATTGGCATACAGACGGAAATCTGTTTCGCTTCGCCAATAGTTCGTATCAACCGGTTTCGTCAACTGAGGACGGTCTAACACATCATCGCAACTGGTGAAACTCAGTGCGGCAAGTGAAAGTAAAGTAAATATATATTTTTTCATATTCTTCTTTATTTTAGAAATTCAACTGAATACCAACGGACAAGCTCTTAAAGGTAGGAGTTCCGACACCGGTACGACCCGAATTATAATTATCTGTATTAAACATCGAAAATCCTTGTACCTCTTCCGGATCGATAGGCAGACCATTCAAATTATCCCAAGTCACAAAGTTCTCTAAAGACATATAGATACGCGCTTTCTGCATCCGCACTTTTCGTAGGATATCGGCAGGTATGGAGTAACCTATCGTGATATTTTTCATTCTCAAATAAGACATATCGAGAAGGTAACGCGACTGAGTTACCATATTCAAAGAGTTATTGGAACCGGCTAAATTGTAAGGACGCGGATAAAAAGCATCAGTACGGTCTTCCCGCCAATAATTTCCGGCAATAGCCTGAGGCATGGCACCATCCGAAGAGTTATATCCGGCAATAGCAAGAAAACCATTACCCCAAACTTCGCGTTTACCAACACCTTGGAAGAATACAGAAAAATCAAACCCCTTATAGTCGGCTCCCAAACGGAAACCATATTCGTAGCGCGGAGTGGAATTACCGATTACTTTACGGTCACCCGGATCATCGACTGTTCCACTTCCGGAATCGATCAATCCGTCGCCATTCAAATCAGCAAATTTTACGTCACCCGGACCAAAAACAAAGTTGCCACTCTGCAAAAAGTCCTGATAAACAGGATTATCCCCTTTCAGTTTATTCACTTTTTTAGCACCTTTAGTTCCCTGAGCAACCTCTTTACCATTCAAAGCCCAAGTTGTCACAATCTGATCTCCATTATATACGAAATCATCTTTCTGATATAGACGTTCCGTCTGATATCCCCAGATCTCTCCATACTTTTTACCAACATACCAATCACTAACGACCCGGGTATCACTATATTTAGTAATCTCTGTTTCAGCATCAGACAGGGTAGCCATCGCATTTATACCTAATCCGTTAGAAAAACGGTGATTGTAATCAAGTGCGATTTCCCATCCTCTGGTTCTCAAAGAACCAAAATTTCCTTTCGGGGCTCCGGTACCAAACGCCAAAGTAACACCGGCACCCGGGACAATCATATTTTTTGTATCACGTTGATACCAGTCAACAGTTAAACCGAGTTCGCCATCCAGAAAACGTGCATCCAAGCCGACATCGACAGTCTGAATGTCCTGCCAAGTGATGTTACTTGCCACTGCACTGGGTGTACTTACATAAACCAGCTTATTTCCACTCTCGTCCAGCCAATTCAGTTGGCCGGTAGACATGGTAGGAATATATAAAGAATTGGATACAGTCTGGTCACCGATAATACCCCACGACCCTCTGAATTTCAATGATGTGACAGCAGGTTTCATCCACTGCATGAAAGATTCTTCACTTGCACGCCATCCGGCTGAAAAAGATGGGAACCATCGCCATTGCAAGTTATCCGGAAATTTGGAAGTTGCATCATAACGGAGATTAGCCTCCAATAAGTATCTATCCTTTAAAGCGTAATTGATACGTCCGAAGAACCCGAGTTGACCCTCCCAATCGTATCCTCCACTTGCCTCTTGTAAACCTACAGCGAGGTCAAACTGTGGATTGGTAATATCAGATAAGTCACCTTTCCGCGACCAGTTGTATTCTTCATCATAAGTCACCCGGTTCATGCCGACCAAAAACTTAAACGCATTATTCTTATCTACTTTCCAGTCATATGTAGTAGAAATATTCCAAGTGTCCTGGTTCGTTGTCTCAGAACGTCGATACATATGGTCGGGATTCGCTCCATGAGCCGTATACTCTGTCATACCTAATTTATAGGCAGGCATTGCTCCCGGAGTTCCGGCAGCAACTGTTTCGCCGGCTTCATTGACATAAATACGATTACCACTGGCATCATTTTTAGCTACTGCTCCACCCCATGAATTAAGAGCTGTATAGCGGGTACCAGGAGTTTTAAGTACATATTCATTGGTAGCATGTGTATAGTCAATATCCAACTTCCAGTTTTTCATAATATTGACCGTAGCCCCTACGTTTACATTTATATAGTTGTATGCACGTGATGCCGTATTGGCTTGAGCTACTTCCGAATGCGGGCTGCGGATAATATTTCCTTCATCATCATACCCCATCGGCATGTTCGGTCCCCAGCGGTATAAATACAACCAAGGATCAGCTGTAGTAGAGGAAGTAGCATAGGCGTATCTCTTTTCACGTTTAGAATACATGGCTCCAGCTCTCACTGTGACATATTTATTAATATCGGTACTGATTCTTAAAGAGCCATTATAGCGTTTAAAATCATCATCTTTCGCCGGTTTCATCAGTCCTGTTTGATCCAGATAACCGAAGCCAATATTATAAGTCGTACGTCCGCTTTTACCATTAACCGAGAGATTATGAGTCATTGAGGGAGTCCACTCTTTAATCATATAATCATATGGATCGAAAGTTCTCAAACCAATCTTACGGTTATTGGCGTCTACATACCAGTCACGACCATACACGTAAGGATCATTAGGACCTAACTTGCCACCATACTTTTGGTCCCACTCTTTGGCTTTGACAAGCCCCTCTTCAGTAATCTGAACAAATGCACCGGCTACGGTTCCTCCCACACGTTTAAAAGCTTCGACCGAATACTCCAAGGCATCAATGCCTCCCATCTCCATTTTCTTGGAAATATTCTGCCAAGAAAAGTTTCCGGAGTAGCTCACATTTATACTTTCCTGCTTAGCTCCTTTTTTAGTAGTAATCAATACAACACCAAACGCAGCTTTTGCACCATAAATAGAAGATGCTGCCGCATCTTTCAAAACCGAAATAGATTCAATATCGTCCGGATTGACCATCTGAATACTTGGAATCTCAACATTGTCCATTAAAATAAGCGGAGCGGAACCTCCGTTAATAGACCCAATCTGGCCACGGATCTTCATGGTAGGATCCGAACCAATTTCTCCACTCGGGATTACAACAGAAAGTCCTGGAGTCGTCCCCTGTAGACCACGTCCGACATCCGCAATCGGGCGGCTACTCAACGTTTTATTCACATCTACCGATGCGACTGCACCTGTCAGGTTCTCTTTCTTTTGAGTGCCATAACCTACAACGACAACTTCATCCAAAAGCTCACTGTCTTCTGTCAAAATGATTTTCATTGTTCTTGTAGCTTTCACTTCATGTGGCTTATAGCCCACAAATGTGACTTTCAAGACAGCCCCGGGTTTAACATTTAAACTGAATTTGCCATTAATATCTGTAATAGTACCATTTGTTGTCCCTTTCTCTGAAACACTGGCACCAATAACAGGCTCTCCGTTTGCATCAGTCACTACACCACTAATAGCTTGCGACTGTAATTGTTCTGTCACTTCATAAGCACTGCCGGAAGCAGTTGAAGCAGCCACCGCATTACCACTGCCTATAAACAAAGCAGTTATTGCCACGGCCGTAAGGAGCTTGCTATTTGCTAGTCCTCGTTTCTTGCGATCTTCATTCATAAAAGATAGATGATTAAATTGTTTGTTAATCGATTGATTTCTCAAAATGCAGGTAAGGTAAAATTAGGAAGTGGGAATCATCCCACCACAAGAGGTTGTTTATTCATCATAGGCTTCTTGTCATTTAAAGGTTTTAATTTTTATATTATCTCTATTATTGACTGAGTTAAAGTTCCATTAGAACTT